>CAJLFQ010000004.1 GCA_905205975.1 uncultured Eubacteriales bacterium | reverse complement strand
CGCCGCACCGGCTGAAACCGGTGCGGTGTTCGCTTGTTTTTTGGTTTGGTTCTGCCTAATCGTTCAGAAAATCTGTCCGGTATGTCAGGTTGAAGCCTTTTGCCAATTCGCGGAGCTGATCGTCCCGAATCGTATTCAGACGCGGCAAATGCGCCGTCAGCATATAAATCTGCGCCGCTTTTTCGACCGTTTCAATCAGACCAAACGTTTCGTCCATGGTTTTGCCGGCGCCGTAAATCCCGTGCATGCCCCAGATGACCAGGCGGAATTCCTTCATTTTTTTCGCAGTGGCTTCGCCGATGGTGTTGGTGCCGCAGAGCATCCACGGCAGAACGCCGATGCCGTCCGGGAAGACGACGATGCATTCGGTGCACATTTCCCACAGCGTATGGGTGAATTTCTTTTCGTCGAGTTCATGCACATAGTTCATGGCGAGCGTGTACGTCGGGTGGCAGTGCATCACCACGCGGTTGGCCGGATCCACCGTCAGGCGCGCCATATGGCTCATTAGATGCGCCGGGAATTCCGAGGTAAAGCGGCCGCCGTCCGCAAATCCCCAGAGCAGCTCCGCCGTGCAGCCGTCTGCCGCAATGCGGACGATCCCCAGGTTTGTCTCCGGGTCTGCATCGACGTTTTTGAAGTATTTGCCCGTGCCGGTGACGATAAAGATTTTTCCAATCAGGGCGGAAGCGTCAAACCCCATCGGAATGGTGCGGATGACGTGATCCAGATCCAGGTACGCCGCGACTTCATCCGTATCCAGCAGATAGCTGATGTTGCCGCCGTTGCGTTCGTCCCAGCCAAGCCGGTACATATTCGCCGTGGTTTTGCGCATTTCCTCCATAAACGGAGCTGTCAGAATGTCTTTCATGTGAGTAACCTCTTTGTTTTATTGATCGATCTTTGATTTTTGACGCAGCTGTCAGCGGTACATCCAGCTCTCCAGCGCTTCCGCGACCTGCTCCGGCGGGCAGGCCTTGACAAAATAGTAATGACGGCCGTCTTCTGCGAAGCGCCATGTGTTGGCGCCGTTTGCCAGGATGCCCATCCATCCTGCCCGGCTCGTTTCAAAGAGCGGGGTTTCCGGGAAGAGCGCATAGTAAACGGCGGTTTCGTCGAAGCTGCTGCGGCCGTTCGGGCTGTGCAGTGCGAACGCCAGTGCAGCCGGGTGCAGCCGGCCGAGGCGGCTGGACATATCCGCGCCGGTCTGGACGTCGTTGCCGGTGGATAAAATCGAGAAGAAAATCTCCGTCGGCCACAGTGCAAGAACGGTCGCCGTTGCGTCTGTTTCGACAAAGAAATTGAATTCGCGGCAGTCCCCATCCATGTTTCCGCCCATGCAGACCATGCGGCTGCACGATTCGCGTGCGAGCTCCAGCCCCGTTTTCGGGCTGATTTCATCCGGGCCGCTCTTCAGGAAGTCGGCGACGTTGCCCAGCGGGCCGATGGTCACCAGCGTGATATCCTCGTTTTCTGCGAAGGCCCGGCGCAGCACTTTGACCGCATCCGGCGCATCCGCGCCGTTGGCAAAGCGGTTTTCATACAGCCCGCAGATGACTTCGTTGTAACGGGCGTCGTCAAACCCGCAGAGAATGCCGTCCCGCTTCAGCGTGCCGATCGGCATATCGCTGCGGCCCTCTGCGCGGCAGATGGCGTCAATGCAGCCGCATCCAAACGGGTTGGAGGTGCAGTGCGTGATCGCTGCGATCCGGCACAGACCCGCCTTTTCCAGTTTCAGAAGCATGAGCAGTGCGCCGACATCGTCACAATCCGGCCCAATGTCCGTATCCAGGATGATGGTTTTCGGTTTTGTTTCTGCCATATCTTACACAAATCCTTTCGATTTTCTCGTTTGTGATTCGCCTTCTTCAGGAGAACCTGTGCGTTTCAGCCGTTTGGCACGCTGTCCTTATACCATATTATACCATACCATATTATACCATATTTTTGATGTCTGCGCCAGACAATGTTTCGCTTTTTTTGAAACCGGCGCATAGGATGAATCAAAACCAATCCAAACAGGAACCGAAAGGAAGGATGTCTGATGCCTCCGAACCGATACCGCCGCACCATGGCCGCCTGCTGCTGTGCCTACCTGACGCAGGCGGCCGTCGTTTGTCTGCCCCCGCTGCTCTTCATGCCGCTCCGCGACCAGTATGGTCTTTCCTACACCATGCTCGGCGCCTTGATTTTTGTCAATTTTGTCACGCAGGTGCTCTGTGACCTGCTGTTTTCCCGCCGTTTGGACCGGCATGGCTGCCGTCCGTTCGTGCTGTGCGCTTCCGTCTTGGTTGCCGCAGGCTTCTGCTGCTATGCCCTGACCCCGGTCATCCTGCCGGGGAACGTCTGCATGGGGCTGTTCTGCTCGACGGTGATCTTTTCCGGCGCAGGCGGGCTGCTGGAAATCACGCTCAGCCCCATCATTGACCGCATTACCGCCGAAGCCAAAGGAGCCGCCATGAGCTTCCTGCACTCGTTTTATGCCTGGGGGCAGGTGCTGGTTGTTGCCGTCACAACCGTGCTGCTGTCCGTTTTCGGCAATACCGCCTGGCGGTTTATCCTGCTCGGCTGGATTTTTCTGCCCGTTTTGACATTCGTTTTGTTTACCGGTGTGCCGCTGGCGCCGCCGCCGCCCGCCGAAAAAACGCAGCGGATGCGGCCGCTGCTCGCCGACGCCTACTTTCGAACCGCCATGCTGGCCATTGCGTTTGGATCCGCCGCCGAACTATGTGTGGCGCAGTGGTCCTCTTCCTTCATGGAACGCGGCGTCGGTCTGCCGAAACTGGCGGGGGATTTGCTCGGAACGGGTTTCTTCGCGCTGATGCTCGGCATTGGGAGGCTCCTGTACGGGCTGTTTGGCGCAAAGCTCCGGCTCAGCCGCGTGCTGGCCAGCTCCTGTCTGATCGCCGCCGGCTGTTATCTGACGCTCGCCTTCTGTCATACGCCCGTTGCGGCGATCGCCGCCTGCGGGCTCACAGGGCTTTCGACCAGTCTGCTGTGGCCGGGGACGCTTGTGCTCTCCGGGGAGCGTTATCCAATGGCCGGCGCATGGATGTTCGCCATTCTCTCCTGCGCGGGCGACATCGGCGGTTCCGCCGGACCGTGGCTGATCGGCATTCTGGCCGACGCGGCGCAGCGCATCCCGATGCCGCAGTGGTTTGCCGCCTCGGCTGAACAGTCCGGCTTCCGGCTTTCCGTTCTGGCCGGAACAATCTTTCCGCTGGCCGCCTGTTTCTGCTATCTCCGAATGAGCCGCTGCCGCCGGAAAAAAGACGGATAGCGCGAAAAAAAGATTCAGGCATCCGCGATTTTCACGTCTGAACCATTGTTTCTTTCTGCGCTTTGTGGTATAATGGATTATGAATTTTTCCGTCAAAAATGTCGCGCCGTTTTTGTTTTTGCAGCCGGCCGGCTTTTCCGATATGTTTGAGGTGAAACAATGGAACCGCTCAAGGGCAAAATCAAAGAAGTATACGAATTCGTTGAAACAACCATCAACCGGAACGGCGTCCCGCCGTCAGTCCGTGAAATCTGCAAAGGCGTCCATCTGCAGTCGCCTTCTTCTGTCCACGGATATCTGAACCGTTTGCAGGAGCTCGGATACATCAGCAAGGATTCCCGCAAAATGCGCACCATCACGTTGACGCACAACAAGGGCTACACCCGCATTCCGGTCATCGGCCGGGTTACTGCCGGCCAGCCGATTCTGGCGTTTGAAGAAGTCACCGGCTATCTCTGCTACAACACCGACGACAACGGCGATTATTTTGCGCTGAACGTCCGCGGTGATTCCATGATCAACGCCGGGATTCTGGACGGCGATGTGGTCATCGTACGCCGCCAGAGCACGGCGCGCAACGGCGAAATCGTCATCGCCATGATCAACGGCGAAGCCACCGTCAAGCGGCTCAAGCAGGTCGGCCAGCAGACGTGGCTGATGCCGGAAAATCCGCTCTACCAGCCGATTGACGGAACCGGCTGCGAAATTTTGGGGCGCGTTTGTTCCCTGTCGCGCGATTATTGATCATTCGGGCGCGCCGAACAGCAAACCATTCCATCGAGCAATCGAGTCAATCGAGGCAAATTATGAATCTTCATTTGACAAACAGACAGTTTCGCCTGCTGCTGGACCTCGTCTATGCAGGCAACTGGGTCATCAATTCGATCCGCGGAGACGATCGGATCGGCGAATATGACGAGGTGGAAAGCACCGTCTTCTCCAACTGCCGGTCATGCGGGCTGGACGCCCTTGTGGAAGGCGCTGAATCCGTTCCTTCCGCCAAATATGTGGACGGCGGCATTCACGAGGCCATCCTCGACTACGAGGATATGGTTTTTTACGGCATCCTCGCGGAAGAGCTTGCACGCCGCGACCTGAAAGATAAAGACGTTGACGGTGCAGACAGCGATCTGCTCGCCCGAAAAATCGACGCCTATATGGCTGAATTTCAGCAGAACGGCGTTGAAAACGTGGCTGTTTTCGGGCTGTAATTCGTCTTTTCTGTACAATTCTGTCAATCAGGTGGTGACTGCTCTCATGGAGGATTCCAATCCCTCTGCTTCCGCCGGACAGTCGGCGGATCTTGATTTTCTGAACCGAGGCGTGCTGCTGATGCGGCTCGGCCGGTTGCTGGCGCCGCTGGTGCTGTCGGCCGCCGCATTGGCGCTTTTTTTGCGCGGCAGTCTTTCGGCCGCGCTTTTTGTGCTGGCCGCAGCAGCCGGCAGTGCAGGCGCACTGCCGATCGAACAGCTTGCCGCCGCGCGGACCGGCATCAGCCGCCGCACCCTGCTCGCTCTGGAATTCCGCGTTTATTTCGGCTCCAACCGGACAAACGCCCTGTTTCTCTCCCCGTTTCTTCGGGCTTTGCCCATTCTGCTCGGCATCGCTGCCGCCGTTCTGTTCTGGATCCGTCATGCCGCGTCGCCGCTTGCGGCGGAAGGCATCGCGGCCTGTCTCTGCGCCGCAGTTGTCTCCGGCGTCTCCCTGACGGCGCCGGTTGCCGCATGGAATGCAGCGGAAGCGCTGCGCCGCCGCGACATCTCCGTCGCGCAGTTTCTCGCGCTGCCGCAGCTGGCCCGTGTCCGCCTGCTGCTGGCTGACCAGTCTGTTTTTTACGGCGCCAAGAGCGCCGAACTGCGCGGGTTTTATACGGACGGCGTCATGCATCCGGCGGCAGAACTGGATTTTGACGAGCATCTGCCGCTTGTCCTCGGGTTTTGCCGCTGTGACGACGGCTCTTTGGCTGCGGCCTGCGGATTTCGCCAGCGCCTGTCGGACGTTCTGCTGCGCGCCATGCGCACAACCCCGATGGAACACCGTTCCGCTTTGGCGCCGGTTCCGACCGTTTTTGAGCCTTTTGACCGTGAAACCGGCGTCATCGCTTCGTCGCTGACCATGGCTGACGGCTCCGTCATTTCCTACCGCGCCGGCAAGCCGGAATCGCTTCTGCCGCAGGCGACACACGTTCTGGACCACGGCCTGCCGCGTTCAATTGACACATCCGATCAAAACCGCGTCAGCGCCGTCATCCGCCGGGCCTATGAAACCGGCCGTCAGGTGATTGCGCTTGTCTCCGACATGGCGTCCGGCGGGACGGCGCTGGTTGGCTGTCTGATTTACAGCACGGCGCCTGTTGAAGGGGCGGAAGCGGCTGTGCAGTCGCTTCGTCAGCTCGGTGTCGGCGTCGTCTACGTCAGCCGCGAAGATGAAAGCTGCGCTTTCTGCCGGGCATCCGCCCTCGGCATTACGAATGATTTAGGCCGCGTTCTCACAGGTACGCGCATCGACAACTTCCGCCCGGAAAATCTCGCGCGGGCCGTTGGACGCGCCCGCGTCGCCGCCGGGATGGACGGTGAACACCGGCTGGCATTCACAGCCGCGCTGGCGGAACGCGGCGAACTGCTCGCCGCCGCTTCAGACGATGCGGAGGATCCGCTGTTTGCGCACGCCGATGTCTGCATTTCGCCTGCGTCCGACGGTTGCCGTCCGGCTGATATCCAAGCAAAACAATGCAAAATCACCGATTTGGCTGAGATTTTCCGAACCGTGCGCGACGTCTGCAACGCTTCCGCGCGGGCCGCTTTCGCCATGCTGGCCGCGCCCATCGCCGCCACGCTTTTTATGCTGCTGGCTTCGGCTTCCGCCGCGCTGCCCCCGCTGACCGTGCCGGCCGCCGTTCTGCTTTCTTATCTGCTGCCGCTGCCGTTTGCTTTTCTCTCCGCACGGCGCGGCGCACCGTCCATCGCACCAAAGAACCCGCTCCTGAGCGCTTTGGAAGAATCGCCCCGGCTGCCGGCACCGCGCCGCTCCGCCGGACGGTTTTTCCACGTCTTCTGTCTGGCCGGCGCGCTTTTTGCCGCGCTGTATGCCGCACGGCTGTATGGTCAGCTTGCGCCGGTCACGAACGCCGGTGAACCCGCCGCCTCTGCCGCTGCATTTCTGACGCTGCTGGCATCCGCCGTGGTGCTGGCACTCATCGCCTTCGTCTGGGGGGATTCGCTTTTCGCTCTGCTGGACCGCCGCAGCCGCCCGATGCTTTGGCTGGCTGCCGCCGTCTGCGCCGCGGCCTACGGGCTTTCCCGCTGGCAGCCTTTCAACAGCCTCTTTGGCTTTGAACAGCTTTCACTGCGCATACTCCCGCAGACCATTGTCCCGGCGCTGGCCGCCGCCGTTCTCTATGAGCTGGGCGCGCTGGCCGTCCGCCTGCTGAAAAAATAAACAGCCGTTTCGCTTTTGTTTTTTGATGAGATTCCGCTCATATTCCGTTGATCGTCAGGAGGGCATCTGCTTGACCGAAACCGAAATCAAACTATCCTGTGAAAGCCGGACGCGTCTTCTCTCGGCTTTCAATGACGACCTGATTCAGGGCGCGGCCGTCGCGCCTGCGGAAACGCTGGACATGCGTTCCGTCTACTACGATACGGCGGATCATGCGCTGCATGCGGCACACTGCGCGCTGCGCTTCCGCGCCGAAAACGGCATCGGCCGAATCACCGTCAAAACCGATCCGCACCCTGCGGATGTCGTATCTGATGTGCCGGGGCTTGCAGTCCGCGGCGAATATGAATGCGCTGCGGAGTCGCTTGCAGAAGGGCTGCCCCGTCTGCTGCCGCTGCTGCCGCCCGAAACATCCGGTATGCTGTCCGGCCTCCTCCCCGGCATTGCGCCGATTGCTTCGGTGGAATTCCGCCGGATCGAGCAGGCGGTCTGCGTTTCCGGCGCCGTAATCGCATTCGCGCTGGACGAGGGATTTGTCAACGGCTGTCCGTCGGCTTCATTTTTTGAGCTGGAAGCAGAACTCAAGCACGGCAGCGCCGAAACGCTGCGCAGCGTCTGCGCCAGGCTGGCGGAAAAATACGCGCTCTCCCCGGTTGAAACATCCAAACTGCGCCGGGCGCTTGACCACCGCGCGCTTGCAAACCCCTGATGATTGATCAGATTTTGATCAGATTTCGATCAGATTTCGATCCAGAAAGGACGTCATTCATGTCACCCACGCCAAAAATCAGCATTCCAAAAGGAACCAAAGACGTTTTGCCGTCTGCCTCGCATGACTGGCAGTATCTCGAAGGCGTTCTGCGCCGCTGCGCAGCGGATTTCGGCTTTCAGGAAATCCGTTTCCCCGCCTTTGAACACACCGAGCTTTTCCTGCGCGGTGTCGGCGATACCACGGATATCGTTCAGAAAGAGATGTACACCTTTGAGGACAAGGGCGGACGTTCCATCACGCTGCGCCCGGAGGGAACGGCGTCCGTCGTGCGCAGCCTGATCGAAAACGGGCTTTATGCCGGAACGCTTCCGCTCAAGGTCTACTACATTGCGCCGAACTTCCGCTATGAAAAGCCGCAGGCCGGCCGTCTGCGTGAGCACCATCAGTTCGGTGTTGAAATGTTCGGTGCGCCCGGCGCCGCAGCCGATGCCGAAGTCATCGCGCTGGCGGACACCTTCCTGCGCCGGCTGGGCATCGAAACGCTGACGGTCTCCATCAACTCCATCGGCTGTCCGGTCTGCCGCAAGGCGTATCATGCTGCGCTGCGCGACTATTTCAACGCATACCGGGGCGAGCTCTGCGAGCTCTGTCTGGACAGGCTCGAACGCAACCCGCTCCGCCTGCTCGACTGCAAGGAGCCGCACTGCGGCGAAATCGCCGCCAACGCGCCGAAAACACTCGACTATCTCTGCGAAGACTGCGCCGCGCATTTCACATCGCTTCAGCATCAGCTGGATCTGCTTGGCATCCCTTACCGGGTTGATCCGCGCATCGTCCGCGGGCTGGACTATTATACCAAAACGGTCTTCGAATTCGTCGCCGGAAACATCGGGGCGCAGTCGACCGTCTGCGGCGGCGGCCGGTATGACCGGCTGGTGGAATCGCTCGGCGGGCCTGCCCTGCCCGGTCTGGGCTTCGGCTGCGGGCTGGAGCGCCTCCTGCTCGTTTTGCAGGAAAGCGGCATCGCCCTGCCGCCTGCACCGGGGCCGGACGTCTTCCTGGCTTCGGCGGACGCTTCCGCGCAGGATACGACCGCGCAGCTTGTGCTCGCGCTGCGCCGCGCCGGCGTCGCTGTTGAACACGATGTGACCGGCCGGTCGCTCAAGGCGCAGCTCAAATACGCCGACAAGCTGCACACGCGCTACCTGCTGATTCTCGGCGGAAACGAACTGGAAACCGGCGGCGGCACGCTGAAAAACATGGTCACCGGAGAAACGGTTCCGGTTTCCCTCTCGGCGAAAGCCATCGCTGAAATCGTCTCAGCCCCCTGCTGACGGGGCTTTGCAAGCGATTTTTTCGTTCATTTACAAAATCGCTACACATGTTTCATGTCATGTGTTATAATGAACATAACGTATCTTGTTTTGGGCTCCGCATTCGGGGAGTCTGCCGGATCCGTCGGCAGGCTTCCCGCCACCCATACCGATACCCTCTACAACATCCTCAATAAAAGGAAGGAAGCAGAACTTCTATGATCGAGGTTACCAATTTGGTCAAGCACTACGGCGACAAGAAAGCGGTTGACGGCATCTCCTTCTCCATTCACGAAGGCGAGCTCGTCGGTTTTCTTGGCCCCAACGGCGCCGGCAAGTCCACCACGATGAACGTTCTGACGGGTTACCTGTCCGCAACGTCCGGCTCCGCAAAAATCAACGGCATCGATATTCTGGAAAACCCCATCGCCGCAAAACGGCACATCGGCTATCTGCCGGAACAGCCGCCCCTTTACATGGACATGGCGGTCAACGAGTATCTCGACTTCATCTGTGACCTGAAGGGTGTGAAAGAGCATCGGAAGGAGCATATTTCCGAGATCTGCGAGCTGGCTGGCATTACAAACGTCTACAAGCGGATGATCCGCAACCTCTCCAAGGGGTACAAGCAGCGCGTCGGTCTGGCGCAGGCGCTGATCGGTGATCCGGAAGTGCTGATCCTCGACGAGCCGACCGTCGGTCTCGACCCGATTCAGATCATCGAAATCCGCAACGTGATCAAAGACCTCGGCAAAAAACGGACGGTCATCCTCTCCAGCCACATTCTGCCGGAAGTGCAGGCCATCTGCGAACGTGTCCTCGTGATCAACCACGGGAAAATCATCGCAAACGATACGCCAGCCAATCTCTCCCTCTACGTCGATGTGGACCGCAAAATGCAGCTCCGCGCCGCAGGCCCGCAGGACAAGATTCAGGCCATTCTGTCCCGGATCCCGGAAATGGCACGCGTTCTCTACGAAGGCTCGCCGGAAAACGGCGCATGCGACTTCATCCTGGAACCGAAGGCGCAGGTCGATATCCGCAAGCTCGTTTTCAACGCCCTTGCCGCCGCCGGATACCCGATGCTGATGTTCTCGCCGGTCTCTGCCTCGCTGGAAGACATCTTCATCAAACTGACCGCCGAAAACGACGGGACTCCGGCCGTCAGATAGGCCGCCAAAGAAGGAAGGATAAAGCTCTATGTTTGCAGTCTACAAACGCGATCTGCGCGCTTTCTACACAACGCCGATCGGCTATGTGTTCAGCGGCGTGCTGATTCTGATCATGAACCTCTGCTTTTACTTCATGAACGTTGAAAAAAGCTCCTCCAACGTCAAGCCGATTTTCTACCTGCTTTTGATCGGTCTGGCGTTCCTTGCGCCGATCCTGACGATGCGTCTGCTCAGCGAAGAGAAAAAGCTGAAGACCGATCAGCTGCTCTTTACCGTCCCGATCCGCATGACGGATATCGTTCTCGGCAAGTATTTCGCCGCGCTGAGCGTATTTGTGCTTTCCATGCTCGGCACGTTTATGATCCCGCTCATTCTGAAATTTTACAGCGTTTCTGAGCCGTGGGCCATTTTCGGCAACTATGTCGCGATTTTCTTCGCGGCGAGCGCGTTTATCGCCATCGGCCTTTTCATCTCCTCCCTGACGGAGAACCAGCTCGTCAGCGCGCTTGTCACTTGGGCTGTTTTGATCGGCCTGTGGCTGGTGGACCTGCTCGTCTCCAACATCGAAATCACCGCCGTGAAGACCGTCGTCGGCTGGCTGTCTGTGTTCAGCCGCTATTCGAGCTTCACCTATGGGCTGTTTGATCTTTCCGACATCGTTTATTATATCAGCATCTCTGCTGTGTTTATCTACCTGACGATCCGGATGCTCGACAAGAAGCGTTACGCTTAAGGACAGGAGGACGGATTTATGAACAAGACACCTGAGAAAAAGCCCGCAGCAAAAGGAAACGCGCCCATCACCAAAAAACCGGCGCCGAAGCAGCATGCCGAAGGTTCCTTCGGTGCGAAGCTCCACCGCTTCAACTTCAACCTCCGGAAACAGCGCCTCAAGTACGGGACGCTGGCGACGGTTATGTCTCTGCTCATCGTGACGGCGATCATCCTTGTCAACGTGCTCGTTGGTTTCGCGACGGACAAATACGGCCTCAAGTTCGATATGACCAGTGAAAAACGGTTCGAGCTGAGCGATGAGACGATCGACGTCCTGAAAAATCTGGACGAATCGGTCAACCTCTACGTCTTCATGACCGAAGACAATTTCCGCGCGCAGACCTACGGCAACGAAATGGCGGAAATCCTCGACCGGTATCAGGTTTATTCCGACGGCAAGGTTCAGGTTCACTATGTTGACCCGGTCCGCAACCCCGGCTTCGTGAAGAAATACGAAGACATCGTCAAGATCAGCAACGGCTCCATCGTGGTGGAAAAGGGTGAAAAGCACCGCGCCTTCTCCCTGTCGGATCTCTACTACTGGTATGACTCTTCGCAGTCCTCTGCCGTCGGCGTTTCGATCGAACGCAAGCTGACCACGGCCATCGTCTACATGAACATCGAAAACCCGCCGAAGGCCGTCGTTTTGACTGGCCACAGCGAGATCGGCGCCTCGACCATCGCCAACCAGCTCTATGAAGCCAACTACACGGTTTCGACGCTGAGCCTGCTCGAAGGCGGCGCAGAAATTCCGGACGATGTTTCCCTCGTGGTGCTGAGCTGCCCGACCACGGACTATACGGAAGAGGAAATCCTGAAGCTCGAAAAATATCTGAATTCCTATCGCAGCTTCATCTACGTCACCGGTGCCGATGCGCCGAAGCTCACCAACCTGGAGCTTCTGTTCCGCGAATGGGGCGTTGAATTTGAAGACGCACTCGTCTGCGACGCAGATTACCGTTACAGCGATTATACCAACGTTTACGCCTGGACCTCTTCGACGGATGCACCGCTGACCGCCGGGTTTGCCGCCTCCAAATATGTCGTTGCGCCCCGTTCCAAGGTCATGAGACAGCTCTGGACGGAATCCGGCCTGATGACGTCGACCGATCTGCTCCAGACTTCGCCGAAGTCCTACGCCAAAATCAAGAGCGACTCGGAGACGATTTCTTCGTTTGAACGCGCGGACGGCGATCTGAGCGGCAGCTTCTCCACCGCGATTTATGTCACGCGTTCGCAGATCATCAACAACGAAACCAAATCGACCAACATCCTGTTCCTCTCCAGCCCGTATCTGTTCTCTTCCGACCTTGTCAACAGCGACAGCTTCGGCAATATGCGCTTCCTGACGAACGTCATGGATGAGTTCAACGATTCCGGCGTAACGGTTGAAGTCAAGAGCAAGAAGTTCACCGATCCGGAGCTGGAAGTCATCGGCAGCCAGCTGACGGTCGTTCTGATTCTGCTCTGCGTCATTCCGGCAGCCATCATCATCTTTGGCATCGTCGTCTGGTACAGGAGGAAAAACCGCTGATGAAAAAGCAACTCAAAACCCTGATTCTCTGCCTGGTGATTGTCGCCGTTCTGGCGGCCGCCTACTTCATCGTTTCCGCGCTGATCCCGAAAGACGAAAAGGAAACCGATTCCCTCCACGTCATTTCCGGAGAAGCAGACCCGATGTTTGCCGTCAAAGTCGAATTTCCCGCCTCCAAAAACGACGGGTACCGCTACATCATCGGCAAGGTGCCGCAGCCGGATGAAACCGTTCTGTACGTCTTCCAGGACAACGGCGTTTATGACGGCTACGCATACAGCCAGTCGCTCATGGAAGAGGCATTTACCCGCATGATGTCGCTGGAAGCGTCCGAACTCGTTTACAACGAGGCGGAAAACCTCGCCGAATTCGGTCTGGACGACGAAAACGCCATCCGCGTGACCATCACGCCGTTTGAAGCCCTCGCTGAAAAGGATGAGACGCTCCGCCCGATCACGCTTTTGATCGGCAGCTACAACTCCGTGTCGGACGGCTATTATGCCAAACGCGCGGATCAGTCGGCGATTTACCTGATCTCCACGCTGACAGCCAACACCTATCTGGATGGGGCGAACCGCTACCGCTCGCTGGACATCATCCCGTCCTTCGGCACCTATTACGACAGCATCAAAACAGTCACCCTGCACGCCAAGAACGGCGAAAAGATCGTTTTGGAGCGCCATGAATCGTTTGAATCGGATGAGGAAGGCGTTATCATTTACACCACCTTCCGCATGACGGAACCCTATCGGGCATACGTCAGCGACACCGTCGTCAGCGAGGACTTTTTGGATCAGCTCAGCTCCCTGATGGTCATGCAGGTCGTTGAAAACAACCCGAAAGACCTCGCCATGTACAACCTCGATGACGAACACGCCATTACGGTCGACTTCGTCATGCGGGACGGCACCGAGACGACGCTGCACTTCGGCGTTTCCGGTTCGATGGTCTACATCCGTGTGGACGGCATCGACAGCGTGTACGCTGCATACGGTGAGATTTCCTTCGGCGATCTGACCGCCATGGATCTGCGGAGCAATCTGGTCTGGCTGCACAGCATCAAAGACGTCACTTCTGTGGAGCTCAATCTGCCGGAAGGCCGCTTCCAGCTTGACGTTGACGATACGACCAGCGATGACGGTTCCTCCGGCACATTCATCGCCGCCCTGAACGGCAAGGCGCTGTCGGAAGACAACGGCCGCCGCCTCTACACGAGCATCATCTCCGTCCAGTATGATAACCTGCTGGCCGGTGAAGCCATTGAATCGACGCCGTCGTATTCGTTCAAGGTGACGTACCGCTCCGGCTTTACGGAAACCGTCCGCTTCTACAAAGCGACCAGCCGCCAGTATATCGTCTGCCTCGGCGATGACGCCATGCCGGAAGCATCGAATTTCTGCGCCAACATCACATACCTGCGCAAGATCTCCGAGAACGTTCAGACCATTCTGAACGGCGGCACCATCAGCCGGTATTAAGCGCACAAAACAGACACCGGCACATCCCATTTGATTGGGATGTGCCGGTGTTTTTCGTGAGATCTCCGCGCCGTTCAGATCATACCGGCTGCACGGCGCAGCAAGGTGGATTCTTCTGCTGTCAGTGGGCGGAACGATCCGGCCGGCAGCGTATCGTCGAGCGTCAGCGGCCCCATGCGGAGCCGCTTGAGGTACAAAACGGGTGCGCCGCGCGCGGCCAGCATCCGCTTGACCTGATGAAATTTGCCCTCCCGCAGCGTGACGAGGCATTCGCCGGGGCCAAGCGGTTCCAGACCGGCGGGCAGACATTCCAGCCCGTCGGCAAGCGTCATGCCGGATTCAAACGCAGCGGCGTCTGCCGGGCCGACCGCGCCCTGAATGCGCGCATAGTACACTTTATCGACGTGGCGTTTCGGGCTGAGCAACGCGTGCGCCAGCGGCCCGTCATTGGTCAGAAGCAGCAGTCCTTCCGTGTCTTTGTCGAGGCGCCCGACCGGAAAAAGTCCGCGCTTTTGCAGCTCCGGCGGCAGCAGATCGAGAACAGTCCTGCCGCGGCCGTCTTCCGTCGCCGAGAGAACGCCCGCCGGTTTGTGCAGCATCAGGTCGGTGTGGCGCGTATAGCTGATGGAAAGACCGTCTACGGTGATCTGCGCCGTCTCCGGGTCGCATTTCAGATCCGGGCTGCGTGCCGGGACACCGTCAACACAGACGCGCCCCGCGCGAACCAGCTGGCCGACTTCCCGCCGGGAAAAGCGCCCCATCGAGGCAATGAGCTTATCCAGCCGTTCCAGGCTCATGCGAGAAAGCCCCCGTCTACCGTGAGCACCTGCCCCGTGACAAACGACGCCGCATCCGACGCCAGATAAACGACGGCGCCTGCGATG
This sequence comes from uncultured Eubacteriales bacterium, assembly GCA_905205975.1. Lineage (GTDB taxonomy): Bacteria > Bacillota > Clostridia > Oscillospirales > QAMX01 > QAMX01. The sequence goes on along the minus strand of CAJLFQ010000004.1, from coordinate 48,714 downwards.
TCCTGCGGCGTGCCCAGACGCCCAAGCGGCGTCTGTTTGGCCAGATCATGAAGCGTCTCTTCGCCCAGCACGCGCACCATATCGGTGTCAATCACGCCTGGCGCCACGCAGTTGACGCGAATGCCGCTCGGCGCCAGCTCCATTGCAAGGGAACGCGTCAGACCGATCAGCGCGTGCTTCGTGCAGGAATAGGTGACCTCGCAGGATGCGCCATGCTGTCCCCAGATGGAGGAAACGTTGATGATGCAGCCGGATTTTTCATGCAGCATCTGCGGCAGAACGGCCTGAATCGTATGGCGCGCGCCGTTCAGATTGACGGCAAAATAGCGGTTCCACAGCTCGTCCGTCACGTCCTGAAACAGCGCCTGACCCGCCACCCCGGCGTTGTTGACGAGCAGCGTGACCGGCCCCAGTTCGCGGGTGCAGCGTTCCACCATGGCGTTGACCGCGCCGCGGTCCGCGACATCCGCCTGAACGGCGATGGCTTCGCAGCCCTGCCCCGTCAGCAGCGCAGCCAGCTCTTCCGCCTTGTCGCGCCGCTCCAGATAGTTGATGCAGACGGCATAGCCCGCCCGCGCCAGATGCTCGGCGATGGCGCGTCCGATCCCGCGGGAAGACCCCGTGACCAGTGCAACCCGCTTGAGGGAAGATGTTTCTGCCCGGTAATTCATGCGTTCTGCCTCTTTTCCGCGGTCATCGCCGCCAGCGTATCGGTGACAAGCGCCGTAAACGACGCGGCGCGCCGGTCTGCGGTCTCTTTGACTTCCTGATGGGAGAGCGGTTTTTTCGCCAGCCCTGCCGCTTTGTTGGTGATGCAGCTGATGCCGCAGACGTGCATACCCATATGGTTGGCGGCAATCGCTTCGACCGCCGTGCTCATGCCGACGGCGTCCGCACCCAAAATGCCCAGTGCACGGATTTCGTTGGGCGATTCATACTGCGGACCGGTGAGCTGGACATACGTCCCCTCCCGCAGCAAAATCTGATGTTTCGCGGCCGCTTCACGCACCAGCGCATTCAGCGCCGGATCGTAGATATGGCTCATATCCGGGAAGCGCGGGCCGAACGACGCATCGTTTGTCCCGATCAGCGGCGACGGCACAAAGAGCGAAATCTGCCCGGTAATCAGCATGAAATCGCCGACGTCAAACGCAGGGTTGATGCCGCCGGAAGCGTTGGTGAGCAGCAGGTTTTCCGCGCCGAGCAGCCCCATGACGCGAACCGGCAGGCAGACGTCCTGCATGGAATAGCCCTCGTAATAATGCACGCGCCCCTGCATGATGACGGTCGGCATCCCGGCGACGTCGGCAAAGATGAACCGGCCCTGATGGCCTTCGACCGTAGAGATCGGGAAGCCTTCCAGTTCGCTGTAATCGATCACGGCAGCTTTTTCAAGGCTGTCGGCAAATCCGCCGAGCCCCGAACCCAGAATGAGCGCCGCTTTGGGTACAAAATCGGTCTTCTGCCGGATGGCCGCTGCGCAGCGGCGGGCTTTTTCATATGTCGTTTCCTGTTTCATCTGATTTCCTCGCTTTCTTGTCTCTTGCGAAGCCTGCGGCGGTATGATATAATAGGCCTATCTTGTAAAGAAGGGCAGGCGGCATCTCATGCATACGTTTGCACACGTCAACTGGAACGTCGTCGATCTGGAAGCGTCTCTGCAATTTTACCGGGACGCGCTCGGTCTGACCGAGTCGCGGCGGATCCAGGCGGAGGACGGCAGCTTTATCATCGTTTTCCTCACGGATGGGGCATCCGGCTTTCAGCTGGAGCTGACCTGGCTCCGCGACTGGGAAAAACCCGGCTACGACCTCGGCGACAACGAGTTTCATCTCGCCTTTGAAACCGACGACTTCGCATCGTCACACGCGCGCCACGAGCAGATGGGGTGCATCTGTTTTGAAAACAAACCGATGGGCATTTATTTCGTCGAAGACCCGGATGGGTACTGGCTGGAGATCGTGCCGCGGCGCGCCTGACAGGTTCTTTGCGTATTATTGTACCGCAAACCATCGTATTTTGTCAACCGCATTCGCTGCGCCGTTCCGCTTGCGCACAGTTTCTTACAAAATCGGAGGAATTTGATATGACCGAAAAACGTCCTGTCTGCACGTCCGGCATCGTCAGCCGGATGAAAGCCGGAATGTTCACCTGCCACGGCTGGCCGAGCGTTTGCCGGGATGAAACCGGCACGCTCTCCGTCGTCTGTTCCGGCTATCGCTGTCTTCATATCTGTCCGTTCGGCAAAACGCTGCTCTTTCAGAGCCGTGACGACGGCAAAACCTGGTCTGCGCCGATCGTCGTCAACGACACGGCACTCGACGACCGTGACGCCGGGATTCTGTCACTCGGCGGTCAGCACCTAATGGTCACCTGGTTTGTCCACCCGGCGCACGTTTATCTCGACCGCTTTGCCGCCGGGATCAAAAACGATGCGTCCGTCCGGGAAGCGCCGGTTGTCCTCGGCGCGCTTGCCGCATGGGAGGCCTACCGTGACCGGCCGGAACTGGGTGGATCCTTCATCCGCCATTCCTATGACGGCGGCATGACATGGGGTGAGACGATCCGCATCCCTGTCTCTTCCCCACACGGGCCGACGCGTCTGTCGGACGGCCGCCTGCTCTACGTCGGCAAGCAGATGTATGCTGCCGAAGAACCGGACGGCATCGTCGCCGCCTATGAAAGCCGCGACGAAGGGCTGACCTGGCAGCGCCTCGCCCGCATCGCCTTCCCGGAGGGCGAACCGAACGACCTGTTCCACGAACCGCATGCCATCGAGCTGCCGGACGGTTCGATTTTCTGCGCCATCCGGACAGAAAAGCCGTTCTCCTTCCGCACAACCCGCTCGACAGACGGCGGACGCACCTGGACGCCGCTGGAAGAGACCGGATTCTGCGGCTCTCCGCCGCACCTAATGCTGCATTCCTCAGGCGCGCTGATCTGCTCGTTCGGCCGGCGCACCGAACCCTTTGGCGAACGGGCGGCCGTCAGTTATGACGGCGGGCGCACTTGGGCGGCGGAATACATCCTGCGCGACGATGCGCCCTATGGGGATCTCGGCTATCCTGCGACGGTGGAGCTGCCGGGCGGCGACCTGCTGACGGTCTATTATCAGGCGTGTGCAGCCGATGAAAAACCGTCGATTCTCTGGACGCGCTGGCGTCTTTCATAACCGCGTTCACCAAACGTCAAAACGGCGGAGGAATTTGATTCCTCCGCCGTTTTTGGGATTTCTTTTTCAAGCGCCGTAAGCCGCGGCATACATCCGGTCGATTTCCGCCCGCTCCGGAGAGGAAACAGCCGCGCCCTTCCGCATAACGGAGCAGGATGCCGCCGCACACGCACGCCGCACGGCCGTTTCGATGTCGAGCCCTTCGGCAAGCGCAACGGCCAGCACGCCGTTGAAGCAGTCTCCTGCGCCGGTTGTATCGACCGGCTTGACCTTTGGCGCCGGGACGCGCATTTGCAGCGCGTTGGTGATGATGGCCGCGCCGTTTTCGCCGAGCGTGATAACGGCGCAGTCCGCGTCGAGCGCCAGCAGCCGTTTTCCGGCTGCAAATGCGTCCGATTCCGTCCGGATGGCGATCCCCGTATAAAACTCGGCTTCCGTTTCATTCGGCGTGAAGCAGTCGGCGCAGGCGATCAGCTCCGCCGGCAGTTCTCTGGCGGGCGCCGGGTTCAAAATGCAGCGCTTTCCGGCCTGTCTGGCCAGCTTCGCCGCCGCCAGAGCGGCTGCCGGATCGATTTCCGATTGCAGCAGGACGGCGTCGGCCTGTTCGATCACCGTTTTCGCCGCCTGCATATCCGCCGGTGTGATGTCTGCGTTGGCGCCGGATGCGACGATGATCCGGTTCTGCGCGGTGGTTTCATCGACGATGATCGTCGCCGTACCGGTGGATGTGTCCGGCGTGACGGTCACATAGGCGGTGTCGATCCCTTCCCGGCGGAAATGCGCCTGCGCAAATTCGCCGAGCGAATCGCCGCCGATGCGCGTGATCATGGCGACAGCCGCCCCGGCGCGGCGTGCCGCCGTCGCCTGATTCGTCCCTTTGCCGCCGATATTCATCTGAAATTCGCTGCCGAGCACCGTTTCGCCGCCGCGGGGCACGACCTTCGTAAACACCGTCAAATCGACGTTGCAGCTGCCGGGCACAGCAATTTTAGCCTGTTTGATCTGTTGGCTCATTCGCCCTCTTCCGCCTTTCCGATTGCATTTGGATCCCGCCTGTCTGAGATGCGGATCTTCAGCAATAGTATACCGAAAAAGCAGCGCAATGTCAAATGGTGCGGCGAACCATATACTGAAACAGGGGGCTCTGCGCCTCCCGAATCGATGGATGGAGGGAAAACAAATGGGTGAAACGACATTGGACCGGCTTCCGCTTGGCTGCCGCGCCATCGTTTGCGCGGTCTGTGCGCCCGGAGCGGATCTGCGCCGGCTTCTGGATCTCGGCCTGATCGACGGGACGGAAATCGAGCCGGTGCTGCTGAGCCCATCCGGCGACCCGCGGGCTTACCGCTTTCGCGGCGCGGTCATTGCGCTGCGGAACGCGGATGCACACGCCATTCGCGTCTGCCCGGCCGGGTAGCCGTTTCAAAGACATGAAACGAAATACACAACCGCCGGCGTCTGCGTCCGGCGCTTTTACGGTCTGCCTTGCCGGAAACCCGAACGTCGGCAAAAGCACGGTCTTCAACGCGCTGACCGGGATGCACCAGCACACCGGCAACTGGCCGGGGAAAACCGTTGAAAATGCCTGCGGACGGTTTGTCTGCCGGGAAACCGGTCATACCGTCCGGATGACCGATCTGCCCGGCACTTATTCGCTGCTGCCGGCTTCCGCCGAAGAGGAAATCGCACGGGACGCCATCTGCTTCGGCGGCTCGGATGCCGCCGTCATCGTCGCAGATGCGACCTGTCTGGAGCGCAGCCTGATTCTCTGTCTGCAAACGCTGGAAACGGGCTGCCGGGCTGTGCTCTGCGTCAATCTGATTGATGAAGCCGAAAAGAAGGGGCTTGCTGTCGATTGTCATGCGCTGAGCAGCGCACTGGGAATCCCCGTCGCCGCCGCCGCGGCGCGGAGCGGCAAAGGGCTGCGGGCGCTGACGTCTGCCATCGACGCGGTCTGCTCCGGTGAAGCAGCCGCAGCACCGATGCAGATTGCTTATGAACCCGCAGTAGAGCATGCGCTGGCTTGTCTGACGCCGGTGATCGAAGCTGTCATGACCGGTTCGGGGCCGTCGCCGCGCTGGATTGCGCTCAAGCTGCTGGAGGATGACGCCGTTCTGAAGGAAGCGTTCCGGGAACGCTGCGGAGTCGATCCGGAAACGACACCTGCGCTTGCCGCGGCGCTGACGGAGGCCCGCCGGGACCTGTCTGCCGCAGGCATTTCGACCGGTGCGGACGTCATCGCCCATACAACCCGTGCCGCAGTGACGGAAGCGGCCCGACTCTGTCGTCTCGCGGTTTCGCGCAAGCAGGCGCGAGACCGCCGAACCGGTGAACGGTTTGACCGTCTGCTGACGTCCCGGGCGTTCGGCATTCCGTTCATGCTGCTGATGCTGAGCGCCGTTTTGTGGCTGACCGTCGCCGGAGCCAATCTTCCGTCGGCGCTGCTCTCAGAGGCGCTGTTTTCGCTGGAAGACCGCCTGACGGCGTGGGCAGCACAAGCGGGCGTTTCACCCTTTTTATCCGGTCTGCTGATCGCCGGGATGTACCGCACCGTCGCCTGGGTTGTCTCCGTGATGCTGCCGCCGATGGCCATCTTTTTCCCGCTGTTTACGCTGCTGGAGGATGCTGGGCTGCTGCCGCGCATTGCGTTTAATCTGGATCACGGATTCTGCAAAGCCGGCGCCCACGGCAAACAGGCACTCACCATGTGCATGGGGCTTGGCTGCAACGCCTGTGGCGTTGTCGGCTGCCGGATCATCGACTCCCCGCGGGAACGGCTGATCGCCGTGCTGACGAATGCCTTCATGCCCTGCAACGGCCGTTTTCCGACGCTGATTGCGCTGGGTTCGCTGCTGACCGCCGGTGCCGCCTGCGGACAATCCGCAGGCGCCGCGGTGCTGCTCACCGGTATGTTTGCGCTGGCCGTTTTGGCGACGCTGGCCACCTCAAAACTGCTCGCCCAGACGCTTCTGCGCGGAGAACCCTCGCGGTTCGTCCTGGAGCTGCCGCCTTACCGCCGCCCGCAGATCGGCCGCGTCATCGTCCGTTCCGTCTGTTCCCGGACGCTTTTCGTCCTTGGGCGTGCGGTTTCCGTCGCAGCACCAGCCGGACTCCTGCTCTGGCTGCTCGCCAACTGCACATCCGGCGGCGTCAGCCTGGTCACCCGGCTGGCGGATGCACTCACGCCGTTTGCCGCATGGTTCGGGTTTGACGGCGCGATTCTGCTCGCCTTTCTGCTGGCGCTCCCGGCCAACGAGATTTTTCTGCCCATTCTCCTGATGATCTACCAGGCCGGAACCAGCATGACGGCATATGGCTCGCTGGCAGAGCTGCACGGCATTCTGACGGCAAACGGATGGAACGCCGTCACGCTGATCTGCGTGCTGCTGTTTACGCTGTTTCATTTTCCGTGCGGCACCACGCTCTTGACCATTGCCCATGAAACCGGACGCGCCAAATGGACGGCGCTTTCCGCCCTGCTGCCGACCGTTTTCGGACTGCTGCTCTGCGCCGCAGTCAACGCGGTCTGCCGCCTTTTTCAGCTGATTTGACGGCAAAAAATACCTGTTTGAAGAAAGTCGCTTTGGATCATACTACTTTTTGAAGCCGTCAGGCTTTGAAAAAAACGAAGAGAGACGGAATGAGACTATGTCGTTTATCAAGGGAATGGCCGTCGGTCTTGTAACCGGCGCCGTCACCGGGATCGTTCTGATGCCGAAGCCGAAGCGGCGCTGCATGCATATGCGCAAAAGCGCCGACAAGGCAGCCCGCAGCATCGGCGAGCTGGTGGACAGCATCATCTCGGTCATCGTTTAGGCATTCAAAGCGGTCCGGCGCTGCAAAAATTGGCGCCGGACCGTTTTGTATGCGTCTGCTCCGACAAAATTCGATGGTTTCCGACGATTTTCCTTGACATGCTCCTGTTTTTATGGTATATTATTTAGTTAGAAGAAATCACCCCCATTCAGACAAGCTGACGGAGCGTACTGACACATGTCGATTTTTGACGGTATCCTTTCCCGCCGCACCGGAGCTGCGCCAAGCGGTCCCGCGGCCTTCTGCATCTGCTGCCTTGGCAACCCCGGCCGTGAATATGACGGCACGCGCCACAACGCCGGATTCATGACAGCCGACCGGATTGCCGCCGATCAGCACATCTCTGTCACACGCCTGAAATTCAAAGGCATCTACGGCGAACTGGAACACGCCGGGCAGAAAATCATCCTGCTCAAGCCGCAGACCTTTATGAACGCCAGCGGTGAAAGCGCGCGCGAAGCGCTGGCGTGGTTCAAGCTGCCGCCGGAGCGGCTGATCGTTGTCTGCGACGATTTGGAGCTTCCCTGCGGCAAAATCCGTGTGCGCGCAAAAGGCAGCGCAGGCGGACACAACGGTCTGAAAAGCATCATCTACCAGCTGGGAACCGACGCGTTTCCACGCGTCAAGATCGGCATCGGCCGGCCGCAGACGCCGGAGTACCCCGTCGTCGATTACGTTCTCGGGCGTTTTACCGCCGAGGAGCGGCCGCTGATTGACGCTGCCGTCCGTCATGCGGCAGAAGCCGCCTTAGAGATCACCGCTTCGTCCCCCGAGCAGGCCGCAGCCCATTTCAACGGGCTGCGCGTCTGATGCGATACCTCTTCCAGCGCATATCCGAATGAAATACCGGCGCACTGCGCCGCAAACAGAAAGGGAGCAAAACCATGTCGGAGCAAAAAACAGGCAAAGTCATGATTCTGGATCACCCGCTGATTCAGCACAAAATTTCCAAGATCCGCAACAAGCACACGGGCGTCAAAGAATTCAGAGAGCTGGCCAGCGAAATCGCCACGCTGATGGCTTATGAAGCCACGAGAAACCTTCCCCTGGAAGAGCGTGTCATTGAAACCCCGGTTGCCCCGGCGACGGTCAAGGTTCTGGCCGGCAAGAAGCTGGCGCTTGTCCCGATCCTCCGCGCCGGTCTCGGCATGGTTGACGGCGTTCTGACGCTGATCCCGGCGGCAAAAGTCGGTCATATCGGCCTCTACCGCGATCCGGAAACGCTTCAGCCGGTCAAATATTACTGCAAGCTCCCCAGCGACATCGGTGAACGCGAAGTCTTCGTGCTCGACCCGATGCTCGCCACCGGCGGTTCCGCCAGTGCAGCCATCTCCTTCATCAAGGCCGAAGGCGCCCGCAGCATCACGCTGATGAACATCATCGCCGCGCCGGAAGGCATCGCCGCCGTTCACGCCGCGCACCCCGATGTGGACATCTACTGCGCCGCGCAGGATGAAGGTCTGAACGATCACGGTTACATCGTTCCGGGTTTGGGCGACGCCGGCGACCGTATCTTCGGCACCAAGTAATCTGCTGCCACTGAAACTGATATCGGAGGAAACACATGGGCAAGATCAAAATTCTCGCCGACTCCTGCTGCGACCTGACCCCTGAACAGGTTCGTCAGCATGATATTACCATCATGCCGCTGTATGTCATGCTCGGCGACAAGGTCTACCGTGACCGCGTTGACATCCAGCCGCAGATGATCTACGAACACTTCCGCAAGACAGGCGCCACGCCGAAAACGTCGGCGGCAAACGTCCAGGATTATCTGGATGTCTTCCGCCCGTTTGTCGAAGCCGGAGATGAACTCATCTACATCGGCATTTCGCTCGGCTTCTCCTGCACCGTGACCAACGCCCGGCTGGCCGCAGCAGAATTTCCGGATGCGAAAATCGCCTGCATCGACTCCAAAAACCTCTCCACAGGCATCGGCCTGCTCGTGCTGCGCGCCGCTGAAATGGCGGAAGCCGGACTTCCCTTTGAAGAAGTCGTTTCCAAGACGGAAACGCTGACGGATTACACCCGCGCGAGCTTCATTCTGGAAAAGCTCGACTATCTGCGGGCGGGCGGACGCTGCTCGCTGCTGGCGGCAGTCGGTGCACAGATGCTCAGCATCAAGCCGGAAATCGCCGTTCGCGGCGGTTTGATGTCGAACCGCTCCAAATTCCGTGGTTCCATGACGGCCTGCGGCGTCAAGTATGCCTCCGGTCTGCTGGAAAACATCAACCAGATTGACAAGCGCCGTGCGTTCGTCACCTATACGGAAGATACCGATCCGGAAATTGTCGACTCGGTCTATCAGACCGCGCTGGCGGCCAACTACTTTGACGAAGTCGTCCAGTCCCACGCGGGCTGCGTCGTCACCAGCCACTGCGGCCGGAACACCATCGGTCTGCTCTTCATCGACAAACTGCCGGGTGAATGAGTCCGATGCGCATTCTGGTCATCTCCGACACGCACGGGGATTTGCAGGCGCTGCGCATGGCTTTCGCCGCCGTTCAGCCGGATGCCGTGCTGCATTTGGGCGATTGTGCGGGCGATCTCTTCTACGTCATCCGCGATGTGCTGCATGACCGGCCGGATTTTCCGTTCCGCGCCGTCTGCGGCAACTGCGATCCGCCCGGCGCCGCGCCGCAGGAACTGACCGTTTCACTCGGCGGGCAGACGATTTTCATGCTGCACGGGCACACGCGCGGCGTTAAGTTCACGGATGCCGCCATGCGGGCGGAAGCAGCCCGGCAGAACGCCGGCATCGTCCTCTACGGGCATACGCACGTCCCGCGGATCGAATCGCTCGACGGTCGGCTGATTGTCAACCCGGGCAGCGCGAAACGCCGTCTGGCGGCGGATTCGCGTTCTGCCACCTATGCCGTTTTGACGCTCGACGCTTCGGGCGCATCGGCCAAACTGACTGCTTTGCCGCCGCTTTGACGGCTTGCAAAAAGAACACCGCACGCTGTGCGGTGTTCTTTTTTTGATTCGCAGTCGTTAAAAAGCGGCCTGCCCAAAGGGCAAGCCGCTTTTGTGTGGGTTTGTTTTGGCGCCGAAATCAGTCTGCTCTGGAGACTTCCGCCTTTTCGTAGTCTTTTTTCAGCGTCTTCACGTCGACCGACGGATTGCCGACGTTGGTCAGTTCGACTTCAATCGTCATGTTGCCGCGGTAGGGGATGTCTGCATCCAGCGTCATGCCGGTCAGCTTGCCCTTCTGGATGGTGAAGGAAACGGTGAACGAAAAGTCATAGTCGTTGAGGTCGTCGATCATATCCTGGATATCGTCTTCTTCGATATCGAGCGGTTCGCAGATGATATCAGCCAGATCCATCATGAAGTCGAAGGACTGGATGGTCAGCGTATACTGGGTGCCGCCGCTGACGGACTTCGTTTCGTAGTTGTCGAGGTTGTCTTTCAGCCATTTGCTGTCGTTGATGCGGTCATACAGCTCGGAAACCAGTTTGGCCGCTTTTTTGCCGCCGAATTCATCGGACAGGTTGCCGTCGGCTGCGTCATCGACCGCGTCAAACAGATCCTCCGTGTCTCCGCTGTTGTCGACGATTTTGTCGATCTGGTCAAAGTAGTTTTCGATTTCCTCGCTGCCGTCAAACCAGCCGTAGTCTTCGTCTTCGTTGATGTTGTTTTCATAGCAGCGGATCGTTTCTTTGTCGCCGTCTTCGCTGTAAGTCACTTCGAAGCTGGCGGTTTTCTTCTTGTGGTTGAGGGCGATGGAGCCGTTGAGCTTGATCTTTTCGCCGGTGTTGGCGCGTACGGAGATATCAAAGCCATCGGACTTAAGCGTTTTGACCAGACCGTCAGTCAGTGCGTCGAACGGTTTGGAGGATGCGCCGCTGCCGCCGAAAATCAGGACGCATGCGACGATGATGACGGCCAGCGCTGCAACGCCGCCTGCGATGATGCCAATCAGCTTGCCGTTGGGGCGCTTCGCAGCGACAGGCTGCATCTGCTGCTGAGGAACAACGGGCTGCGCGCCGTTTCTGGCGCCGCAGTTGGGACAGAATGCAGCGTCGTCTGCCATTTGGGTGCCGCAGTTTTTACAGAACATTTGAACGACCTCCTGAACCACAATTAGATGGTTCGAAATGAATTATGATGGCAATTTGATGCCGGAATGATGCCTCATCTATGATATCAGTTTTCAGCCGATTTGTCAAGATGCAGAAGCGTTTCTGCGTTCTGATGGAGAATTTTTTCCCGTTCCGCGTCGGTCAGATTGAGGCGGTTGAAGCGTTCGTATTCGCCCTTGTGATCCCACATGGGGTAATCCGTCCCGAACAGGCAGCGGTCTGCGCCGAAGGCATGGACGAGCTCCGTCGCCCGCTCCGGCGTCAGGAACGGCAGCGAAGACGACGTATCAACGTAGACGCCGGTTCCCGCAAGGACGCGTTCCGCCCGGTCCCAGACGGAGAAGCCGCCGAAGTGCGCGCCGATGACTTCCAGCTTCGGGAAGCGGCGGATGACGTTCAGCAGACGCTCCGGCGTCGTGTTGTCGGTGTTCAGATCGCCCATGTGGAGCAGCACCGGCAGACGCCCTTCCAGAATCTCATACATATACAAAACATCTTCGTCGTCGAGGCGGAAGCCCTGGAAATCCGCATGGAGCTTGACGCCGCAGAGACCGTTGGCGATCATCCGGTCTACTTCTGCGGCAAGCCCCTCCATGTGCGGATGCAGCGTGCCGAACGGGATAAATTCCGGATGCGCCGCCGCAGAGGCGCAGAGGAAATCGTTGACGGAGTGTACCTGATCCGGGCGGGTCGCCGTGGAATGCACCAGATAACGGCTGCAATGAATCGCGGCGCCGTCCGCCAGCACGTCAGAAACGGTTCCGGCGCGCTGCATCTGAATGCCGTAGTAGCCGCCGGTCGCCGCCACGGCGCGCGCCGCTACTTTTTCAGGAAAGATATGAACGTGAAAGTCGATGATGCTCGGGGTATGGCCGATGTTTTCCATTGTGTTTTCCGTTGGGTTTTCCATAGGTGTATGCGTTTGCTGCGCCATACGGGACGCGCAGTTCCTTTCGTTGGAGTGGGTTTGACCTGCATTTCAAACTGAATGATATTTTACACGTTTTCCGCACGGATTCCAATAGACAATTCAAACGAAACAAGACCGTATGGAAGAAAAATATCTGAACCGCTCTGAATGCTCAGAGCGGTTCAGGCGTTTCATTTTCCGAAAGGGCTGCTTATTCCGCCGGGTCAAACCGGTAGACGTTCATCTGCCCCGGCGCCAGCCACGGCGTATAGACGAACGTTTCACCGTGATCGGTGCAGCCTTCGTCGTGGTGGGCATAAAACACATCGGAGCCGCCGAACGCACCTGCGCGAACCATCCGGCCCGCCTTTTTGCAGACGGTCAGCGCAAGCTGCCCGCTCTTTGTCGTCGTGTTGTTGACGATGACAGCGTATTTGCGCCCCTCTTCATCGTGGAAGATGCTGATAATGGCGTCAATCTCATGCCATGCTTCTGCATGGAGGATGTTTTCATCGCAGCCATCTGCAAAGGACGGATATCCGCCCCATGCCCGTCCGACATGATAGCAGGTCTTCAGCGTCAAACGGGTAAAGAGCGGCGCATAAGCCGCGTGAAATTCCCGCAGAACCTGGCTCAGCGCGCCGTAAGTTGCGGTCTTCTCGTTGAACTGGTTGATGGGCGCCATGCGGTAGTTGGAATGCGGCGTACGCAGGTAAAACATGAACCAGAGAATCCCCTGGCAGCCGGATGCCAGGGCTGTGGAAAGCTGCCAGCGCAGGTCATCATAAGATGGGACCCGATAGCGAAAATGACCGACGCAGAGCAGCGTCGTCCAGAACGGAATGTCCATCGTCTTCGCCAGTTCCGCAAACCGTTTCAGATCGGAAAAATAGTCCTCTGTGCCCGCTTCCTCAGGGTTCATCTGCGAATACCGGTCATAGCAGAGCAGCTTCAGAGGCACACGTTCTTCGACGTCTTTCAGGCATTCCTGATAATTCTTGTATCCGGCGTATCCGGCTTCGCCGCCGTCCCACGTCGGGAGCAGATTGACGAACGGCAGCAGCTCGGGCGCTTCTTCCCGCTGAATCCGGACGGCAGCGGCGACGTCATCCATCTGTTCCTTGAACGGTTCGTCGCCGATGTGAAAGCCGGCGACTGCCGGATGGCTGCCAAAGTCCGCCAGCGCTTCACGATACCGGCTGCGGTATCCTTCCGGATTTTCTGCGGCGCCGGCCCAGAAGGTCCGGCTGTCGCAGACGATCAGCCGAATCCCCCGCGCCGCGCATGCGTCCATGATTTCAAGCATGTGTGCTTTGTCTTCCGGACGGTTATGGTCATAGTTCGGGGACATGGTCAGCGTTATGCCACAGTCTGCCCATGTCTGTACGTCATCTGTTGTGATCGTGCGGATGGGTTGATAGTTCCAGAAACCAATCGGGAATTTCGATGTCATTGCGGACATTTGGAATTGCCTCCGTTTCATCTTCAGATGTATCCGGCTCATTCAGCCGGGAAACCAGCCTCAGCATATCATACCCCCTGCCGTTTGTCAAGCCGCTTCCTGCGGGTTTCCCTATTTTTTTCTTCCAATTCAGAAAAAAACGCTTGACAGTTTTCTACCTTGGAATTATAATACATAATGATACCCGTTTGGCGGCGGAAGTATTTTCGCTGGCGGGTCATCAGATGACAAGATGAAAAAGATCAATTGAGGTGCAGAAATGTCCAAGGTTTTCAAACTCAGCCAGGCAAAATATGATCAGCTCCAGGAAGAGCTCGCTTATCTCCGCGGCGACCGTGAACGTGAAGTCGCGCAGGCCATCAAAGAAGCCCGCAGCTACGGCGACCTTTCTGAAAACAGCGAATATGATGAAGCCCGCAACGACCAGGGCCGGCTCTATGCCCGCATCGCCGAGGTCGAAGCGATCCTGAAAAATTATGTCATCGTCAACGAAGCCGACGCCACGGCCGACGAAGTGAGTATCGGCTCCACCGTCACGCTGGACTACGGCGACGGTTTTCCGGAGGAACTGAAAATTGTCGGTTCGCAGGAATCCGACCCCATGAACATGCTTATCAGCGATGAATCGCCGGTCGGCCGCGCCCTGCTCGGCCATCATCTCGGCGACGTCATCTCCTATGAATCCCCCAACGGCGTGATCGAATGCAAGATCATCGCCCTCGCCTGACCGGATGCGCAGCGACTCTGAACGCAGGACGCTGAAAGAGCTCGGCTTCCGGCGCTGGTTCTCGGAAGTGCTGATTTATCACTATAAGTGGCATATTTTGGGCGCCGCTGCGGTGATTGCCGTCGTCATCACGATGTTTTCGATGAACCGCTCCGTCCCGAAAAACGACGCGACTGTGATCGTCGCCGTTTCCCAAACGCTGGACGGCGAAGTCATCAACGAGCTCAAGGTCGAAATCGGCCGCGTCTTGGGCGACCAGAACGGCGACGGCCAGATCATCATCAACGTGCTGCAATACCTTCTAAACCCGAGAGACGGTGTCTACGACGAAACGGTGCAGAGCAACGCCACCGCCATGGTCACGTCTTTTTTGAATGACGACATGGTGCTTTACCTGATGGATCAGCAAAACCTTCAGAAATACAATACGCCGGAAAGCGGCCGCTTCAACGCGGAGCTGGCCGCTGAATTCGGCGGCAGCGCCGCAGCCGTCCCGCTGGGTGATCTGCCGCTGTTTCAGCAGCTTGGGCTGACCGGGGAAAACGAGCTGTTTGCCTGTTTCAAATCGCAGCCGTTTTCTTCCCGGAAATCCGAAGCGGATTTTTACCGGGACGCCCGCGCCATTGTCTCCGGCCTGCTGGCGGCGCGCACGCCGGAGGAACAGTCATGACCAAAGACCGGATCACTTCCCGCGCGAACCCGCTCGTCAAGCGGCTGCGCGCGCTGGCTGCCGACCGCAAAGCACGCGAATCCGAGGGGCTTTACCTCTGCGAGGGCGAGGTCATGCTCGGCGAAGCCCTTGCCTCCGAGGCTGCCATCTGCGATGTTTTGTATGCGGCGCGGACTGCGCAGCCGCTGCTGGACGCCGCCGCGGCCCGCGGCGCGGTTTTGACCGCCGCAGCAGACGACATTGTTTCACACTGCGCGTCGGTCGTTTCTGCGCAGTCGGTCGTTTTCACCGTTCGGATCCCGGCTGCAAAGCCGTGCGGTTCCGTTGAGCGCCTGCTCCTGCTGGACGGCGTCGCCGACCCCGGCAACGCCGGAACCATCCTGCGGATTGCCGACGCGTTTTCGTTTGACGCCGTCTGGCTCACCGGTGCATGCGTCGATCCGTATGCGCCCAAAGTCGTCCGCTCCGCGATGGGCGCGCGCTTCCGCATCCCGACCGTATCGTTCGCCGCGCGGGCAGACGCTGTTGCAGCGGTGCGCGCGCACGGTCTGCCCCTGTTCGGCTCGACGCTTTCGTCTGACAGCGTTCCGCTGGACGGCGTCGATCTGTCGCGCGGGTGCATCATTCTGGGCAACGAAGCGAACGGCGTCAGCCCGGAGCTGCTCGCACAGTGCGACCGGCGCGTTCACATCCCCATGACGGGCCGCGCAGAATCGCTGAATGTTGCGGTTGCCGCCGGGATTCTCGCTTATCACAGCACACAGCAGCGGCCTGTGCATACCGATGCACGCGCCTGCACACATTGAAAGGAGAGACGGGAAATGCTCCTGCACTGGGTATGGCTTTCTACGCTGCCGAATCTTTCGCCGCGGAAAGCGGCCCGGCTGCTCGACGAACTCGGCTCGCCGCTTGAAATCTACAACGCCTCCCCTGCCCATTTGGCCGAGGTGTCCGGCATCACCGAGGCGGACGTTCAGGCGCTCTCCGACAAGAGCCTGAAGCGCGCCGCAAAAGTGCTGGACGACAGCGCCCGGCTCGGACACCATCTTCTCACATTGAATGACGCCGCATACCCGGAGCTTCTGCGCGCCATTGACGATCCGCCCGCCGTCCTCTACTGCCGCGGCAAGCTGCAAACGCTGGCTGCCCGGCCTGCGCTGGCCATCGTCGGACCACGGCACATTTCCGCTTATGGGTACCGCGTCACCAAACGAATCGCTTATCCCCTGTCGCTTGCCGGCGTCACCATCGTTTCCGGCATGGCCGCCGGGACGGATGCGGCTGCGCATGCGGCGGCGCTGGAAGCCGGGAAACCGACCATCGCCGTTCTCGGCTGCGGGCTGGATGTCTGCTATCCGTCGGAAAACGGCCTGCTCTTCAACGATATCCCCAAAACCGGGCTGCTGCTCAGCGAGTATCCACCCGGCACGCCGCCGATCGCTTCCAATTTTCCGGCTCGGAACCGCATCATCAGCGGTCTCTGCTGCGCCGTTCTGCTGCCGGAAGCGCCGAAGCACAGCGGCTCCCTCATTACGGCGGCATGCGCCGCAGAACAGGGGCGCGACGTTTTTGTCGTCCCCGGCAACATCGACGCGCCGTCTTCTGAAGGCGCCAATCTCCTGATTCAGGACGGTGCCCGGCTTGTCACCTGTGCGGATGACATTCTCTCCGAACTCGCGCCGCAGTATCCGGAACTGGTCAGCGCGGCTGCCGCACCTGCGGAGACGCTGTCCGAATCAGATGACCGCTATCAGAACCGCACGCCGCACCCGCAGACGCCCCGGGAATCCGCCGAAGCACCGGCTGCGGAATCGCTGTCGGCTGCCGCCGACACGACCCGCACGCTCGAGGACCGGCTCTGCGCCCTGCTGGCCCGCTCTGCGCTCCACGCAGACACGCTGATCGAATCCGTTCCGGAAGACGCCGCCGATGTGACTGCGGCGCTGACACTGCTGGAACTGGAAGGCCGGGTGCTTCAGCAGCCCGGCAAAATCTTCTCCCTCGCTTAGGGGCATGGCATCATGCTCCGTCTGATACGAATCTGCAAACAAGAAAGTTGGATCAAAGTTGGCAAAACTCGTCATTGTGGAATCGCCGGCCAAGGCAAAAAGCATCGGCAAATACCTGGGCCGCGGCTATGAAGTCGTGGCATCCATGGGACATCTGCGCGACCTGCCAAAGAGCACGCTTGGCGTCGACGTAGACAACGACTTTCAGCCGCGGTATATCCCCATCCGTGGCAAAGATAAAACCATCAAGGAAATCAAATCAAAGGTCGCCAAATCCCGAGAAGTTTAACTCGCAAGCGACCCGGACCGCGCCGGTGAAGACCTCTCCTGGCGTATGGGCGCGATTTTGAACCTAGACCTGAAGGAAAAAAACAGTGTGACGTTCAACGAAATCACGAAGAACGCCGTTACCGCCGGGATCAAAAACACGCGCACCGTCGACCTAAACCTCGTGGACGCCTATCAGGCGCGCCGCGTTTTGGACCGCATCGTGGGCTATAAACTCAGCCCGCTGCTCTGGAAAAAGGTCAAAAAGGGATTGAGCGCCGGACGCGTTCAATCCGTCGTCACCAAGCTGATCGTCGACCGGGAAAATGAAATCCGCTCCTTCAAACCGGAGGAATACTGGACGATCGACATGATCTGTGCCCCGGCCGCCAACCCGGACCGGGAATTCACCGCGCACTATTTCGGCTCTGTCGCCACCGGCAAAAAGGCGGAGCTGCATTCGCAGGCGGATGCAGAACGCGTCCTGTCCGACGCGGCAGACGCAGCGCCGGTTCTGCTGGCGCAGCGCAAAAAAGACCGTTTGAAGAATCCGTCGCCCCCGTTTATCACATCGACGCTTCAGCAGGAGGCTTCGCGCCGCTTCTCCTTCGGCTCCAAGAAAACGATGAAGCTCGCGCAGGATCTCTATGAAGGTCAGAACATCACCGGCCACGGGCTGACCGGTCTGATCACCTATATGCGTACCGACTCTCTGCGCCTGTCGGAAGAAATCACAGACGCAGCGCGCGTATATATCGAAGAGCGCTTCGGCAGGGACTATCTCCCGGCCGCCAAGCGCGTCTTCAAAACGAACAAAAACGCGCAGGACGCGCATGAAGCCATCCGTCCGACGCAGGTGGATCTGACGCCGGAAGCGGTCAAGCAGGATCTTTCACCCGACCACTGGAAGCTCTACAAGCTGATCTGGGAACGGTTCATCGCCTGCCAGATGAGCTCCGCCGTCTATGACACCGTGGCGCTTGACATCGGCGTCAACGATTCGCTCTTCCGCGCCAACGGCAAGACGCTGAAGTTCGCCGGGTTCACCGCGCTGTATGAGGATACCGTGGAAGATGCGCACGCCGAAGACGCGGACGGCGCGCTGCCGCCGCTTTCCGAAGGCGAAGCGCTGCTGAAGAAATCGGTCACGCCGTCGCAGAAATTCACGCAGCCGCCGCCGCGCTACACCGAGGCGTCGCTGATCCGCACGATGGAAGAAAAAAACATCGGCCGTCCTTCCACCTATTCCCCGACGATTTCGACGATCACCGACCGCGAATACGTCGCGCGGGACGGCAAATCGCTCTATCCGACGCAGCTCGGCGAAGTCGTCACCGGGCTGATGGTCGACAAATTCTCCGACATCATGGACATCGGCTTCACGGCGCACATGGAAGAAGAGCTGGATGAAGTCGAAGCGGGCAAAACGCAGTGGCGCGGGGTCATCCGCGATTTTTACGCCGGTTTCTCGCAGGAGCTGGCACAGGCGGAAAAGGATCTCGAAGGCGTCGATATGAAGGTGCCGGATCCGGTCACCGACGTTATCTGCGAAAACTGCGGCCGCAACATGGTCATCAAGTCCGGTCGGTTCGGCAAGTTCCTCGCCTGCCCCGGATATCCGGACTGCAAGTTTACAAAGCCGCTGGCGCAGGAAACGCCGGGCATCTGCCCGCTCTGCGGCGGCAAGGTCATGGAACGGAAGTCGAAAAACGGCAACAAATACTACGCCTGCGAAAAGAGCCCGACCTGCACCTTTATGACGTGGGACAAACCGCTGGCTGAGCTTTGTCCGCAGTGCGGCAAGCCGCTCTTCCGCCGCTATACGCGGGAAGAAAAGAAAATCTACTGCCCAATGCCGGGCTGCGGATATGAGCGCGAATACAAGCCGCGCGGAAAGGCCAAGCAGACGGAAAGCGGCGCACCAGATGGTGAGAACCTATGAGCGGCATCACCATTCTCGGCGCGGGGCTTGCCGGGTGTGAAGCCGCCCTGCAATGCGCCCGCCGCGGCGTCCCCGTCACGCTGATCGAGCAGAAACCGGCCGCACGCACACCGGCACACCGGTATGACGGGTTTGCGGAGCTGTGCTGCTCCAACTCCCTGCGCAGCGGCTCCCACACCAACGCCGTCGGCCTTCTGAAAGAAGAGCTTGCCGCAATGGGCAGCATCGTCATGGAAGCCGTCGCGCATACGCGCGTCGCCGCGGGCGGCGCCGTCGCCGTCGATCGGCAGCGCTTTTCGGATTATATCACCGACGCCGTCCGTTCGCATCCGCTGATCACCGTCGTCTGCGCGCAGGCTGCGGAAATCCCGGCGGAAGGACGCGTCATCGTCGCCACCGGGCCGCTGACCGACGGGGCGCTCTCCGAAAACGTCCGCGCCTTTTTCGGCGGCAACGGCTACCTGAGCTTTTTTGACGCTTCGGCGCCGCTTGTCGATGTGGAATCGATCGACCAGACCAAAACGTATCTCGCCTCCCGCTATGACAAGGGCGACGCCGATTATATCAACTGCCCGATGGAGAAAGACGAATATCTTGCCTTCTGGCACGCGCTCTGCGAAGCCGAAGAAGCGCCGGTGCATGATTTTGAGGACAAACGCGTTTTTGAAGGCTGTATGCCTGTGGAAACGATGGCGCGCCGCGGGGAGGATACGCTTCGCTTCGGCCCGCTGAAGCCGGTCGGCCTGATCAATCCGCACACGGGTGCGCTGCCTTACGCCGTCGTTCAGCTCCGCCGCGACAACACCACCGGGACGGTTTACAACATGGTCGGCTTTCAGACGCATCTGAAATTCGGCGAGCAGAAACGCGTTTTCGGCATGATCCCCGGCTTGGAAAATGCAGAATTCCTGCGGTACGGCGTCATGCACCGGAATTCTTATCTCGACTCGCCGCGCCTGTTAGACGGCTTCTACCGCGCGCGCAAAGACCCGCGCGTTTCTTTCGCCGGACAGTTTACGGGCGTGGAGGGCTATGTGGAATCCGCCGCTTCCGGGCTGTACGCCGGTGCGACGGCCGCCATCGAACTGCTGACCGGCCGTCTGCCGGAACCGCTCCCCCGTTCCACGGCAACCGGCGCGCTGGCTGCGTATGTCAGCAATCCGGCCGTCACGGAGTTTCAGCCGATGAACGTCAATTTCGGCATCATTGACGGCAGCGGCGTCCGCGCAAAAGGCAAACAGGCGCGTTTGGAGGCCATCGCCGACCGGGCGCTCGCCACGGTTTCCGCCAGCGCGTTCGCTGCGGAAAATGTGCGCTGATCCGGCCGGTTCAGCCGAATCGTCCGATTTTTCCAACCGTTTTTCAGATCGTTTTTTTCAAATCGTTTTTGACGAAGGGATGAGCATATGAAACTGATCGTTGACACCATGGGCAGCGACAACGGCTGCGCCGAACTGACGAAAGGCATCATTGACGCGGTTCGGGAATTTGACATCGATGCAGCCGCCGTCGGTGATCAGGCCGTGATCGAACCGCTGGTCGCGCAGGCCGGGCTTGCCGGACGGATTCAGGTCGTTCATGCGCCCATCGCCGTCACCATGGAGGATGAACCGAACGTCGTCATGCGCGGGGAAAAAGCGGCTTCATCAATGGTCACGGCCATGAAGCTCCTCTCCGCCGGCGGCGGCGACGCCGTTGTGACGGCGGGCAATACCGGGGCGGCCATCATGTCCTCTACGCTGTATGTCGGCCGCATCCGCGGCATCCGCCGCGCGGCGCTGGCGCCGATTCTGCCGGTCGGGTCCAACGGCGTCCTGCTGATCGACAGCGGCGCAAACGTCCAGTGCACGGCGGAATATCTGCTGCAATTCGCCTATCTCGGCTCTTACTATATGCGTTTCGTTCTGAAGCGCGGCAGCGGCAATCTGCCGACCGTCGGTCTCCTGAACATCGGCGCAGAGAGCCACAAGGGCGACGACGTCCACCGCAAAGCCTATGAACTGCTGAAGGCCGCCGGTGACGCCGGACGGCTGAATTTCGTCGGCAACATCGAAGGGCGCGACGTGCCTTCCGGCAAAGCCGACGTCGTCGTGGCGGACGGCTTCTCCGGCAACATCTGCCTGAAATCGCTGGAGGGCATCGGTCTGTTCTTTGTCGGCGAGCTGAAGAAAGCCATGTTTTCTTCGACCCGCGCGAAACTCGGCGCGCTGCTCCTGAAACCTAGCCTGGCGCCGCTCCGCAAAAAAATGAACTACAAGGAAATCGGCGGTTCTCCCCTGGTCGGCATTGCCGCGCCGGTCATCAAGGCGCACGGCTCGGCCGACGCCTTCACGATGAAGAACGCCATGCGGCAGGCCATGCAGTATGTCAACGGCGATATGATCCGCCGGATCACGGAAAACATCGACTGCATGAAGGCCGCGGAGTAAACCACAGGAATTTTTTGTGGAATCCGCCTAAAATTTCATTTGGCTCTTGACAAAACGCCCCAAACTCATTATCATCTTAATGCTTGCTTTTTTTCGGCGCATGCGCCGCGGCATATCAGCCGGTACGCCGGCATCAAAAATATAAAGGAGTGTTCTTTTCTATGGTGTTTGAAAAAATTCGGGAGATTATCTGCGACAAGTTTGCAGTCGATGAGGATCAGGTGACGATGAACACCTCGTTCAAAGGCGATCTGAACGCGGACTCCCTCGACATGGTCGAAATCGTTATGGCTCTCGAAGAGGAATTTGACATCGGCGAAATTGACGAATCCGCAGTTTCCGAGATCGAAACCGTCGGCGATGCTGTCAATTTCATTTCCAACGTTCTATGAGCCGCGCGCCGGAAGCAGAGCTTGAGAAGATCCTGGGGCACCGTTTCGCCAACCCCGTCCTGCTGACAACGGCGCTGACGCACAGTTCTTACGCCAACGACCTGCGTGCTAAGGAGCTTCCCTGCAATGAACGTCTGGAGTTCCTCGGCGATTCCGTTTTGAACCTTATAACGGCGGAATACCTTTTCACCAAGTTTTCCCACCGCGCAGAGGGCGAGCTGACAAAAGCACGCGCCTCGATCATCTGTGAAGCCTCCTGTCATGAAATCGCCGTTGAGCTGTCGCTCGGGCGTTTTCTCTACCTTGGCCGGGGTGAGGAACAGAGCGGTGGCCGGCAGCGTACCTCCACGCTTGCCGATGCCTTGGAAGCCGTCGTGGCCGCCTTGTACTTAGATGCCGGTCTGGATGAAGCCCGGCGCTTTCTGCTCCCCTATATCGAAAAGCGCGTGCACCGCGTGATGAACGAGCTGTTCTTCAAGGATTACAAGACCGCCCTTCAGGAGATCGTACAGAAAAACAAGCAGGAAACTCTGCGCTATGTCCTGACTGACGAAACCGGCCCGGCACATGCAAAGCATTTTACCGTGACGCTGTACTTAAATTCCAACCCCATCGCAACCGGCGAGGGGCACAGCAAAAAAGAAGCGGAACAAAACGCCGCCTATGCGGCGCTGGAACTGATGGGGGCACGCCCTGCACATCACGAATCCAAAGAGGACGCGGCTGAATGAGCCGCGTCCTCTTTCATACGCGCCTATCAGGGCACATTTTACACGTTTCGAGGAATTGACCATGGCAAAACGTTCCATTCTGCCTGTTTTCATCCCCCATGCCGGCTGTCCGAACGACTGCGTCTTCTGCAATCAGCGCGCCATATCCGGTCAGTGCGCCGTACCGTCGCCATCGGATATCGCCGCAGAAATCACAGCCGCGCTCAGCCGACTGCACCCGGGCGAACCGCCGGAGCTGGCGTTTTACGGCGGCAGCTTCACCGCGATTCCGCCGGAAGCACAGGAAGGCTATCTGGCGGCGGCACAGCCGTTTCTTGCGGACGGGCGTTTATCTTCCATCCGCATTTCAACGCGCCCGGACGCCATCGACCCGGAAACGCTCCGGCGGCTCAGAAATGCCGGCGTGCAAACCGTTGAACTCGGCGCGCAGTCGATGGACGACGGCGTGCTGCTGCGTTCGCACC
Source organism: uncultured Eubacteriales bacterium (assembly GCA_905205975.1). GTDB lineage: Bacteria > Bacillota > Clostridia > Oscillospirales > QAMX01 > QAMX01. The sequence continues at coordinate 25,638 of CAJLFQ010000004.1, read as the reverse complement.
GCGGACATACCGCGGCCGACACCGTGCGCGCCGCACGGCTCGTGCAGGACGCCGGATTTGCCCTGATTTTGCAGATGATGGCGGGTCTGCCGGGTGATTCAACCGAAACGCTCCTCGCAACCGGGCGGCAGATCGCTTCGCTCCGGCCGGACGGCGTCCGCATTTATCCGGTCGTCGTTCTCCGCGGCACGCTTCTGGAGGCATGGATGCATGCAGGCATCTACACGCCGCTTTCGCTCGAAGACGCCGTGGCCGACTGCGCACAGCTGATCGATCTGTTTGCCCGCGCATCCATTCCGATCCTGCGCATCGGGCTCAACCCCAGCGAATCGCTCGCCTGCGAGGTCGTCGCAGGCGCCTACCATCCGGCACTCGGCGAACGCTGCTACGCCCGCTGGTATCTGAACCGGCTGATGGCCGGTCTGGCGCCGCTGATGCCGGCTGAGCGGGCGGCCGTCTATGTCCACCCGTCGAGGCTGTCCGTCGCCGCCGGGCAGCACCGCGCCAATGCGGCCGCGCTCAAATCCGCTTTTCCGTCTTTGAAAAAGCTTTCTTTTTATCCGGCAGACTGCGGCCGCGACGAAATCCGGCTGGAAACGTCATCCGAATCACCAACTGAACCGCCCTGCATACTATGGAATTGAAAGGCAGCGTCCTGCTGTCTGCCATTAGGCAAGGAGGTTATCATTTTGCCGGATTCCAGAGTATCGAACAGCTGCGGAAAAGATTCCGTTTGCATTCAGACGCGAAAAGTCTATGACGCCTGCCGCAGTCAGGACTGTTTGGAAGATCTTCGTGTATTGCTGACCAACGAAAGCCAGGCGCTTCTAGAACGCGCCATCAACGTCAAGCCGAAATCCGCTTCAATCCTTTGGACATACGTGGATGTCGAGCCGGTTCCCTTCAACGACGGTTTCTATACCGTTGACGCCAAGCTCTTTTACCGCGTCACCGCGGATGTCTTCTGCGGCATCGGGCGCCCCGTTGAAATCGAAGGGCTCGCCACGTTTGACAAACGCGCCATTCTCTATGGCAGCGAAGGCAAAGCCAAAACGTTCTCTTCGCAGATGGTCGCCGCAACGGGCGACGACATTCAGCTCCGTCCGCGGACGAATCTGCCGATTGCCACCATCGAAGCAGTTGACCCCGTCGTTCTGTCGACGCGCGTCGTCGAACCGTGCGACCACTTCTGCGGCTGCGAAACATGCTGCGGCTGCGGCGAAGTGCCGGATGCCATCTGCACCTGTTTCCGTTCGCCGTTTGCCGCAGGCGACGACGGACGCCGTCTGTATGTGACCCTGGGGCAGTTCTCCATGATGCGGCTGGAGCGCGACACGCAGCTCCTGATTCCGGGAACGGACTACTGCATCCCCGAAAAAGAATGCCCGAACACCACCGAAGACGATGTCTGCGATATGTTCTCCCGCTTCCGCTTCCCGACCAACGAATTCTTCCCGCCGGACAACGGCTCCGAAAACGGCTGCGGATGCGGCTGCAAGAAATAAAATCATCCCAACAAAAAAACTCCGTATGGCGTTAGCCATACGGAGTTTTTTTGTCCGGCAGTTTTACCACCGGAATTTGACGACGACGCAGTCGCCGATCACGCGGACGGAGCCGTCGCCCGGATATGCCGGCATCGCCTGCACATCGGCGCGCTGCATCAGTTTTTTCGTTTTTTCGGATTCGATCGTGTGGATTTCCCCAGTAAACGCGTGGTATGCCTTCAGATAAGCCGGATAGCTGTAAGCATCCAGATAATCCTGCACCGACAAAACGCCCAGCATTTTAAAGGCTGACAGCTCCGGCGCCGGGTCGCCGTAGAGCATCGAGGACGGATGCCCGGCGAAAACGACCTGTATGCCGCCGTATGCGCCTTCTGCCTGTTCGACCGCCGACAGCAGGCGCGCCGATACGGAAGCCAGCTCTTTGGAGGCGATATCCAGCTTCAGATACGCCTGATTGGCGGCAACCGCATAGGAAAACGAACCGAACGCCACCGTCAGCGCAGCGAGACCGGCGCATATCCGGCTGAGCGCCGCAGAAGCCGGACGCTGTTTTTTTACTTCCGGCCGGATTTCCGCCGCAGCCAGTGAAAAGACAGGCAGCAGACAGATGCCGTAAATCATCAGCAGATGCGGCGTCTGCCCGGGCGCCATGACCGTGATGACGTTTGCCGCCAGCGGGAATGCGGCAATCAGCCCTGCCAGCAGCCACCAGCTGCCGGGACGCAGGCGACGGCACAGCCCGCTCTGTATGAGCAGGCAGACCGACCCAGCCGCACAGACGGGATATGCGGCGCGGAGCAATGTCGAATGAAACGGCATACCCGTCCGGACAAAAAAGTCGATATAGCGGTCATATGAGGCGGCAATCAGCCCCGGCAGACTGCGCAGGGAAACATGCCCCAGTTCGCGGATGCCTTTGTACCCGGTCAGCTCGACCCAGTGCGCGCTGATTCGGACGGAGAGCAGATAGCAGAGCATCCCGCCCAAAAGCGTCAGGAAGAGCTTCAGACAGCGCAGCAGCAGCTTTTTGGGCGGCTCGCCGTCCAGCGCCTCCAGGATCAGCGCGCCGACGCAAAGCGCTGCGGCAAAGGCGAAATAGCTCTGGTAAATCGCCATGGACGCGACAAGAAGCGGAACAGCAAATGCCGCGCCGTACCGGAACCGCACGGCGCAGTATGCAGCGGCGCAGGCCAGCGCCAGTGCGAAGAAGTATCCGTCTGCGGTAAACATGTAGGTCATTGTCGCTGTAACGGACGGGAATGTGACCATCATCGCCGCAGCCAATACACAGAAAGCCGTGCGCCGGATGCGGAACAGCTCGACGGTAAAACAGGCTGCCGCAGCCAGCCAGCAGACGGCAAGCAGACCATTCAGCCACGGCGTGCTGAACGCGCCGCTCGCGTTCAGGACAAGCGGCAGCAGCCAACGCCCCGATTCCGCGCCGTAAGAGCAGCCGAACAGATGACCGATGTCGTCATGGTTCGGCAGTTTGTTGACCAGCATATAGAGATGCGTCAGGAGGCCGGTAAGCAGCGCCGCGCAGAACGTCACCCGGAGATGGCGCGGAACGGTCTGCCCGGAAAGTGCAGCGAAAACCGTTTGTCTGCACGGTCCATTTGATTTTTCGTTCATTTTTGATTCCTCCCGGCTGTTTTCGCCTTTGATTATATCACATCCGCCCGGTGCGTGCAAGGCCGCTGTCAGGCGTTTTCTGCGCCCCGCAGCGTCTTTTTTTCCGGAAAGGAATTGACTATTTCGCATTTTATGGTAAAATATAAGGTAGATTTGTATGGACAGCCGAAAGGAGGATGCCGTTTGACATTTGCGGAACAGCGGGCGGACGTTTTGGGCGTCGGCCTCAACAACATTACCATGAGCGGTGCGGTTGAAGCGGTTGAAACGCTGATCGAATCGGGCGAACCCGGCTATATTGTCACGCCGAATCCGGAAATCATCTGCTTCTGCCGCCGTGATCCGCGTATTATGGCCGCAGTGAACGGCGCTTCCCTCGTCATTCCGGACGGGATCGGCGTCATTTACGCTTTGAAAATTCTCCGCCGCCCCATCGGCGGCCGCGTCCCCGGCGTTGAACTCGGTGAAAACATCCTGCCGGTCGCCGTTCAGCGGGGGTACCGTCTGTTTATCTTCGGCGGCAAGCCGGGCGTCGCCGAGAAAGCCGCCCAACGCCTGACGGAAAAATATGCCGGGCTGCAGATCTGCGGCACGGCGGACGGCTATTTCTCAGATGACGGCGCCGTCTCTGCGCAGATCAGCGCGGCTGCGCCGGATCTGCTCTTCGTCTGTCTCGGTGCGCCGCAGCAGGAGCTTTGGATGGCGGCGCACGTCGGACGGGTCAACGCCAGGCTGATGATCGGTCTGGGCGGATCCGTCGATATTTACGCCGGTGAAGTCAACCGTGCGCCGAAGTTCTGGCGCAAACTGAATCTGGAATGGTTCTATCGCCTGCTTTGCCAGCCGCGCCGCATCGGCCGGCTGATCAGCAGTCTGCCGTCGTTTCTCTGGGCCGTCTGCCGGCAGCGCCGCCGCGAAAAAAAGCAGCAGCGCGCCTGAGGCGTCCGCAATCAGCATGTTCAGGAGGATCCGAAAAATATGCAGTCCAACGGCAAATTATACGTTCTTGAAGGGATTGACGGCTCCGGCAAATCCACGCAGTATGACCGGCTGCTCGCCCGCGCATCGTCGGAAGGCAAACCGCTGACCGGCACCTCGTTTCCGAATTATGACAGCCCGTCCGGCAAACTGGTTTCTCAATACTTGAGCGGCGCATTCGGCACCCATCCCGGCGACGTCAACGCCTATGCTGCGGCTTCCATCTTCGCGGTGGACCGTTATGCCTCTTTCAAAACAGACGCATGGGGGCGGGTCTGGCGCACAGGCGGCACGGTGCTTTCCGCCCGCTACACGACCTCCAACGCCATCCATCAGGCTGCCAAGCTGCCGGAAGCCGATTGGCCCGCTTTTTTTGAATGGCTTGAACGCTACGAATTCGGCGAGCTTGCGCTGCCGAAGCCGGACGCCGTTTTCTTTCTGCACATCCCCGCCGAAACGGCACTGCGCCTGATTGCGGTGCGCGCCGAATCAACCGGCGTTGCCCGCGACATTCACGAGCAGGACGCCGCCTATCTGCTGCGCTGTTCGCAGGCGGCGGAAGCGGCTGCACGCTTTTACGGCTGGACATGCATCCCGGTGACGGAGGGCGGTCGGATGCGCTCCGTTGAAGCCATCCACGAAACGCTTTATCAAATGCTTGATCTGTAAACAAGTGAGGTTATTTTGTGCAGTTCCGAGATCTTCAATTACAGGACCTTCCGGCCGTGCAGCAGCTGGCCGACCAAACCGAAAGTCTGGCCAGCGACGCTTCGTTTGCGACGATGTTCATCTGGAAAGACCAGACCCATGACCTGTTCTGCCTCCGGGACGGCTTTTTGTTCCGCCGCGGCGTCGCCGACCGGCGGCTGCGCTATTATTTTCCGCTCGGTACCGGGGACGTCGGCGCTGCGCTGGATGCCATTCGCGCCGATGCGGCGGAAGCCGGCGGGCTTCCGGAATTTGACCAGCTGACCGACCGGCAGTGCGAGATGCTCCGCGATGCCGGTCCGGATCTCCCCTATACATTTACCGCGCAGCCCAACCTGGCAGATTATCTGTACAACGCTTCTGACCTTGCCTCGCTGAGCGGCAAAAAGTACCATGCCAAGCGCAATTTCGTCAACCGGTTTGAAGCCGAATACAGCGGCCGTTTCGAGATCCGCCCCATCACGCCGGATCTGCTGGACGCCGTCTGGGCCTTCAACCGCAAATGGTGTGCGCTGGAAGGCTGTCTTGCCGGGCACAGCGGCGTCACCTCGGAGGCGTGCGCCATTGCCCGTGCGCTTTCCAATTTCGAACCGCTCGGCCTGTGTGGTCTGGCGCTGTTTGTCGACGGTGCTGTCACGGCATACAGCCTGGCTTCCCGGATTTCCGGGCTGGCCGCAGATGTTCACGTTGAAAAAGCCTTAGCGGATGTGCCCGGCGCTTATGCTGTCATCAACCGCGCCATGGCGCAGATGCTGGCACCGCAGTATGCCTATCTCAACCGCGAGGAAGACATGGGGCTGGACGGTCTGCGCCAGGCAAAACAGTCTTACCACCCTGTTCAGCAGCTGATGTTTTCGACTGCGCGGGTGACGGCGTCATGATCCGCCCGGCCGACCCCAACGATATCGCCGCCATGACGGCGCTGTATATACGGTGTTTCAGCGACAGCAGCGCGTTTACCGACGCCGTGTTCCAGCACGTGCTGCCGATGGGCGACGCACTGATTGACGAAGATGAACACGGCACGCTGACCGCTATGGCGCTTGTGCCGCAGCTGCCGGTCAGCACCGGTGAAACTGCCGGGTATGTCTATGCGCTCTGTACGCGGCCGGAATCCCGCGGACAAGGCTGCATGAAGCGCCTGCTGAACGCCGTCCACCAATTCTGCGACGCCCGCGGGGATGCCTTTACCCTGCTGATCCCGGCGACACCCCTGCTGGCCGGGACGTATACACATTTTCAATACGCCCCCGTCGGTTATCTGCGTGAGTCCACCGTGCTGGCGCATGCTTTTCCGACGGTTTGTCCGACGCTTCGCCGTGCGGCACCGGCCGACTACGCCTGCATCAATCGTCTGTGTCGCACGTCTGCCGGGCAGCGGCCGTCGATCTGCCGTTCAGCCGACATGTATGCGGCGCTGGACGCGCTCTACGGAAATTCCGGCGGTGGTTTTTACCTCTGCCGCTGCGGCGGATACGTTTTTCTGGACGCCGAAAATGAGTTGACGGTTCGGGAAGCCGTCGTGCCGAACGGCGGCGACCTCTCTCTGCTGCTGCGTGCAGCCGCCAGCCACTTCGGCCGCAGCAGCATCCGCTGCCGTCTGCCGGCCGATACCGGCATACCGTTTGTCTATGCGCGGGGACGCTGCCCGTCTCCGACACGATTTAATCTGCTCTTTGACTGAACCGCTCCGCTCCGGCAGATACTATGGAGCGGAGACGATATCTGACCCGAAAGGTGTGAACCCGATGATGACGGATTCTTCTGTTTATGTTTTGTTTGCCGACGGTTTTGAAGAAATCGAAGCCGTTACGCCGGTGGATATTCTCCGCCGCATGGAACTGGACGTCGTTTTGGTCGGCGTGACAGGAAAGCAGGTTCGCGGTGCGCACGGCATGGAGCTGACCATGGACCGGACGCTGAACCAGCTGAAGAACCAAACGCCTGCCGCGGTGATTCTGCCGGGCGGGATGCCCGGCACCCGCAATTTGGACGCAACGCGCCCGGTCGGCGAACTCGTCTGCCGCACGGCTGAAGCCGGCGGCGTTGTCGGCGCCATCTGCGCCGCACCGATGGTGATCGGACGGCTTGGGCTGCTCCGCGGCCGCCGCGCCACCTGTTTCCCCGGATTTGAAGAACATCTTCTCGGCGCTGAAAAGGTCAGCGACCGCGTTGTCACAGACGGCCGCTTTGTCACGGCCGCCGGCGCAGGTGTCGCCGCCGATTTTGCTTTCGCCGTCGGCACACTGCTGAAGGACAGCGTCAGCGCGGCCTTTGTCCGCCGCTCCATGCAGTTTCCAGACTGATTGTGCAAAAAATGCCGACCGCCCGCACGGAATCCGGGCGGGCGGCCGTCTGCGCTCTACTGGGTTTGAATCAGTCGTTGCAGCAGGAAGAGAACAGCAGCAGAATGATCGCGATCACGATGATGATCCACCAGCAGTTGTTGTCGTCAAAAATATTGTTGCAGCACATGGTTTTGACCAGCCTTTCTGAAATTTCAGCTATGGAGAAAGCTGTTTTCAAGGGTTTCTGCCCTTTCGAGACCATACTATGCTGCTGTGCCGCAATGTGTTCCGCGCGGCGCAGCAAGGACTCCGCCGTAAGGCCGGATCCGGAAAGGCATCGCCACCATGGACAAAAAACCGTTTGACTTTGAAAATCTGCCGGACAGCGGCGATTCGACGCCGCCTGCCTCGGACAACGCGCTTCTGAACCGCCTTTTGGCGGAAGACGGCGCCGAACCCGCGCCGGAAGAAACACAAAAAACGCCGGCTGCCGAACCGCCTGCACCGGCGGAACCAGCACCGGAAGATGAAATGCCGGACGACCGCTCGGAAGAAAAACCGCGCGCCGGAATCGGCTGTCTCTCCACCTTTGCCTACTGCGCATTGGTGCTGGGGCTGTCGATTCTGCTGGCCGCATTTGCAATTCTGGCCGCCAACGATATGTTTGCCCTCGTCAAAAGCGACAAGGAGATCACGGTCGAGATCAGCGACGACGCTTCGCTCCGTGAGATCGCCGGTCAGCTCTCCGACGACGGCGTCATACGCTATCCCTCCCTGTTCTGGACGTTCGCAAAGATGACACACATGGGCGACAAAATCCAGCCCGGCACCTATACGCTTAGCCCATCGATGGACTACCGCACCATCCTCTCCAAAATCAAATACCGCGCCAGCACCAAGCAGGTGGTCACTGTGACCATCCCGGAAGGCATGGTTCTGGACGATATCTTCGAACTGCTGGAAGAAAACGGCGTCTGCGAAGCGTATCTGCTCCACGCGTATGCGAAATATTATGACTTTTCCTACCGTTTTTTGAAGGATCTGCCGTATTCCGACAAGCGTCTGGAAGGATATCTCTTCCCCGACACCTATGACTTCTACGTCGGCGACTCGCCGGTTCGCGTTTTGAAAAAATTCCTGTCCAACTTCAACCGGAAATGGGACGTCGATCTCAAGTCCCGCGCGGAAAACATCAACATGAGTGTGCGCGATATCATGATCATCGCCTCCATGATCGAGCGCGAAGCCAAATACGACGAAGAACGGCCCGCCATTTCTTCCGTCATCCACAACCGGCTGCGCAGCAGCCGGTTCCCCCATTTACAGATCGACGCCACCGTTCAGTATGCTTTGCCAGAGTGGAAAGAAAAGCTGACCGCGGAAGACCTGCTGATTGACAGCCCATACAACACCTACATCTGCGAAGGGCTGCCCATCGGCCCGATCTCCAACCCGGGGCTTGCCGCCATCCGCGCCGCGCTCTACCCCGAAGAAACCAATTATTATTACTATGTTGCCCGGAAAAACGGTTGGCATTACTTTGCCTCGACGATTGCGCAGCACGAAGAAAATATCCGGCGCTCAGCGGAAGAAGATGCTTCGGCGCCCGCCGAGCCGACGACTGCGGTCATCGGCTGATCCGACGGATGACGCTTGCTGAAACGCTGTTGAAAAGCCGGAAACGGCTTCCCTGATTCAGAAAGGAGCTCCTGTATATGAACTACCGCCTGCAGTCATCCGACGCGTTCCGCGCGGAGCTGACAGAATCTTCCCCCGCACCCGATCTCACGCTGCTGCATCTGACCGCCGACGCCGCGGACGCGCCTGCGCCGCTGGAGCTGACGCTCGTCTGGACGTGCCCGGATATCGGCGTGCTGTCCGCCTGGACGCCCGGCGGGTACAAAGACAAAACACTCATTCCGAACTGGTGCGGGCTTTCCCGCTCGTTTGCAACGTCCGGCGCGCCCATCTATACGATGATCGGCGCTGACGATGGAAACCGCCTGACAATCGCCTGCTCCGACGCCAAAAATCAGGTCGGTATGCACGCCGGCATCATCGAGGAAAACGGCTGTCTGGACTGCCGGGTCGTCATCCATGTCGACAGCGCGATTGCGCACTATGAAGCCGACATCCGCATCGACCGGCGCGCGCTGCCCTTCTATCGGGTTGTCGGCGATGTCTCCGACTGGTGGACGACTTACGAAGGGTATACGCCCGCCGCCGTCCCTGAGGCGGCGCGCGAGCCGCTTTATTCCGCGTGGTACAGCTACCATCAGGCGATTGACGTGCCCGCCATCGTCGATGAATGCCGCTATTTTGCCCAGCGCGGCGTTCGCGTTTTGATCGTGGACGACGGCTGGCAGACCGAAGACGGCAGCCGCGGATACGACTACTGCGGCGACTGGCAACCGACCCCAGCCAAGATCCCTTCAATGAAAGCGTTCGTCGAGGCGGTTCATGCAGCCGGGATGAAATTCGTCCTTTGGTACTCCGTTCCGTTCGTCGGCGAATATACGGCCGCCTATGAGCGGTTCCGGAATCAGATGCTGGACCGCGACAACCGCGCCGATTTTTCCAAAACGCATACGCTCGACCCGCGCTTCCCGGCGGTGCGTGAACACCTGATTCAGCTCTACCGGCAAGCCGTTCTCGACTGGGATCTGGACGGCCTGAAGCTCGACTTTATCGACTCCTTCTATCAGACGGACCGCGTTTCAAGCGACATGGATTTCGTTTCGGTCTACGACGCGGTTGACCGCCTGATGAAGGACATCCTCGCCGCGCTGCGCGCCATCAAGCCGGACATTCTAATTGAGTTCCGGCAGTCTTATATCGGCCCGCTGATGCGGACGTTCGGCAATATGTTCCGTGCGGGCGACTGCCCGTGTGACGCCCGCTCCAACCGGTTGGCCACGCTGACGCTCCGTATGCTCTGCGGGCGGACAGCCATCCATTCCGATATGGTCATGTGGCACCCGGATGAACCGGCGGAGCTGGCCGCCTTCCAGCTGACAGGCGTGCTGTTTGCCGTGCCGCAGATTTCCGTCCGCCGCACGCAGATGACGCCGGAACAGGCCGAAATGGTGGACGCCTATCTGGCATTCTGGCGCAAGTACCGCACGGTGCTGCTGGACGGCGAGCTGTTCTACAAGGGATACGCCGCCGACTTTCCCTATGTCTCCGCCCGGAAAGGCGATGTTCAGGTCGGCGCCGTGTATGCGGGCATGATCGCCTACATCCCAGAACCGACGGACACCATCGCCCTGGTCAACGCTTCTGCGGAGAACCGGATTTTGATCGATGCACCGGCGGCCGGACGGTATCACTATGTGATCGCCGACTGCCGCGGCCGCCAGACGGGCTCCGGCGAACTGGCGCTGAACGGCGCTTTCCCCGTGATCGATTCGGTTCCGGTCAACGGCACCGTGACGCTGACCCGCATATAAAACCGCATATAACCGGCAAGCCGGACAGATTGCTATCTGTCCGGCTTGTTTGTTTCAGAGGCATATGTATAGAGGTTCTCACGGCCGCGTTTGCCGTCCGGCTGGATGGCGCCAAGCGACGCCAGCAGATTCAGCGCCTGCTGCGCGTCGCGCCGCCGGATGTGCGCCGTTTTGGCCAGCACCGCGCTTGTAAAGGGGGCGGGCAGCCCTTCCGGCAGGAGTTCTGCATAATCTTTCGGCGTTCGCAGGGGGATCAGCGCGGTCAGCGCGGTTGGAATCACTTCGTATTTGGTTGCGCGGCGTTTGCGCGTCTCTCCGCCGCCGTCAAGCAGGCGGTATTCGTCGGCCGTGAGACAGACGATATCCACCGACAGCGCCGGGTTTTGCAGGAGCGCTTTCAGCGCACACAGCCCGGCGGCCACTTCCAGCGGTTTTTCATGGACGCGGGAGCGGTTCGTTTCGACCGCTTCGCCGCTCGCCGGTTCCAGCCAGATGATCCTTTTTTCGACGGCAATCGGACAGACCACGCGGACGTCCGTCACCGGCAGAAACGCCTCCAGCTTGCGCGTCAGGCGGTGAATCTGCGCCGTTTGAATTTCGACGGCGCCATGCTCCGTGAACGCATCGGTCACATAGCCCTGCAGCTTCCGCTCATGACGCGCAGGATCCGGCTCGTAAAAAAACTTCAGCGCCAGGTGCATGGTCTTTTCGCCGAGCGAACCAATCCCGTTTTCGCCCCTTGCGGTCTCCGCGGCGCGGGCGCAGGCATCGGCAAACGCCTGGACTTGCTGGCTGGTTGGCATCAAGGAAATCTGCGGCTCCTTCCGCAATCGGTCTATCGATCGATGTTTTCCCTGATTATATCACATTGCGCCCTTTTTGGAAAGGCCTTCTGCACATATCCCTCTGCGGCACGTTTGGCCTCGGCGAGAATTTCATCCTCGCTTTTTCCGTTTTTTTCAAACAAATCCCGTTTCAAAACAAAAATCACCTGTTCAAACAGATGTTTATCCGGATTTTTGATGATGATGACATGTTTTGCTGCGCCATGGATCATTGCGGTGCCCTCCTTTTCCGGGTTCCCGTTTATTGTCCCCCGCAGCGCCCGCCGTTATACCGGGATTTCGTGTTTTGCATAATGCAGCGCGATCACGGTCCGGTCGTCTCGTTCGTCCGCCGTTCTGGACATCCGCAGCAGCAGTTCGGACAATTCCCGCGGGTTGTCGCAGTGCAGTTTTTTGAGGCATTCGCAAAAATCCGACGGTGTTCCGCCCGCTGTGACGCCGTCGCTTGTCAGGACAATCATGTCCCCCTCCGCCAGCGGCGTCCGCGTCACGGCGATATCATCCAGCTCTCTGCTGCCCTCAATCATCCGCACTGCAAACGCGCCCCCGCATTTCCGGCGGAGATACGTCGGCGCCGCCCGGTATTTGATCGTGCAGAGCTCGCTGGTTTTCGGATTGACGACGGCAATGTCCACCGTGGCAAACGTTTCGCCGTCCGAACGGATCCGCACCGACGACCGGATAATGTCGGCCGCATGTTTCGGTTCGATGCCCGCCCGCAGGAAGCTTTCCAGCAGCTTGACCGTCCGGACGGCTTCATCCCGGGCTTCGCTGCCGCTGCCCATGCCGTCGCACAGAACCACATACATGCTGCCGTCTTTTCCGGTAAAATAGGTTCCGCAGTCTCCGCTGATGCGTTCGCCGCGCTTTTTTTCAGCCGTGGCGCCGATGCGGCAGGAAAAATCAGGCTGTTCGGCAAACGACAGGCAGGAAAAGTGCCGCCCTTCCAACTGCTCCGGCAGACCCATGCGGACGCCGCAGATGCGCTGCATGGCTTCCGCCAGCGCTTCCCCCTGTCCATTCAGGATGTGCAGATCCGTGCCGCACAATTCCACATGGAGACGGCCGCTGCTGTCCCGGTATGCCGCCGCTTCTGCATCGACGCCGTAGGACGCGGCAAGCCGCTTGAGTTCCGTCTCCAGCGCCCGTTCAAAATGCGGGCCTTCTGACAGTTCCTCCGCTTCTGCGTCCAGGAGCGCCGAGATCTGCCCGTACTGTCTGGACAGGAGCGCACGGTTTTCGCGGTGTTCGCCCGCCCGGATCCGCCGTTCGCGGCCGGCGCGGACGGCCAGTGTGAAGCAGGCGCAGACGTCGTCCATCCGTCCGCAGCGCGACCGGACTGTGCCGCTGAAATCGGCCGGTTCGGCCCGTCCGCGCGCCAGAATGTTCTGAAGCGCCCGGCGGTCCATCGCCATCTCCCGGATGCAGACGGCGCGGTTTTCGCACCGGCCGCATGCGGCATCCACAGCAGACGCCAGCAAGTCGGCTTCTTTTGCGTTCTCGCAGTCGCTGGCGGGTTCCATGGTTTTGGCGATGTCTTCATACGCCTCTGCCAAACCGTGCAGTTTGGCCTGCATATGACGCCGCAGGCGCATTTCATAATCAGACTCTTCCGCAGTCCGCGTGCGCCGTTCCGGCAGCAGCCGCATCACCCCTCTGGGCAGGAGCGCATAGATGACGGCACCGGCCGCAGCCTCTGCAACGGCGCCGTACGCCTGCACGCCCACCGGCAGAATCAGCACGGCCAGCGCGTTGACACCGGCAAATACCGCGGCGCTCACCAGCCGGCCGCCGCGGACGGCAAGCCCCGCCGCCGCGCCTCCGGCGGCATACAGCGCCGTACAGAGCGGGGCGCCTGTCCCCGTCAGGTCAGCCGCCAAGCCAATCAAAAGGCCGGTGATAACGCCGCCGTAAGCGCCCGCGGCGAAGGCCGCGGCCAACACCAGCACCGTGGCAGCCATTCGCCCGAAATGAATGACCGCTCCGGCGATTGTCAGCGCCGGGAAAGACGTGCAGCAGAGCGCCAGCAGGGCGAAAACAGCCGTCATCCGTTTTTCGGCGTCATACGGCGATGCAAACCGCCGGCCGGATCCGTTGACGGCGTAGGAGAAAACGGCGGCTGCGGCCATGGAAAGCATGAGTTCCGCCAGGTACAAAAGCGTGGTCAGCGCGGAGCCTTCTGTCGAAAGCCGCCAGACCAAACCGGTCAGGCCGACGGCAATCCCCGTGGACAGCGCGGCAAACAGGCGTGTTTTGGTGTTGAACACCTGCCGCAGAATCAGCTTCAGCATCAGCGCGATCAGGGAGGCCGCGAGATAGCGGACGCTGTCCGCACGGTGCCAAACCGTGCAGGAGCCGATCACCGCACCGGCAAACGTTGCCAGCAGGCGTTTGTTTTTTTGCTGGGCCTGTAAAAATGAGACGCCGAACGGCGCATAGCTGCCGTAAATCATGGCGCGGGCCAAGAGAAACCCGGCCGCAGCCGAGGCTGCCAGATACCAGGTCTCCGCAGAGACCCCTCGTTTTTCACGCGTCAGACGCGCCTCCGTGATGGTTCCGGTTTCCGCTTCGAAAAGTTTCATATATCGGGCCTGTCCTTCCTTTGTTCAGTTGGCATATCGCCTGCCCGTATATCATATATGCCGCGGCGGGGTTCTTTTTGTCGCAAAGGACAGATGGATTCTTTTTTCGCCCGCCGCCGTTTTTGGAAATCCGACAAATCACGCCGAAAAAGAACCGCGGCAGACGTTTTTTGCCTGCCGCGGTGCGCGTTATTTGTGGTATTTTCGGTGATTCAGGATGGCAAACGCGCGATACAGCTGTTCCAAGAGCATCACGCGTGCCAGATGGTGCGGAAAGGTCATCTCCGACATGGAGAGCAGGAGGTTCGCCTGTTTTTTGATGCGCGGACAGATTCCGTTGGAACCGCCGATCAGGAAGCAGATCCGGCTCTCGCCGCCGCTGGCCAGCGCATCGATTCGGGCTGCGAACGCTTCGCTCGGCATCTGCCGCCCTTCCGGCGATAAGACGATGAAAAACGCATTTTTGGGGATGGCCCGCTCGATCGCATCGCCTTCTGCATCGAGCGCCGGGGCAATTTCCGCTTCGGTTTCGACCGGCTTCTCCGGCAGCTCCGTCACTGTCACCGCTGCAAACGGCCGGAGCCGTTTCAGATATTCCTCGCAGGCGGTCTGAAAGTGCTTCTCTTTCAGCTTGCCGACGCAAATCAGGGTGACCGCAATCATACCGAAGGCGCCTCCGGCGGCGCCGCATTGTCTGCCGGCGGCACCGTATGGCTGTGTTCGTCGGCGGAGCGGGCGTATTCCGAGTAGATGGTCAGCGTCATCCGCAGGTAAGGCACCAGATAGAACGCCGTCAGAAACATCGTCACCGTGCAGATGAGGAACCAGCCGATAAAGCTGAGGATCAGCAGGATAAACTCCCATGTATGAGCGCGCATGGCGCGCCATGACCGGCCGGCCGCTTCAAACGGGCCGATTTCCGGGTGATCCAAAAAATAATACGGCGTCAGGAACAGGCGGACGCTGAGGAATGCGTAGAGCAGCATCAGCAGCAGCGAAACGCCGACCGCCCGGAAGTTGACCAGCGACCAGTGAATCACCGGCGACAGGACGCCGTTCGTCATCTGCTGGCCGAAATCCGTGGTCACCGCGTTGATCGTTTCCATCAGCCAGTTGGCCGGAACGGCGTACAGCGGGATGGCGATTAGACCGATCAGCACGGCATAGACGTAATATTCCAGCACGCGTTTCCAGTGAACGCCGTCGGCATACCAGAGAAAAACGTCTGCAACGCGCGGCCCGCTCCGGCGGAAAGCTTTCATTAGAAACTCCGTGACGCCCAGCGTCAGCGGCAGCAGCAGGGCGTTTCCGAGCAGCGACAGCAGCGCCGCGGTCAGGTCAAACGCGTAGACCCAGACCTTGACCGTCAGCGACAGGCCGAGGCGCTGCGCCAGACCGGCAAAGACCATGGACAGCGCGTATCCCGTCAGCGCTTCCAGCGCGAGCAGGAGGATAATTCGGAAAAAGTAGGGCGCCATCGCCGGTTTTGCAAGGCCTTTGGTCATCCGGATGACTTGCGCGGTTTTGGGTTTTTGCGGCGTGGGCGCCGCAGGGGGCACAGGAGGCGTGGGTGTCATAGGTGTCATGAATGTATTCTCCGTTCTTTTTGGCTGTGCATATGCGCAGAAAGCGCAAACGCCCGTCCGGCGGAAGCCGGGCGGGCGTTTGAAGTTTTGAATCAGATGCCCGGTGCGTTGGGATCGTCTGTTTCAATGGGCGGTTCCGTCGGGGCCGGTGGTTCAGTCACCGGCGGCTCGGTCACCGGGTCTGTGACCGGCGGGTCGGTTTCGACCGGCTTCGGGCCGACTTTTGTCAGACCGTTGTAGGCACTGTATTTGCTGGTGTTGACTTTGACTTCCTTTTGCAGGACGCCGTCCACATAGATCTGTTTGTACAGTTCGACTTTATAGCCCGGCATGCCGTTGCGGATTTTCTTCTCCGTGCCCGGTGCCATGGTCGGATCTTCTTCGTATTTCATGACCTGTTCGTACGTTTCCAGCACGACAGACTTGAACTTGATCTTGCGGTTGGCAGGGCGCGTTTCCTTGCCGTAGATGGAAACGGTCAGCGTGCCGCCGTTGGCTTTGGCGACGATCTTGATCGGTTCGTCGGTGTTGTTGCGGAAAACATAGTCCAGCGAGCCGTAGTACAGCGTCGCATCCATGCCGAGATCGACGTAGGAGACTTTGTATGCATGGACATAGCGGGAAATCTGATCCATTTCAGCGTACAGCGACGCCACATACAGCGTGGAGCTGACTTGGCAGATCCCGCCGCCGAGGCCTTCCTGCATACCGCCGTTCTGGAAAACGGTCGCCGGTTTATAGCCCTTGTCGGCGGTGCGCTCGCCGACGACGCGGTTGAAGGAGAACGTCTGGCCGGGCAGCACGATCGATTCGTTGATGGCGGCCGTCGCAAGGCCGACGTTGACCGTGCGGTTCTTTTCAGCCGGGTTGTAATTGGAAACGCCCTTGCCGAGCAGATCCTTGAAGTATTTGTTCGGGAGCGTTTCGGTTGTGACCTCCGGGCGGATTTCGCGTTTGGCAAACGTTTTTTCTGTCCAGGTGCCCGTTTCCAGCTCCTTGCGGATTTCGTCAATGTCGATGTCGTAGCCGATGACTTCTTTGACGACGATGGTGTTCTTATCGGCGTCGACGTCGTAGTAGGCGTCGGCCGGTTCGCAGTGGACGATGGCGTAGAGTTCTTCCAGATCCGGGAGTTCCGGCGCCTGCGTGATGACGTTCAGCTGCACGGCGTCCTGCTGGGTGGCGAGCGCTTCGCGAACCGTTTTCAGCGCAGCGTCTTTGTCAACGGTGGTATGTTCGGTGCCGCGGCGGAAGGTGACGCCCGTTTCCGTCAGCTCATACTCCGTGTCGGAGCCTTTATCGATGCTGGCAGCCAGTTCATCGATTTTCTTGATGATATATTCGTCGTTAATGATCCAGCTCGGATTTGATTTGACGCTCTGGATCGATTTATACTGCTTGATGAGCGACAGTTCGTAGCCCTTGCTCTTCATATAGGCGGTCAGCTCATCGTAGTCGAAGGGGGCGTTGGCTTCGTTGAGGCTCAGCTTGACGGAAGCGCCGCCGGCCGAAACCGTCATGGTTTGATCTTTGCGCATGTCTTTGACATAGCTTTCGATCAGCATTTCCACTTCGCTGCTGCCGGTAAAGGGCGTCGAAACGTCCGGAGACGGCGTCGTAACGGCCGGGGCATCCCGGAAGGTGTCTTTCAGTTCGCCGACTAGCCAGATGCCGAGCAGCAGCAGCAAGACGGCTGAAATGGTCAGCAGGACGATCAATGTCATTTTCGGGGTTGCGGATTTTCTTTTGCTCATATACTTTCTCCATCTGTCGTTTGACGCGGATTTCAAAACTTTTCGGGTGGTTTCGGTTGATGTTCGGCTGTACTTCAATCGATGCCGCCGGATCTTACCTCTTTATTATAGCAGTCTGACGCAGGAAAATCAATTACAGTCCGCTTACAAACCGGATAATTTTTGGAAACAGTGGTTTTGCGCGCCGTCGTCAGGCTGCTTTCCGTCTTTTTTTCGCGCGGTTTTCTGACAGCGCCGCTGAAATATGCTATAATAAAGCTGCATCGTCTCCATCTATCCGGGGACAGCATACGGATGCAGCTGCGCGATTTTGACCGCCGCATGATTTTGATCACCGCATGAAAGGAACCAAATTGCCATGCAGACACGAAAAAAAGAAGTATTGAACCACATGATCAAGCAGATTCCGCCGTTTGTCGTCTCCGACGCTGTGACGATTCCGACGTGGTCTGCGGCTGCTGGGCGTCACATCGGCGACGGGCAGTTTACCCGCTATCCGGATGCGCCGAAAACGCTTTCTTTGGGCGACCACTGGGAATCCAGCTACGACGAAACCGTCTGGTTTTCGGCGGAATGCGTCATTCCGGAATCGTTTGTCGGCCGGAAGATGTATCTCGAATTTGACTTTGGCGGCGAATCCATCGTCCGCATCAACGGAAAAATCGCCGGCGCCACCAGTTCTGACCGTTCCGGCTGGGTCTACCGCGACAAGATTTTCCTGCCGGATCCCCTGCCGGAAGACCGCATCCTGAACATCGAGCTGGAATCAACCATCAACTCCGGCGCATTTTACGACGCGGTTGTGTTCGGCGGCGGTTCCAGCATCACCTACACGCTCTCCAACGCGCGCCTCATCTGCGTCGATGAAGCGACCGAAAGCTATCTCTGCGACGTGCAGAACGTCTGGGATGCGCTCCCGCAGCTTGCAGACCCGGCGATTTCCGCTCGGGTCTACGCGGCGCTGGACGATTCGCTCCACCGGCTGGACTTCGACTTTGACCGCGAAACGTTCTACGCCTCCGTGCCGGAAGCGGCAAAAATCCTCTGGGACGGCATCGGCAAAATCCGCTATCAGCCGCAGGGCGAGGTCATCATGACCGGACACAGCCACATCGACGTCGCCTGGCTCTGGACCGTCCGCGAGACGACGCGCAAATGCGCCAGGACGTTCTCCAATACGGTCGCCTTGATGGATCATTACCCGGACTTTGTCTTTGCACAGAGCCAGGCCTACCTCTATGATAAAACAAAGCAGGTCTATCCGGAAGTCTACGACCGCATCCGGGAACACGTCGCCAACGGTCAATGGGACATCGTCGGCAACGCATGGGTCGAAGCCGACACGAACGTCGCCAGCGGCGAAGCGCTCATCCGTCAGCTGCTCTACGGGCATGAATTTTTCCAAAAAGAGTTCGGCGTCTCCTCCGACATCTACTGGCTGCCCGACTGCTTCGGCTTTTCCTGGGCGCTCCCGCAGATCATCCGGCGCAGCGGCATGAAATATTTCGTCACGCACAAAATCGACCGCAACGACACGAACCGCTTCCCCTACACCATTTTCCGCTGGCGCGGCACAGACGGCAGCGAAGTGCTCAGCTATCTGCAGCGCGGCGGTTACGGCGGCGAATACAACGCCGCGCATCTGACCGGCGTCTGGAATGGGAACACGGAAAAAGGCGTGACGGATTCCGTCATGAATATGTTCGGCTACGGCGACGGCGGCGGCGGCGCAACCTACGGCATGCTTGAAAACGCCCGGCGTCTTTCGAAGATTCCGGGGCTCCCCGCATCCCGCATGGGCCATTCGGACGAATTCTTCCATGCCGCGGAAGCCGTTTACGACGAGCTGCCCGTCTGGGACGACGAAATGTATTTTGAAAACCACCGCGGCACCTATACAAGCCTCGGCTTTGTCAAGCAGAACAACCGCCGCGGCGAATTCCTGCTGACGCGCGCCGAAATGGCCGCGTCGATTGCCGGTCTGCCGAAGGAAGACATTCTCGGCGGCGACCTGCTGAAGGCATGGCACCTGCTCCTGGTCAACCAGTTCCACGACATCCTCCCCGGCACCTCGATTCACGAGCAATATGAAGACACCCGTCTGGACTATGCGGAAATGCACCGCCTCGGCCAAAGCGTACTGCACCGTGCGCTCTCCGCCATCGCCGAAACGATCGACCTGCCGGCAGACGCCGTCGTCTGCTTCAACCTGCTGGCGCACCCGGTATCCGATACCGTAACCGTACGGCTGTCCGACGGCTTCGTCGCCGCCATGGACGGCACCAGACTCGTCTGCACGGAATCGTTTGACGGCGGCGAACGCTTCCTCACCTTCCGCCCGAATGAACCGATCCCTGCGATGGGCTACCGAGCGTTCCGTCTGGTCAGCGATGCAGCCCGCACTGCGGACGCCGTTTATGCCGATCCATCGCGTCTGGAAAACGACCGGCTGCGCGTCGTATTCGACGCCAACGGCGAAATCGTTTCCATCTTCGACAAGGATGCCAACCGTGAGACGCTGGAAGGCGCCGGCAACCGCCTGACCATTTATCAGGACAAACCGGTCCACGAAAGCGCATGGAACCTGGAAGCCGACTATGTGAAAAAATCCTGGCATCTGGAAAAAGCCGATTCGATCGAAGTGGTTGAGTCGAACGCCGTCCGTGCGACGCTCCGCATCGTGCGCACCTTCCACAAGAGCCGCATCACGCAGGAAATCACGCTGGAACGGGGCGCCAAACACCTCGACTTCCATACCTTTGTCGACTGGCACGAAGCCGAAAAGATTCTCCGTGCCTCGTTCGACGTCGCCTGCAAATCGAGCTACGCGGCGTATGAGATCGCCCACGGCGCCATCTGCCGTCCGACGCATTCGAACACGTCGTTTGACCTCGCAAAATTCGAGGTCTGCGCCCACAAGTGGGTCGACCTCAGCGAGGGCGGCTACGGCGTTTCGCTGCTGAACGACTGCAAATACGGCCATGACATTCACGGATCGACGATGTCGATCTCCCTGCTGCGCGCCCCGGTCTGCCCGGATAAGGCAGGCGACGCGGGCGAACACACCTTCACATACAGCTACTTCCCGCATGAAGGCACCTGGCAGGAAGCCGGAACCGTCCGCGCGGCACTGTCGCTGAACCAGCCGGTTCTGTCCGTCCGCGCTTCGGCGCACAAGGGTGTGCGCCCGGCTTCGGACGCATTCGTCTCGTTCGACTTCCCGTCGCTCGTCATCGATGCGCTGAAGCCCGCACAGGACGGCGACGGTCTCATCCTGCGCGTCTACGAATCCGAATCCCGCCGCGGCAATGCCGGCATCACCGTGCATCTCCCGGTGACGCGCGTCACGGAATGCAACCTGATGGAAGAGGATGAAACGGAGCTCCCCGTTGAAAACGGCCGCTTCTCCTTCGCCGTCAAGCCGTTTGAAGTCCGCACCTTCCGCCTGCGCTGACCCTGCGCTGCCCCGCTCCGGCCTCTGCCGGAACGGGGCAGCTTTTTTCAGAAAGATTTTGTTTTTTTCTTGACATCCATCGGCAGGTATGGTATACTGTCGGCAGGCATTAAGTCTGAATCAGAAAGGATCTGGTGATCAATGGTTCCCGAAGGATACAAACTCGTTTTTGAAGACAACTTTGACAGCGGTTCACTTGACCTCGACAAATGGTCGTACCGTGCCAACGGCCCGCGCCGCTGCGGGTTCAACGCCCCGTCCGCCGTCTCAATTGAGAATGGCCATCTGGTCATCCGTCAGACTTACCGCGACGGCGAATACGGCCTCGGCTGGTACGGCGGCATGATCCGCGCCAACAAACGCTTCTGCCGCGGCTATTTTGAAATCCGCTGCATCTGCTCCGACGCGACGCAGGGCAGCTTCTGGAGCGCATTCTGGCTCCAGGGTCCCAGCCCGTACGACCCGGAAATCTCCCGCGGGGGCATCGGTCCGGGCGGTGCCGAAATCGACATTCTCGAAGCCTTCTGCGATGAAAACGGTCAGGCGCTGATGGAGTCGAACATCCACTGCGCCGGGAAACGTGACAGCAAAGCCGCGCCCGGCGGGCTGGACAGCTTCCAGCCGGTTCACAGAGTCGTTTCGGACGGCTATTCGGCCTTCCACACCTATGCGCTGGAATGGACGGAAACGGAATACCGCTTCTTCTTAGACGGCGAGCTGCAGGCCGTGACCAGCTGGGGCGACGGCGTTTCCTCGCAGGAGGAAGAGCTGATTGTTTCGCTGGAGCTGCCGGGCAAAGCGCCGGAAAGCACCGATATGACCAGCACGTTCATCGTTGATTCCGTCCGCATTTGGCAGAAAGATTAGGCGAAGCTTTTTCATCGATTGAATCCGCCGTTTGATTGACGGCGCATCAAACTGGGTAAATCCATTTTCTGAGGACACGAATCTATGGACACCATCAAAATTCACCATCCGGGCGTCCGGATGATTGCACACCGCGGCGTCAGCGGGCTGGAGTGCGAAAATACGGCGGCGGCCTTTGTGGCAGCCGGCAACCGCAGCTATTTCGGCATTGAAACGGATGTCCACCAGACATCCGACGGCCGGCTGATCATCATCCACGACGATTCGACCGGGCGCGTCTCCGAAGAGGCGCTCTCCGTCGAAGGTTCGACGTTTGACGCGCTGCGCGCCATTCACCTGAAAGATCATCATGGACTTGCTTCCAGGGGCGATCTTGTGCTGCCGACGCTGGAAGAATACCTCTCCATCTGCCGGAAATACGAGAAAACGGCCGTGCTGGAGCTGAAAAACGCCATGTCGGAAGCAGCGGTCCGGCAGGTGCTTGGCGTTCTGAACGATATGCGCTGCGCGGAGCAGACGGTTATCATTTCCTTCGACTGGAACAACCTGCTGCACGCCCGCCGGCATGCGCCGGATCAGCGCATTCAGTTTCTGACCGGTGATGCCGGCGATGCGGAAGCACTGGCAAAACGGCTGGCTGAGCACCGGTTCGGTCTGGACATCGGCCACTGGGCGTATACCCCGGAAGCCGCCGATGCGATGCACAAGCACCGCGTCGAAGTCAACGTCTGGACGGTCGACTCCCCCGCCGACGCGGAACGTGTCATGGCGCTCGGCGTCGACTACATCACGTCGAACATTCTGGAATAATCCGGTCATTCCGGCTGCAGCCAGAACCGGTCAAAAAAGAGCCTCTGCATGGTTCCATGCAGAGGCTCTTTTTTGTGTTTTTAATACTGTCTGCCCCAGACGACCAGGTGTTTGGCCGGTTTGCCGCAGCAGACGCAGGTGTCGCCGATCGGCTCGCCGACAAACGGGATGCAGCGGCTCTTGACGCCGCCCGTTTCTTCCTTGAGCTGGTTTTCGCACGCTTCGTCGCCGCACCACATACCGCGGATGAAGCCCGGCTGGTTCTTGGCGATATCCAGGAATTCTTCGTGGTTGTGCGCGTCGTGCGTTTTCTGATGGAGGTTGTCCAGCGCACGCTGATACAGACCGTCATGGACGGCTTGCAGCGCGTCTGCCACGGCCGTTTCGAGCGCGTCGAGCGAAACCGTGATCTTTTCGCGGTTGTCGCGGCGGACGAGGACGCAGGCGTTGTTTTCGATGTCGCGCGGGCCGATTTCGAGGCGGAGCGGGATGCCCTTCATCTCGCACTGGCTGAACTTCCAGCCGGCGGAGTTGTCGCTGTCGTCGACGGAAACGCGGAACGAGGCGCGGAGACGGTCGCGCAGTTCGTATGCCTTGTCGAGGACGCCCGGCTTGTGCGAGGCGATCGGCAGGATCATGACCTGAATCGGCGCAATGCCCGGCGGCAGAATCAGGCCGCTGTCGTCGCCGTGCGTCATGATGACGGCGCCGATCATACGGGTTGAAACGCCCCACGACGTCTGGTGCGGGTGCTTCAGCTGATTGCTGCGGTCGGAGAAGGTGATGTCAAAGGCTTTGGCAAAGCCGTCGCCGAAGTAGTGCGACGTGCCGCCCTGAAGCGCGACGCCGTTGTGCATCATCGGTTCGATGGTATACGTTTCGACGGCGCCGGCAAACTTTTCCTTCTCGGTTTTGCGGCCGGTGACGGCCGGGATGGCGAGCGTTTCGCGGTAGAAATCCTCATAGCATTTCAGCATCCGCAGCGTCTCTGCACGCGCTTCGTCTTCCGTTTCATGCATGGTATGGCCTTCCTGCCACAAAAATTCAGACGTACGCAGGAAGGGGCGCGTCGTCTTTTCCCAGCGGACGACGCTGCACCACTGGTTGTAGAGCTTCGGCAGGTCGCGGTAGGAATGGATGATGTTTTTATAATGTTCGCAGAAAAGCACTTCCGACGTCGGGCGGACGCAGAGGCGTTCTGCCAGCTCCTGCTGGCCGCCGTGCGTGACCCATGCGACTTCCGGCGCAAAGCCTTCTACATGGTCCTTTTCCTTCTGGAGCAGGCTTTCCGGGATAAACATCGGCATGTAGACGTTTTCATGCCCCAGCTCCTTGAAGCGGCGGTCAAGGTCGTGCTGCATATTTTCCCAGATTGCATAGCCGTACGGTCGAATGACCATGCAGCCCTTAACGCCTGAATAATCGGCCAGCTCGGCTTTTTTAACGACATCCGTGTACCATTGCGCAAAATCAACGTCCATCGACGTGATCTGCTCAACCATCTTTTTTTCCTGCGACATAAACATGTCCTTTCGTTTGTATATTTCTGTTTGCATCGCCGCACCCATACTGGTTACGGCGCTGGATTGGCCTCGATGGTCTGCGTTTGGCTCTTATAATAGCTCTTGTTTGCAAGACGGCGTTCGACCAGCGTATCGCCGTCATAGATCAGCTGATAAGTTTCGCACTGATACCCGTCTTTCCCGCGCTGGATCTGACGCTGTGTGCCGTAGGCGAGCTCTTCGTTAAAGACATACTCGGTTGCATAGGGATAGGTATGCGTCGTCACAGTTTCGACCTCGACGCGCCGTTTGGCGTCCGTCTTTGTGCCGAACAAGCGGACCGTCAGCTTGCCGTCTTTCATTTCGGCTGCAATACGGACGGGGTATGCGGTGTTGTTTTTGAATTTGTAGTCTAGATAGCCCCACTGAACGGTGGCATCCTGTCCGAGCGGGACGTAATCGACGGTATACGCGTGCACGGCGCGCTCCGTGACTTCCAGATCACTGCGCAGCGTCGCGAGGTAAATCGTGGACGAGACCTGGCAGATGCCGCCGCCGATGCCGTCAACCATTTCGCCGCCGGCGAAAACGATGGCCGGTTTGAAGCCGCGGGCCTCCGTGCGTTCCCCGACGATTTTATTGAAGGAGAACTCTTCGCCGGGCAGCAGGATGATGTCGTTGACCTTTTCCGTCGCCAGCGTCAGATTGGTCGTCCGGTTGGTTTCGGCGCTGTTGTACGGGGATTCCGCTTCTCCCAGCACATCGCGGAAAAGCAGCGACGTCAGGATTTCTTTGGTGACCTGCGGCGTCGTATACACAAAGGGGTATGTCTTTTCGGTCCAGGGTTCGTCGCTCTGCATATCCTCGTCGATCTGGTAGATATCGACGTCTTTGCCGATGACCTCGTCGACGATCTTATAGCCGCGCGAACCGGATTTTTCGACGTAGGCATCCTGTGCGGGGACGCAGAACGTCTCGCGGAGGATGTTCCAGTCCGGCACCTGCGCCTCGGTTATTTTCGGCTCTACGGTATATTCGCCGTATGTCCCGGCTGCCAGCATGCCGTGAACTGCATCGCCCAGCGCGGCGCGGTTCACCTCGACGCCGTCGCTGCCTCTTGTAATCGTGAGACCGGTATCCGTCAGGATGTAGCTGTAACTTTTATACGTCCGTTCAACGGAAGCGACCAGCGAATCCAGCGCCGCATCGACGGCGGCTTTGTCATAGCTGTCCAGCGCAGCCTCCGGCAGTTCATAGGCGGCGTTCGACTTCAACATGGCATAGCGTTTGAAGAGGGAGCGATCCCGCCCATAAGCGTATGCCTGACGTGCAACCGCTGCGGTGTCAATGCCCGTCACGATGTCGCGCGCCTGAATGGTCACGCTCTGGTCCAGACATTTCACGACGAGCTGTCTGCCTGAGAAATAATTCTCGCTGTATTCGTTGAGCGCGGAAACGGCTTCGCTCTCCGTCAGACCGCCCAGCTCGACGCTGAACGCCGAAACACCGGGATAAATCCGGTTGTAGCCGTTCACCTTTTTCAGAATCAGGGTGAAGCTGACGGCGCCGAGCAGGATGACCAGTGCGAACACCGTGATGCACACCCAGAAGAACGCCGGGCTGACGCCCAGAATTCTCTTTTTGGGTTTGGCTTGCAGGTTGATTTCCGTTGTAC
>CAJLFQ010000003.1 GCA_905205975.1 uncultured Eubacteriales bacterium | reverse complement strand
TTTTCGCGCAAAGAGCCCCGCCGGGATGTTGAAGCATCCCGGCGGGGTTTGGGCTGTTTGTGGCTGTTTGTATGGATTCACCGGTCGGCTGCCGTTCAGCAGTCGCAGTAGCCGATTTTCAGCGCCTTCATGTTCAGGTCGTAAAGCTCCGGTTTTTTGGCCGGAACCAGTTTCTGAATGATCGGTGCTGCGACTTCCATCGTGCAGAGGCCGGTCTCTTTCAGGAACTTGCCGCACATGATGACGTTGGCCAGTTTGCCGATGCCGTTTTCTTCGGCAATCTTCGTTGCAGGGACGGCAAAATAGGTTACGTCCGTCCGACCGCCATTTTTTTCGATCAGCGTGCTGTCGTAGAAGATCTTGCCGCCCGGAACCGTCGCCGATTCAAATTTTTCCAGCGACGGGCCGTTCATCACGATGAGTTCGGTCGGATTCACAACCAGCGGTGAAGCAATCGGCTCAGAGCTGATGTTGACGCCGCAGTTCGATGTGCCGCCGCGCATTTCCGGGCCATAGGACGGGTACAGCGAAACTTCCAGACCGGTGTACATACCGATATAGGTCAGCAGTTTTCCGGCGAACTGAATGCCCTGACCGCCGAAACCTGCAATCAAAATATTGTAGTTCGTCATGTTCTCATTCTCCAAACACATCGTCACGGTCGGCGTAGACACCGAGCGGATAGTACGGAATCATATTGTTTCTGACCCATTCAAGCGCTTCCAGCGGCTGCATCCCCCAGTTGGTCGGGCAGGTGGAAAGCACTTCAATGATCGAAAAGCCCTTACCGGCAATCTGCTTTTCAAAGCCTTTTTTGATGGCTTTTTTGGCATTCATGACGTTCGGGACGCTGTCCACGCTGACGCGTTCAGCATAGGCGGTGCCGCGCAGGGTGGCAAGCATTTCGCAGACGCGGACCGGATAGCCTGCCAGCTTCGGGTCACGGCCGTAAGGTGTGGTCGTGGTGACCTGACCCGGCAGCGTCGTCGGCGCCATCTGGCCGCTTGTCATGCCGTAGATTGCGTTGTTGATGAAGATGATCGTGATGTTTTCGCCGCGGGTCGCCGCATGAACGGTCTCCGCTGTGCCGATGGCCGCCAAGTCGCCGTCGCCCTGATAGGTAAAGACGATCTGCGACGGGTTGGCGCGTTTAGCGCCGGTTGCAACGGCCGGTGCGCGGCCGTGCGCCGCCTGAATCATGTCACATTCAAAGTAGTTATAGGAAAAAACCGAACAGCCGACGGACGCGACGCCGATGGTCTTTCCGGCAATGCCCAGTTCGTCCAGGACTTCCGCCACCAGACGATGAACAATCCCGTGCGTACAGCCCGGGCAGTAATGCGTATCCACATCCGACAGCGCTGCCGGTCTCTGATAGACGATTGCCATTACTGTTCACCTCCGTGAATCTTTCTGAGTTGTGCGAGAATTTCAGCCGGGGTCGGCACGACGCCGCCCGTACGGCCGAAGAAATGCACCGGTTTGGCGCAGTTGATGGCCAGCTTCACGTCGTCGATCATCTGACCCATGCTCATTTCAACCGTCAGGAACGCTTTTGCCGTCTCCGCCGCTT
This sequence comes from uncultured Eubacteriales bacterium, assembly GCA_905205975.1. Taxonomy (GTDB): domain Bacteria; phylum Bacillota; class Clostridia; order Oscillospirales; family QAMX01; genus QAMX01. The sequence continues at coordinate 67,882 of CAJLFQ010000003.1, read as the reverse complement.
TCTGGAACGCTTTGTCCGGGAACGGCCACAGCGTGATCGGGCGGACAAGGCCGACTTTGATGCCTTCTGCGCGCGCCGCGGCAATGGCGTTCTTTGCAATCCGGGCGGAAGCGCCGTAAGCCGCAATGACGATTTCTGCATCGTCCGTCAAATAGCTTTCGCTCATCGTTTCTTTTTCCGCAACGACGTCATAGCGCTTGTAGCGCTCTACGACGAGTCTTTCCAGTTCGTCCGGCTGGATGTAAAGCGAGTTGATCACGTTGCGTTTCCGCTTGCCGCCGGTGCCGCAGGCCGCCCACGGTTTGCCGCTGCGGTCTTCTTCTTTCGGTTCCGGCAGGGTAATCGGCTCCATCATCTGGCCGAGCATACCGTCGCCCAAGATCATGACCGGCATCCGGTATTCGTCCGCCAGGTCAAACGCCTTGCCCATCAGGTCGACGATTTCCTGAACGCCGCACGGCGCCAGGACAATCATGCGGAAGTCGCCGTGGCCGAGACCTTTTGTCGCCTGATAATAGTCGGACTGCGCCGGCTGGATGCCGCCCAGACCCGGGCCGCCGCGCTGCATATTGACAATGACGGCCGGCAGGTCACAGCCGGCGATATAGGAAATCCCCTCGGATTTCAGCGAGATGCCGGGCGAGGAGCTCGACGTCATCGCGCGTGCGCCGGTGGCCGACGCACCCATGACCATGTTGATGGCGGCCACTTCGCTCTCGCTTTGCAGGTACACGCCGCCGATTTTCGGAAGTTTTTTCGCCATATACTCCGCGACCTGCGTCTGCGGCGTAATCGGGTACCCAAAGAAATACCGGCAGCCGGCGCGAATGGCGGCTTCCGCCAGCGCCTCGTTGCCTTTCATCAAAATTTTTTCAGCCATAAATTCATTCCGTCCTCTCTGGTTGCAGACTACCGTTCTACCATGATCGCCGCATCGGGGCACATACGCGCGCACATTGCGCAGGCAAGGCATGCCTCCTGGTTGATCACTTCCGCCGGGTGATGCCCTTTGGCATTCAGCCGGTGCGCCGCAAGGGCGATGATTTTCTTGGGGCAAACGGAGACACACAGGCCGCAGCCTTTGCATCTTTTTTCGTCAATTGTCACTTTCGCCATATGCTTTATCACCTTTCCGTACTGAAATTATTTGTTCCTGAAAAGCACATTTCAGAAGATGTCCCATCCGGGTTTTTGAAGAATTTCAAGGGGCAGAACCGGGCCGGAAACTGCGCCGGACACGGCAGACACCAGATCCTTTCGCACGGCCGTCATGCAGACCGGCAGATGCAGCCGCTCAGACAGGCCGTCAAAAAACGGCTTTGCGCCGCAGATCGTCTCCACGGTGGTTTCGCGCCCCAGATTCGGGTTGGCCGCGATTCCCGTGAATTTCAGCCGAGCCGCCAATTCAATGTCAGCGGCGACGCCGGCGGCATCCGCCGCCGTCTCCGTGAACGGGCGAAACGGGTTCACAACCAGCAGCATCTCATAGCCGCGGCGCGTCAGCGTCTGCGCAAACCCGCCGAGTGCGGCCGCGCCGGTATCATCGCCACCGACGTCCACAATTAAGGTATCGCCGCTGTCTTCGAGAAGACCGGCGACACGCGGCGACAGGGCCGGGATATCGACGTTGGTGTTCGCATACGTCGGCGCAACGTGGTCAATGCCGAAACGCTCCAAGATATCAATTCCGTCCGCCAGGCGGAAATACGGGTTGATGATATCCAGATCGATCACCGTGACCGTCCGGCCGGCCTGACGCAGGCTGACAGCCAGGTTCAGCGCAATGTTCGTTTTTCCGCTGCCATAATGCCCTGCGAGCAAAATGGTTTGTCCAATCGTCTCCGCGAGGTTGCCCACAATCCGTCTCCTTTTCAAATTCAAATGCCTTTGGGATTCTTAATATTATACCATGCCGGTTCGCGAATCGGAAGTTCTATTCTCGATAAATATACCGGCTTTTTCCGTGTTTTCTGTGGATAATCTGACATTTTTACGCTTCAACGGTATTTTCTGTGAAGCGCAGGGTCTGTGCGTCCGCGTCAAGCACGGCGGAAACGCCGATCGGGATCGTGCCGCGCGTCGCGCAGTGGCCGAAGTCATCGGTTTTGACCGTCGGGATCTGATAGCGGTCGGCAATGCGACGAAGAATGTCGAGAATTTCCGGATAGAACTTGTCGGCATAGTGGCCGAGGATCAGGCCGGAAACGTTGTTCATAAAGCCGCTCTGCTCGATGTGGGACAGATATTTCGACGTCACGCTCGGCGAACCGAACTGCTCGTGGTCTTCGAGGAAGAGCAGGTATTTTTTCGTTTTATCGATCCGCAGATAGCTGCCGCCGAACATGAGCGCAAAGTTGGCCAAAAAACCGCCGATCAGCTCACCGCTGCACTCGCCGCCGCGCAGCGTCGTCCATTCGCTGCATTTTTCAAACGTATAGGGCGCCGTACCGGTGTTGATGGCCGCCGCCAGCGAACGGGCGCTGTAAAGATTTTTGCCGCCCGGCACGCCGGGGTCTGCGCCGTAGTAAGTGACCAGCCCGGTCAAGGATGTGATGGCGTTCAGCGGGGTTGTTCCGTCGCTGTAAGAGCAGTAGATTTTCGGATGTTTGCGGATCAGATCAAAATCCATGTAAGGCAGGATTTCATTGGAGACTTCACCGCCGCCGAAAATGACCATTTTCACTTCGTCATCTGCGGCCATTTCGTTGAAATCTTCTGCGCGTTTTTCGACGGAGGCGGCAAACGTCCAGTCGCGGTCGTAGAAGTGTCTGCTGACCTTTGTGCGGTAGCCCATCTGCTCCATCTGTGCCAGCGGTTCTTCCGCATCCCCCAGATTGACACCGTAGCAGGGTGCAACAAGTCCAACAGTATCGCCTGCCATCAGGCGTTTCGGTTTCAACATCATATTTTCCTCAATTCTTTGATTTGTTTTTTTCTGTTTTTGCGTGTCCGGTTCCTTCCATCTGTTCAAACGCTTTCAGGCGGTTTCACCGGTAAACACGCCGCCTGCCAGCAGGTGCAGATAGGGTTCAAAGCAGACGCCGCGCTGGAAAGCGCCGTCATACCGGACGCTTTTTTCCATGGCAAACGCAGTAAAGCGCGCTGCAGAATCCACGCTTTCGCGGAGCGAATGTCCCGTCATCAGGCCGCCGGTCAAAACGCTGGCAAACAGGTCGCCTGTGCCGTGCATACGAAACGGCAGCAGCGGAACGGCACGTTCGTCATATCCCGTTTCGTCCAGAATACAGTTGCAAAGGAGACCGTCGCGCTCAATGCCGGTGATGATCACGCTTTTGGCGCCGGTTTCGCGCAGGCGCTCTGCCAGACAGCGGACAGCAGCGGCGTCCGTCCGGCAGGTATCATACGGCGTATCCGTCAGGACGCAGGCTTCCGTCAGATTGGGGGTGATCACATCGGCGATGCCCATCAGCCTGCGCAGCCGGGCACACATGGCCGGCGTATAGGTTTTGTAGACGAGGCCGTCATCCCCGCAGACCGGATCCACCAAGGTCAGCGCCGGGTGAAACAGCTGCACCATGCGTTCGATATCGTCCATCTGCTCCGCGGAGCCCAAAAAGCCGGAATAAACGGCATCCAGATGCAAACCCATGGCCTGCCAGTGCCGGAGAAAACGCGGCATGGCATCGGTCAGATCGACCATCTGAAATCCGGCGAAATCGGTATTGGCGGACAGAACCGCCGTCGGCAGCGGGCATACTTCAACGCCGCATGCAGAGAGCACGGGCAGCGCAATCGTCAACGCGCATTTTCCGAATCCGGAAACGTCGTGAACCGCGGCGACACGCGGCAGAATGGGGTTCATCGGGCAGCACGCTCCTGTCTTGCCGGACAGCGGCAAAAAATCCTCTTTCTATTATACCACCGGGTTCGTTTTTTGTCAAAACCACTTTTCAAAGCGGCATGTTTTGGAAAATGAACCGCCGCCCCTGCCGTGCAACAAAAAACACTTTGACAAACGATACATAAAATGGTAGAATATAGAGTAAACGAAATTTCTTGCATACAGACTGGAGGTTTTTTCCGCCGTGAAACACAAGAGGTTTTTCGCCCTTCTCCTCGCCCTGATTCCGATCCTCACGTTTGCGCCGCGCGCTGCGGCTGCCTATGGGGATGCCTGCGGCGCCGACCCGCTGCCGAGTGTATCCGGTTATGCCGCTTTTGCCATGGAATTGAACACCGGCACCATCCTTCTCGAAAAGAATGCCGATGAAAAGCTTTATCCGGCCAGCACCACCAAACTCATGACGGCATTGATTGCCGCAGAGCGTGTAGAAGCCGGACTGGCTTCACTGGATGACGTCATTACCTTCTCGCGGGAAGCTGTTTACGGCATTCCGCGGGACACCATGCACATCGCGATTGACGTCGGCGAACAGCTCACCGTCCGTCAGGTCTTCTACGCCATCCTTCTCCCCAGCGCCAACGAGGCGTGCCTCGGCATGGCGGAATATCTGGCAGGCAGTGCAGAGGATTTCCTCATTTTGATGAACGAACGCGCCGCAGAGCTCGGCATGACCAACACGCATTTTGTAACGACCAACGGCCTCCACGACGAGCAGCATTATATGAGCGCACGCGATCTGGCGACGCTGATGCGGGAATGCATCCGCCATCCGTTTCTGGTCGAGGTCATGTCCACGCCGACCTATGACATCCCGCCGACCAACAAATGCAGTGAAACGCGCCACCTAGTGACGACCAACGATCTGCTCTTGACCCGCTCCGGCATCTACAACAGCAAAGTCGTCTGCGGCAAAACCGGCTATACCACGCCGGCCGGGAACACGCTGGCGACGCTGTCCGAGGTGGACGGCATGCAGTTCATCATCACCGTGATGAAAGCGCCGAAGGGAACCACATTCAAAGACACCTCTGCGCTCGTCGATTCCTTTGCTGAAAACCTGACGCTGAAAACCGTAGACAATACCATTGACTTGGCCAAATCCGTGCCGACGGCTGCAGGCGGAACGCTGATGCTGGAGCCGGAATCCTTCTCCGTGCTGTGCCACAAGTCGGACGATCCGCTGACGTTTGAGGCCATCTATGACATCCCCGATTTGATTTCCGATCCGGCGCCCGCAGGGACTGTTTTCGGTTCCGTTGAGCTTTACGACCACGGCTTCCCCGTCGGACACGCTTCCGTCGTTTCCCGCAGCGATTATCTGACGTCTGCCGTCACAGACGCCTCCGGTTCGCAGGCTGCCACGACGCCCCGTCCGGGCGATGTTTCCGTAACGGCATCCGCCGGCACGCAGAGAAGCCGGACTTTTGCCGGGACCATCATTCGTTTTCTGCTGATTTTATTATGCGTCGCCATTGTCTGCGCCATGATTTACGGCGTTGTCATTTTGATCTCCGCATACCGGTACAGCAAAAAGCAGGGCGCTCAATCGCCGAAAAAGCCGGCAGACGATGCAGACAAACCACAGAAATCAGAAAAGGGTGAATGAAATTGACAAACGAAAAGAACGCAAAGCTGGAAAAAGGCGCATTTTTGTTTTTGATGCTGCTGGCCGGTATTTTTGGCGGTTTGGTTCGATGGATCCAGCTGCGCGACGGATTTGATGCGCAGGGGCTGGCCATTCCCGGGGAACGCAGCAGCCTGATACTGCTTCTGCTCTGCGTTTGTATGTTGGCCGCGTTGGGCGTAATCGCGCTGCTGGCGGCGAAAAACCGTCTCTTTCCTTCAAACGCCGTCATTGTCGGCGCCATTGGCGTTCCGACCATCCTCTTTGCCGTCTGCGCCGCCGCAGCCGGTACGGCCGGAACCATCGCCGTTCTAATCACAGCGGTACAGCACGTTTCGGTCTGGGGGATGCTCAACGGTCTTCTCCTGTTTGCTTCAACGCTGCTCACGGTGCCTGTCCTGAAAAAGCTGTCTCAGCCGGTTGAAGGCGGCTCGCCGATTGGAACCGCTTCGCTGCTGCTTGTTTTCTGGGCCAGCTTCCGTCTGATTGAAGTATACCGTGATGTCTCCTCCAACCCGTCCGTCAGCGCTTATTTTTATGACATCGCCGCTTTGATTACGATGATTCTGATGTTTTTTGCCTGTTCCGGGTATTTGTACGGCCGAAAAAGTGCAATGCGCGTCTATTTGGCCGTGGCAGTCAATCTCTTTTTCTGCACGACGGCTTTTCTGGGCCGCGGACTGAACTGCCTCCGCCTGCTTGCAAACGGAACGACGTTTGCAAATGCCGGCGTAACGGACGCCCTGATTTTCCTTTACGGCTTTCTCTTCACGCTGGCCGTGGTGCCGGTTTTCTTTGCACCCCGCCGGGCTGATCCGGTCGCTGCTTTGCTGCACACCGCCTATGGCTGCGACACCGATGCCAAAAACTGAGCCGTTCTGAATCATTCCATCTTACAGCTTACAGCGCAAAAGCGGGCAGCGTTTATCACACGTTTGCCCGCGTTTTGTTCTGCTTTTCTCCCGCGTCTGACTGTCTCTGAATGCACCTGAATGCAAATGAAACGAGGATTTTTCATATGCTTTCTCTCTGTAAATCCGTCTTTTCACCGGATGAGCTGCAAAAGCTGCGGCGCCGTTTGGAAGACCGCAGCACGCCGGTTCTGATCTGCGGGCTGTCGCCGCTTCACCGTGCGCTGGTCGCCGCGGCGATACAGGCCGAGTTTTTCCGTCCGGTTGCGGTTATCACAGCCGACGAATCGGCGGCTTCGTCGTTCGCCGCCGATGCCGCCGCGCTCAGCGGCATTGAGTATGCCGTTCTGCCTGCCCGTGAGCTGATGTTTCATGAAATCGAAGGCGCCAGCCGGGAATGGGAGCATCGCCGCGTCAGCGTGCTGGATGCGCTGAAGACCGGCTGCTGTACGGCAGTCTGCGGGTCGGTAGAAGCATTTTCTCTGCACACCATCGCGCCGGATACGTTTGCAGACGCCGTGCTGGAGCTTTCAGTCGGCATGGAAACGGACGTCACGGCGCTTTCGGACACGCTGCTGCGCCTCGGATACTGCCGTTCTGAAACGGTGGAAGGCGCCGGGCAGTTCGCTTTTCGCGGCGGCATCTTCGACATCTTCCCGCCGTCACTCCGCCGCCCGGTCCGCATCGAATTCTTCGGCGATGAAATTGACTCGATGGGCGCTTTTGACATTGCGACACAGCGCCGCACCGAAAACCTGCGCCATGTGCGGATCACGCCTGCGCTGGAGCTGCCGCCGGACCTCGCACAGGATGGGCGCGAGGCGTTTGCCAGACGCGTCGCCGGACTTTTGAAAGGGCTGAATCGTCAGAAACTCGCCAAAGAGCTGCTGGAACACATCGATACGGACAGCGGCCGCATCCGTGACGGTCTGCGGTTTGCTGCCATCGACCGGTACCTGCCCGTTTATCAGGAGACGCCGTTTACGGCGCTGGATTTCTGTTCCAACGAAACGGTTTTCTTTCTGGACGACGCGCAGCGCGTCTGCGAAGAGATCCGCAGCTTGACGCGCCGCACCGCGCAGGATGTTAAGCACTTGATGGAAAGCGGCATCATCAGCGGCCGCCAAAAAAGCTATTATCTGGATGCCGACGGCATGTTTTCCTTCCTTTCGGCGCACAACCTCATCATGCTGGACAACTTCCTGTCGCAGCGCAGCGAACTGCCGCCGCGTGAAATCATCACGCTGATTTCAAAGCAGCTGCCGTCACTCTCTCAGAGCTTCGACGCGCTTTTTCAGGACATCGACTTCTACCGGCGCCAGGGATTTGCCGTGCTGGTTCTGGCGGCCAGCCGCGAGCGTGTCGATTATCTGATCTCTCTGCTGGCTGAAAAAAACGTCGCCGCGACCATCGATCCGAACGTTTCCATGCCGTTTACGCCCGGCGGCGTCACCGTCGGCATCGGCAGTTTGTCTGCTGGGATTGAACTGCCGGACGCCTCCGTTGCCGTTCTGAACGACACCCGGCCGACAGCGCCCGAAAAGAAGCGCACGCGCCGCACCGCCGCTGTGGAAAAAGGCAGCCGCGAACGGCTGAAGTCCTTTACGGATCTCCACGAGGGGGATTTGATCGTCCACGACAACTACGGCATCGGCCGCTTCTGCGGCATTACAGAGCTGGAAGCCGACGGCATCAAAAAGGATTTTATCAAGCTCTCCTACGCCGGGAGCGATGTGCTCTACATCCCGGTGACGCAGCTGGATGTCATTTCAAAATATCTCGGCGCCGCCGAAGACAGCGCCGTCAAGCTTTCCAAGCTCGGCGGTACGGACTGGGCGCGGACGCGCCAGCGCGCCAAAAGCGCCGCCAAGGATCTGGCCAAACAGCTGATTGCCCTGTACGCCAAGCGGGCGCGCCTCCCCGGCCACGCTTTTGCACCCGATTCTGCATGGCAGCGCGAATTTGAAGACAGCTTTGAATATGAGGAGACGAACGATCAGCTCATTTCCATTGCAGAAATCAAAAAGGACATGGAGCGTTCCATGCCGATGGACCGTCTGCTGTGCGGCGACGTCGGGTTCGGCAAAACGGAAGTCGCCTTCCGTGCTGCGATGAAGTGCATTCTGGACAGCAAGCAGGTTGCCGTGCTTGTGCCGACAACCGTTCTGGCCCGCCAGCATTATCTGACCGCCATGCACCGTTTCCGCGGATATCCGGTCAAAATCGCGTCGCTCAGCCGGTTTTCCACGCCGGGCGATGTGGCAAAAACAATCCGCGGGCTGCGCACCGGCAGCATCGATATGGTCATCGGCACGCACAGGCTGCTGAACAAATCCGTTGTATTCCACGACCTCGGCCTGATCATCGTCGATGAAGAGCAGCGCTTTGGCGTCGCACATAAGGAGCGGCTCAAGGAAATGACCGGCAACGTCGATGTTCTGACCCTGTCGGCGACGCCGATTCCGCGGACGCTGAACATGGCTCTGTCCGGCGTACGCGATATGTCCGTCTTGGAGGAATCGCCGCACGACCGCTACCCCGTCACAACGTACGTCATGGAATACGACGCCGCCGTGATCCGGGATGCCATAGCGCGTGAGCTGACGCGCGGCGGGCAGGTATACTATCTGCACAACCGCGTGGACACCATCGACAAAACGGCTGCACGCCTGCAAGCCATGTTCCCGGAGCGAACCGTCATCGTCGGGCACGGCAAAATGAACGAAAAGCAGCTCGGCGAAGTCATGCAGACCTTTACAGACGGTGAGGCGGACATTCTCGTCTGCACCACCATCATCGAAGCCGGCATCGACATTCCGAACGTCAACACGCTGATCATCGAAGACGCCGACCGGTTCGGGCTGGCGCAGCTTCACCAGATCCGCGGACGTGTTGGGCGGTCATCCCGGCACGCTTATGCCTACCTGACCTTTCCGGCCGGGCGGGTTCTTTCGGAAATCAGCCAGAAGCGTCTGGCCGCCATCCGCGACTTTGCCGAATTCGGCGCCGGGTTCAAAATCGCCATGCGTGACCTGGAAATCCGCGGCGCGGGGAACCTGCTGGGCGCTGAGCAGAGCGGTCACATGATCTCCGTCGGGTACGACATGTATCTCCGCCTCCTGGAAGAAGCCGTTCTGGAGGAAAAAGGAGAAAAAGTCGAGCCGAAGCGCGAATGCATCATTGAACTGGCCGTTCCTGCGGGGATTCCGGACACCTATGTCACCTCGTCGTTTGAGCGGATGGACCTCTACCGCCGGATTGCGCGGATTCAGACGCCGGAAGACGCAGACGATATGCGGGACGAGCTCTGCGACCGTTTCGGCGACGTACCGGCGGAAACGGAAACGCTGATCCGCATTTCCGTCCTGCGGACGGATGCCGCAGCCGCCGGTATCTGTGAGATCGCCGACAAGGAAGATACGCTGCGCTTTTTCTTTTCGGATTTCACCTTTGAACGCATCCAGCCGCTGTTTGACCATCCAACACTTAAAGGCCGCGTCCTGCTCAATGCCGGTGACCGTCCGCACATTGCCATCAAGCTGCGCCGCAAAGACGACCGCATGGCGCTGTCGGAGGAGCTGGTCAAGACGCTGACCCCGCCGAAAAAAACAAACTGAAAAGAATTTACACAAAAAAGATCCCCCGGTCTCTTTACATTTTGCCCCATTCGTGATACTATTAAAAGAGTAAACTGCTCCGTCCATGAAAGGAATTGACGTACATGAAAAAACATCTCTTCCGCGCTGTCTCTCTGATGCTCCTGGCTGCACTTTGTCTGACGCTGTTTGCCGGATGCAGCCCGCGCAAAGCGACCATCTTTACCGTCAACGGCGACGACGTTTGTTACGATGACATCATGGTCCACCTTTTCTTCCAGAAATATGACCTGTTCAGCTCCCAGATTTCAAACGGTACGATGACCTTTGACAACCTCTATAATCTGGATGTCGATATGCTCTCCAAAGAGCTGAGCGACGGCGTCACGCTGAGCGATTATCTGCTGCTGACGGCGACCAATACGGCTTTGAGCGCACAGCTCTGCCGCCAGCTTGCCAAAGAAAACAAGCTGAAAATCACCGCCTCCGACAAGAAAACCATTGAAGCCACGCGTGAGCAGTTCATTCAGACGCTCGGCGGCGCCAAGAGCTTCAACACCTTCCTCAAGAAGTCCGGCACAACGGACGGCGCCTATACGCGCTATCTCGAAAATTCGCTGTATATGTCCAAGCTTCTGAAGCTCTTCGGCGACGGTCAAAAGTTCGCCCTCACGGCTGATGAAAAGGACAAAGCCAAAGAAGACTACGCCGAACAATATATTTCGACGCGCCAGCTCCTCTTCCTGACGATCAACTCCTCCACCGGAACATCCCTGAGCGATGCAGAAATTGAGAAAGCACATCAGCGTGCACAGGCCGCACTGGCCCGTTTGAAAAATGGCGAAGATTTTGAAGCCGTCCGGAAAGACGGTGAAGTCGACAACGCCTCCGAAGGCACGCTGACGTTTACGACCGGTGAAATGGTTTCCGAATACGAAACGGCCGCGTTTGCGCTTCAGGTCGGTGAAATCTCCGACCTGGTCAAAACGAAGTACGGCTATCACATCATCATCCGCGACGAACTCTCCAATGACAAGTATGCCACCTATTATCAGACCGTGATTCAGGCGAAGTTCCAGAACTATCTGAATGAGCATTCCGAAGCGGCCAAAATCAAGATCAACGACAAGAACTACGACTCCATTGTCGTCCGATAACCCATCCGGACGTTCCATTTGAAACATCCCGAATCAACACACCGTAAAAAAGCCATGGGCGAATTTCGCCCATGGCTTTTTGTTTTTGAACGTTTCTGCATACGCAGTCGTTTCAGTTCTTCTTTTTCGACGGCCGGGAAACACGGTCACTGTCGTCGTCCCAATCGAAAGAGACACCCGGCTCGCTGGACACGCCGAGGAGCACCGGCAGAATCATCGGAGAGCGTTTCGTCTGCTTGAAGAGGAATGAGGACAGCGAGGAACGCAGCTCATTTTTGATGGCCAGCCAATCGGTCACGTTGTTTGCACGGCAGTTTTCAACCGTCCGCACAGCGTATTCTTTCAGTTGTGCGACAATCGCTTCCGCTTCTTTGGCATAGATGAAGCCGCGGGTGATGATGTCCGGCCCCGCCAGAATTGATGCATCGGCTTCGCTGAGCGAGAACGCAACCACAATCAGCCCGTCCTGCGACAGGTGCTTCCGGTCGCGCAGAACGACGCTGCCGACGTCGCCGATGCCGAGGCCGTCGACAAGGACCTTGCCGGAGGCAACCGTTCCGCCGAGCTTGGCGACACCGTCTTTGTTGATTTCCAGGATGCGGCCGATCTCCGAGATGAAGACGTTGTTTTTCGGCACGCCGCAGGTGACCGCCAAGTTGGCATGGCTGACCAAGTGGCGGTATTCTCCGTGAACCGGCATGAAATATTTCGGTTTGGTCAGCGCGAGCATCATTTTCAGCTCTTCCCGGCATGCGTGGCCGGAAACGTGAACCTCGGCCAGCCGTTCGTAGATGACTTCTGCGCCTTTCTTAAACAGCTCGTTGACCAAGCGGTAAACGGTTTTCTCGTTGCCCGGAATCGGATTGGCAGACAGAATGACCAGGTCGCCGTTGGATATCTCGACCTGCTTATGGTTGTCAAACGCCATGCGTGACAGTGCGGACATCGGCTCGCCCTGACTGCCGGTCGTGATGATGCAGACCTTTTTCTTCGGATATTTATCGATCGCCGTAATGTCGATCAGGCAGTCATCCTGGACGCGGAGATATCCCAGCTCCAGCCCGAGGTTCAGAATGTTTTCCATGCTGCGGCCGGAAACGGCAACTTTTCTGCCGTTTTCCACGGCGGCGTCAATAATTTGCTGGATGCGGTGGATGTTGGAGGCAAACGATGCGACGATGATGCGTTTGGAGCAGTCTTTGAAGATGTTTCGGAAGGACTCGCCGACCATACGTTCCGACATCGCCAGCCCCGGACGCTCTACGTTGGTGGAATCGGACAAAAGAAGCAGCACGCCGTTTCTGCCCAGTTCGCCGAAGCGGGCCAGGTCGATCATTTTGCCGTCAATCGGGGTCGTGTCGATTTTGAAGTCGCCGGTCTGCACGACCGTGCCGACCGGGGTGGAAATGGCGAAGGCGCAGCTGTCCATGATGGAATGGTTGACCTGGATAAATTCCACCGAAAACACGCCGGCCGACACAACGTCGCCCGGGCGGACGCGGTTGATGGTCACTTTGCTGAGCAGCTTGTGCTCCGCCAGCTTCAGTTCCACCAGCCCTGCCGTCAGCTGGGTGCAGTAGATCGGTGCGTCAATGACGCGCATGAGGTACGGGATGGAGCCGATGTGGTCTTCATGGCCGTGTGTCAGGAAGATCGCTTTGACCTTGCGTTTATGCTCCACCAGATAGGTAAAGTCCGGGATGACCAGGTCGACGCCGTACATTTCTTCGTCCGGGAATGCCAGACCTGCATCTACGATGATGATGTCGCCGTTATACTCGTAAACGGTCATATTCTTGCCGATCTCATTCAGACCGCCAAGGGGGATTATTTTCAGTTTATGTGCCATATATTCTCCTGTATTGAATTTGAACGGGACACCAATCTGCCCGTTTTTGAATCGTCAAAAATGCAAAAAAGCGCAACAAAAGAAAAGGGGGAAGCCCCCATCATCTGATGAATCACGTCATACGAATCCATCTGACCGGCCGGCGACTCCGCCTCGCCCGCCGGTCAAACGCTTTATGTAGACCAAGTTCGCTTTCCTGTTTACCTGTCCTGTGAAGCGCGGAGCCGAACCGCACTTCACAGGACAGCGTAATGATCTTTTATATTATATCATATTCTGCGCGATTTGTAAAGCGTTGTTTCTGCTTTTCAATCGAATTTCCCATCTGCTTTGCGGTTTTTCTCTGATTTACCGCCTGCAATCCGTCCCGCCCGCTCTGCAAAGTCGACGGCAATCTCTCTGGCAATTTCCTCGGAAAAACCTTCCGCCAGAATTTTCAGCGCGCTTCGCTTGGCAGACGGCGTCACCCGGATCGTCCCGCCATTTTGCCGGAATGTCATGCCGCCGCGGCCGTCAGATTCCTCCGGCTTCATTTTTTCCGCCAGCATACGCATCAGGTCGCTTTTTTCGCATGGGCTGTCTAATTCCATCACATGGGTTCCAAAAGACGGTATGAGCGGTTTCAGCGCCTGTATGGTGGTTCCGGAGGATTCCAGGAAAGAAATCAGCATGACGGCGCCGCCAATGGCATCATGCGTAAACGGCTGCGCCGCATACAGCTCTGCGGCACGCCTGCCGTCGCGGCCAAGCCGGATGACGCTGGCGCCGTTTTGTATGGCCATTTGCTCATATGCTTCCGGCGCGTCTTCCGGCAGCGCCAGTGTCATCCCCGGCGTTTCGAGCATTGCAGTCAGCAGCACTATGGAAGCGCTTTCCTGACAGCTGAGCCGGCACGAACCGTCTGCAACCGTCAGATAGAATCCGTCCCTTGAAATTGAAAGCGTCAGTCCGTCATAACAGAGTGCAGGCGGCACCGGCAGATCAAAGCCTGAAATGCGCAGTGCTTCCATCAGGGCGGATGCCGCAGGATGGTGTCCATGGACGGCCGCTTTCAGTTTTCGCGCGGATTTCGGGCACGCCGCAGCGGCTGCATACAGTGTTGTTCCGCCCAGAATCGGCTGCATTCGACCCGCCGAAATCGACGGCACCCGCCGGTATTCCCCGCGGGCAACGGCGCCCTCCAGCCTGCGCTGCCAAGCATGCGGAATCGGCCGTCCGTCTCCGGCATACATACGGATGGACAATTCATCGCCGCTGTCGAGGAAAACAGAGAGCGGCACACCGAGCAGGTTCGGCATAGCCGCTGCGCCCGCCGCAAACGGGACATCGTGAATCAGCACTTGGATACCGGCGGATGTCATGCCGCCCAGCATCGACTGCATCAGGCTCTGTGTGTCCGCTCCGCCGGAGCACCCCAGCGCCGCACGATTGACGCCCGGCAGCTCTGCGCAGGCGGAACCGATGGCCGACACCAGTTCCGGCGACAATCCGCACCCGAATGTGCCGGTGATGGCGTCCTCTTCAAAGACGGCAGACTGCGTGCCGCCTGCCGTGAGCGTTGCGCGGACAACGGAAGAGGGCGGTACGGCGATATCCGGATAGATGCGGACGCCGCTGCTGACATAGCAGTTTTCTCCCAGACGAACGCCGCTGCCGAGCACGGCGCCCCGGCACAGGACGCTGCCGCTGCCAACGCAGCTGCCGGCACAGACAATGGCGCCCTCCGCTTCGCTGTGCGCCGACAGCGTGCCGTCGACCACTGAATCGGATACGATGCTGTTTTCGCCGACATAAGCACCGGCGCCCAGCCAGACGTTCGGCCCGACATGGGCCCCGGGCAGCACGACCGCACCCGTTTGCAGCCAAACCGGACCTTCAAACGTAACGCCCGCCGGACACGCTTTCCCCTGCGCCGTCCAAACGCCGGGGGCGGCTTCCATCATCGCTTCATCGGCATTTGCGAGCCGCACGCGGCCATTGAGTGCGTCGAGCGAGCAGCGCAGATACGCCGCAGTATCGCCGATATCGCACCAGTAACCGTTCAGTTCACAGCCATAGAGGCGCGCGCCTTCTTTCAGCAGCATCGGGAAAAGGTCTTTTGAAAAATCAAACGGCTGACCCGTCGGAATGCGTTCCAAAACAGATGGCGCCAGCAGGTAAATGCCGGTGTTGACGACGTTGGTAAACACCTCTGACCACGCCGGTTTCTCCGCGAATCGTTGAATGCGTCCGTCTGCATCGGTCTGAACCAGACCATATTCCGTCGGGTTGTCCTGGCGGTTCAGGATGATCGTCACATCGGCGCCGTGTTCCCGGTGAAAACGGAATGCCTGCGCCAGGTCAAAGTCAAACACGGCGTCGCCGCTGATGACCAAGCAGTCATCCCCGCGCAGAAAATCGGCGCAGGCGCGAACACCTCCGGCCGTCCCCATCGGCTCCTTTTCCACTGCGTAAAAAAACGAGGCGTCGTATGCGCTGCCGTCTCCCAAAAAATCGCGGATGACATCCGGAAGGTACATCAATGTCAGCGCCATATCGCGGATGCCTTCTGCGCGGAGCTGCTTGACAATCCGGTGCAGCAGCGGTTTCCCCAGCAGCGGCACCATCGGTTTTGGCAGATGCGAGGTCAGCGGCCGCAGCCGCCGTCCTTCTCCGCCAGCGAGAATACATGCTTTCATGAATCATCTTGCCTTTCTGTTGATTCTGGCATTCTTTTACGCATAGTGTGCTTCGCTTTTGTGGAATTCATACCCGGAGGCTGTTGTTTTCTCTCCGCTGAGCGCCGCTCATTTCATCATACGCGGATGCAGGCTCGAAAAATGGCTGTTTTGCGGTGCAAATAAAAAAACGGCTGAATCCTTCAGCCGTTTTTGGGGGAATCAGGTTTGGTATCCCTGCCGTTGTCTCTGTTCAGTTCGAGAACGGATTCCGAAGCGTCACCGTTTTCAGGGGTGTCAGGTCGAATCGTTTGAGGAAATCGTCCGCTTCCTGCAAAACAGCCGGGTTGGCGACGGCGTCAGGCGTGTGTGCGTCGCATCCGACGACGACATCGCTGCCGACGGTTTTCACAATCGACCAGAACGCTTCTGTCGGGTATGCCCGGTGTTCACCGAGGCCGAGCAAATTCAGCTCCAGCGGAATGCCGCAGCGTTTCGCCGTTTCACACAGGCGGGTCATACAGTGCCGATACGTTTCCGGCGGCACATCTGCCCGGATCAGATCCGGGTGCGCAAAATAGGTATAGCACCCCGTTTCCATCGCTTCTGCGGTTTGATCGACGTAGCGAATCAATTCAGCCGCCCCGTTTTCAGCACGTCCGCTGTATGGCGCGTTTTGTTCATTCTCCAAGAAATGCTGGCCGAGAATCAGATATTCAAGCGGATAACCCTTCATTCGTTCAAGGGTCTTGGCAAAATACGCCGGATAGTATTCCATTTCGAGGCCGATGTGGAGTTCGATGTCGTCTTTGTATGCCTGTTTCAGATCGCTGAGCGTCCGGCAGTAGCCGTCAAATTCGGACATCGCCATCCGGAAACCGGAGGTATATCCATCCGGGAAGCAGTACGGCGCATGGTCGGAAAAGCCAAGCGTGTGCAGACCGCGTTCGATGGCCTGCTCGATATATTCGCGTTCTGTGCCATTGGCGTGGTGACAGCGGAACGTATGGGTATGATAATTTGCGTACACGGGTACGAGTCCTTCTTTCCGGAATCCGTTTTTGCATTTCTGCATGCTTTTTTACATATTGTAGCACATTTTTCTGTCGTTCGCAAGGTTGGCTCTTTACCTTCCCTGCGTTCTGTGGTATACTGAATCAAAATCATTTTTCTGAAAGAAGGCTTCAACGCGATGGATCTTGCACGTTATTATGCCTCTGAAAACGAAAAACCGCTTGACCAGATTCCGGCAGACGGCGGTTTTGCAGGTATTTTCCGCCGGATTGCCTGCATCGGCGACAGTCTCTCCTCCGGTGAATTTGAAGCGGTCGACTCGGCCGGCCAGCGCGGCTACTACGACTTTTTTGAGTTTTCGTGGGGACAGTATCTCGGCCGTTTGGTCGGCTCGACGGTCTACAATTTTTCGCGCGGCGGCATGACTGCAAAAGAATACTGCCAAAGCTTCGCGGAAGCAAACCACTTCTGGGATGAAGACAAGCTCTGCCCCTGTTACATCATTGCACTGGGTGTCAACGACCTGTTCGGCCTTCGGATGCCGGTCGGTTCGACGGACGATGTCTGCCTTGATGACCCCGCCAAAAACAACGAAGAAACGTTTGCCGGCTGGTACGCGCGGATCATTCAGCGGCTCAAGGCCATGCAGCCGAAAGCGCGTTTCTTTTTGATGACGATGCTTTCAAACGGAGACGAGGCACATGACCAAATCGTCCGCGATCACGCGGCGCTGCTCCACGGTTTTGCCAAGCTGTTTGATTTCACCTATGTCCTCGATTTCGCCGCATACGGTCCGGTTGAGGATGCGGAATACCGGCGGAATTTCTATCTGCACGGCCATTTGAATCCGGCCGGATACCTGCTGACTTCCCGGCTTGTCGCCGCTTATCTCGACTATATCATCCGTCACAATCCGGAGGATTTCACGCAGGTTGGTTTCATCGGTACGCCGTATCACAGCGAAGAAGCAAAGTGGTGAACACCGTCACATCATCATGCAAACAAGCCGTCTGCTTTTGAAGCAGGCGGCTTGTTTGCTGAACCGGCTTGTCACTTTCTTTGCGCGGTTCAGACAGCGAACGGCAACCTTCCGATGAAAACATCTTTTTGCGTGCCCGCGCTTTGCATCACTCGGACACCCACCAGAATCCCCTGCGGCAGAACCGCGCAACCGATGACATAGAACAGAAAAGTGCTTTGCATCAAAAAAACGGTGCGGCCATTGCGGCCGCACCGTTTTAGAAAAGCTGAAATTACTTGATTTCGACTTTGGCGCCAGCTTCTTCGAGCTTGGTCTTGATGGCTTCGGCTTCGTCCTTGGAGATGTTTTCCTTGACAGCCTTCGGTGCGCTTTCGACGAATTCCTTGGCTTCTTTGAGGCCCAGGCCGGTGAGTTCGCGGATGACCTTGATGACATCCAGCTTCTTTGCGCCGAAGTCGGCGAGAACCGGCGTGAATTCGGTCTTTTCTTCTTCTGCCGGAGCGGCGGCAGCAGCGCCCATCACTGCAACCGGTGCAGCGGCGGAAACACCAAATTCGTCTTCGATCGCATGGACGAGCTCGGAGAGCTCAAGAACAGTCAGAGCCTTGACAGACTCGATGATAGCCGTGATTTTTTCGCTAGCCATTTTCAATAACCTCCGTTAATTTTTGAGTTGATGTTTGTGTGGAAATTACGCGTTTTCTGCGGTTTCCGCCGGAGCTTCCGGCTGTTCGGTCTGCTTTTCAACGATTGCGTTGAGGGCGACCGCGAGACCGCGGATGTTGCCGTTGAGGGCGGAAAGAAGCATGGACAGCAGCGTCTCTTTGGACGGCAGTGCTGCAAGCTTTTCGACGGTTGCGACGTCAATGACCTTACCCTCGAGGATGCCGGCTTTGATCGCGAAGCTGGACTTGGATTTCTTGACGAAATCGGACAGGATTCTGGCCGGAGCCGTCAAATCGGAATCCGAGGTTGCCAGTGCGGTCGTGCCGTTGAGGAAGGGATCCATCTCGTTGAGACCGGTGTTGTCCGCTGCGCGGCGCAGAAGCGTGTTCTTGACAACGCTGTATTCGACGCCGGCCTTGCGAAGCTCACGGCGCAGCGCCGTATCGTCTTCAACCGTGATACCCTTGTACTCGCAGAGAACGCCGGACTGAGCGCCCTTCAGGCGTTCAACCAAAGCGTCAACAACGGCCTGTTTTTCTGCGAGGACCTTGCTTGTTGGCATGAGTTTCACCTCCGATAGTGTGGTAAAGCCTTTTCGGAATCATATGAAGAGCGCTCCACGCTGATCCGACTGGACGAGCGAGGAGCGCTTAGGTTCTGAAAAACCTGCTCTCTCCTCGGCAGGGACGTTTACACCTTCACGGAACGGGTTTCCGTTGTGAAGCGACCTGCTGTCTTCGGAAAAGGCTTTTGATTTATTATCCACGGCATTGCTGCCGCTGATAAACGCTGGGATGATCTTAGAGAACTTCGGAAACGCGCGCTGTGCTGATCTTGACGCCCGGGCCCATCGTCGAGGTAACGACGCAGGAGCGGATGTACTGACCTTTGGCGGCTGCCGGTTTGGCACGGACGACTGCATTCGTCAGCGTGCGCAGGTTTTCGGACAGCTTTTCAGCGCCGAAAGAAACCTTACCGATCGGGCAGTGAATGATATTCGTTCTGTCGAGACGGTATTCGATTTTACCGGCTTTGAGTTCTTTGACAGCCTGTGCAACGTTCGGCGTAACGGTGCCGGCTTTCGGGTTCGGCATGAGACCCTTCGGGCCGAGAATACGACCGATGCGGCCGACAACGCCCATCATATCAGGCGTGGCGACAACGGCGTCAAACTCAAAGAAGTTTTCTTTCTGGATTTTCTGGACCATGTCTTCCGCACCGACAAGATCGGCGCCCGCTTCCAAAGCTTCAGCAGCCTTGGCATCGCGTGCAAAGACAAGGACGCGCGTGGTTTTGCCCGTGCCGTGCGGCAGGACAACCGCGCCTCTGACCTGCTGGTCAGCATGACGGGAGTCAACGCCCAGGCGGATATGCAGTTCGACGGTTTCGTCAAATTTTGCCTTGGCGTTCTGGATGACGAGCTTCAGCGCTTCATCCGGTTCATATTGGTTCTGCTTGTCGTAAGTATTTACGCTAGCAAGATAGTTTTTACCTCTGTGCACTTACATTTCCTCCTCAAAGTGGTACTTCGGAATAATCCTCCCACCGCTCGGGCAATTTTGCCCTGCTAATATCAGGAGAGCTTTTTTCCAAAAGCTGAAACCGCTCAGTCTTTGACAACAACGCCCATGCTGCGGCAGGTACCCGCAATCATGCTCATTGCGCCTTCGAGATCTTTGGCGTTCAGGTCGTTCATCTTCGTTTCCGCGATCTTGCGGATATCTTCCTTCGTGATGGTGGCAACCTTTGTCTTGTTCGGAACGCCGGAACCGCTCTCGATGCCGCAGGCCTTTTTAATCAGAGCTGCTGCCGGGGGCGACTTCGTGATGAAGGTAAACGAACGGTCCGCGTAGATGGTAACAACAACCGGGACTTTGAAGCCGATGTTGTCCTTTGTACGCTCGTTGAACTCCTTGACAAAATTCGGAAGACTGATGCCATGCGGCGCCAGAGCAGGGCCGACCGGAGGACCGGCGACAGCCTTACCGGCGTTGATCTGGAATTTTACATAACCGACTACTTTTTGCGCCATAGTCTAGCGTAACCTCCTAACATTGTAAAAAACAAAAAACTGGAAACAGTTTGCATGCGGCAAGCGCACGCTTACGCGTCAAGTTCGACCTGTTCCGTATCCAACTCGACGACCTGTTCGCGGCCGAACATAATGACCTTCACCTTGACCTTGGTGCTGTCCGGTGAAACCGTCTCCACGGTGCCGGAGAAGCCCTCCAGCATACCTTCGCAGATCCGGACAATATCGCCCACCTGATAGGACGGCGCAGCAGCAACGCAGCGTTCGCCCCCCAGCCGAATGACTTCCGCCTCAGACAGGGGCACCGGTTTGGAGCCGGGACCGACGAAACTGGTCACGCCGCGGACGTTGCGCACAACGTGCCACGTCTCGTCATTCATCACCATTTTGACCATGACATAACCCGGATAAGTCTTGCGTTCGACCTGTACCTCGGTTTTGTCGCCGTCTTTGTTTTCGTGAATCTCGGTAACCTTTTCCGTCGGGATCATGATATCCTGAAAGAGCTCTTCCAGATGTCTGTTCTCAACGGTTTTTTCAATTGTCTTGGCCACCTTGTTCTCGTAACCGGAATAGGTGTGGATGACGTACCATTTCGCTTCTTCCGACATGAAGGTTCTCCTTTTGTTCAGCGGCTAAGCGCTAAAATAAGCTGATGAGCAGGTCGAGGCCGTTTCTGAAAGCGACATCCGCCAACAGAATAACTGCGCCGACAACGATCACCATCGCAAAAACAATCAGCGTGTTGTTGACGACCTGATGGAAGGTCGGCCATGTGACTTTTTTCGCTTCGCTTTTCAGCTCTTTGAACCACTTCTTGAACCGCGCTCCGACCCGCTGAAAAAAGTTCGGCTTTTTCTTATCCTTGCTGATTTTCCCGCTCGATGCAGGCTTCAGTTCGGCTGCGTCAAGCTTGTCCGTTTGGCCTTTATCCGCCACTTTCTTCACCCTTTCTCAATTCATGACAGCCGAGACATTACTTTGTCTCTCTGTGCAGGGTATGCTTGCGGCAGAATCTGCAGTACTTATTCCGCTCAAGCCGGTCGGGGGTATGCTTTTTGTTTTTCATCGTGTCATAGTTCCGCTGTTTGCACTCCGTGCAGGCGAGAGTGATTCTGACTCTCATGATTTAACGGCACCTCCTTAAAGTTTTGCCTCCCTAAAAAAGGTCAAAAAAATAAGACCTTTCTCTATAGGTACTACTATTATAGCACACCACAGAGAAAAGTCAAGAGGGTTTGCGGATTTTTTTGCCCGTTGGGCGAAAAAAAATCAGTTTTTCGGGTTGACGATATCGCGCCAGTCCAGATCGCCGCGGTTCATGCCGAGGATCAGGACTTCTGCCGTTGCGACGTTGGTTGCAATCGGAACATTATGGATGTCGCACAGGCGGAGCAGGTTATGGACGTCCGGTTCGCCCGGCCCCGGCGTCAGCGGGTCGCGGAAAAAGAGAACCATGTCGATTTCGTTGTAGGCAATGCGCATGCCGATCTGCTGGTCGCCGCCTTGGGCGCCGGAGAGAAAGCGGTGAACGCGCAGCCCAGTCGCCTCTGCGACCAGTTTGCCGGTTGTTTCCGTCGCAAAAATATTATGTTTGGCCAAGATACCGCAGTATGCGATGCAGATCTGGACCATCAGTTCCTTTTTCTTATCGTGTGCAATCAGGGCTATGTTCATGGTTGTTCTCCGTTTCTGCCCGACCCGTGCAGATATCTTCACACCGCACTGGTCTAAAGCCTTCTGCCTTATATTATACAGTATTTTCCGGATTTTTCAAGTCTTATTCTCGAAAAAAATGGCGTCCGCTAAAATTTCGGGCGGATCGGAAAGCCCTCCAGGCGCTTCGCAATGTCCAGAAAAGCGGCTGCCGCTTTATCCCCCGTGAGCATCAGCGGCTGGCAGCGGTTGAACGCCGCTGTGATCGCGCGGTCTTCAAAAACGATGCCTGCCAGCGGCAGTCCGACGCGGTCCATGGATTCGTCGATGTTATACGCATTCCGGCGGCGGATCATCCGGCGGACAACGCGGTTGACGACAAGCCGGGCGTCCTCAATCCCCATTTCGCAGAGCTGTTCTGCCGCCGCCGCCGAATCGGAAATACACGGCGTGTCTGGCGTGGAAACAACGAGCGCATGTGCGGCATAGCGGGCCGCCATCTGAAAGCCGCTGCCGATTCCGGCAGGTGCATCCATGAAACAGTATTGAAACCGGTCGGTCAGCGTTTTCAGCACGGCCTCCATGCGGTCCGTCTGTTTCAGATCCGTATCGTCGGCAGGCGCCGCGAGAATTGATAGATTTGGCAGGTCCGGGCGGGAAATCAGCGCTTTCTCCAGCGATGTCCGCCCAGAGACGACATCGCCCAAGTCGAAAATCGCTTGATCCTGCAAGCCGAGTGCCAGATCCAGATTGTGCAGCCCGACGTCCAAATCGACGGCGCAGACGCTGCGGCCCAGCTGCGACAGCGCGGAGGTGACGGCTGCGCAGACCGTCGTCTTGCCTGTGCCGCCTTTGCCGGAGACAACGGCATAGAGATTGGCAAATTTCATCTCGTTCTGCCCTCCTCAAAATCAGCGTTGATACGTTTCTTTCAATGCGAAATATGCGTCAAAGATGCTGCGTGCAATCGGCGCAATCCGGTTGCCGGAGCCGCCGTGTTCCACAACGACAACCACGGCAATTTCCGGCTCATCAAACGGTGCAAATGCGGCAAAAACGCTGTTTGCCGTACCGGAAGAAACCTGCGCCGAGCCGGTTTTTCCACCGACGTGAATCCGGTAGTTCTTAAATGCGCCGGCTGCCGTACCGTTCTCTGTGACTTCGGACATACCTTCCATCACGGTCTGGTAGGTCTGCTCCGACATTTCCACCCGTCCGGCGATGACCGACTGTGTGGCAGACAGGACGGATGAATAGTCGCTGGCGCAGACATATTTCAGCAGATGGGTTTCATAACGCGTTCCCCCATTGGCAAGGGTTGCGATGTAATTGGCCATTTGCAGCGGCGTGAAGAGGTTGGACGACTGCCCGATGGCTGCCGCCAATGTGTCGCCGTTGACCCACGGCCGACCTTCCAGTTTTCTCTTGGATTCCGGCGAGGCGACATAACCGCGCGACTCGCCGCTCAATTCAATCCCGGTGTATTCGCCAAAGCCGAACACGCGGGCATATTCCGCCAGCTGCTCGATGCCGATGCGGCGGCCGACGTCAAAGAAGAAGATGTTGCACGAGTCGCGCAGCGCTGTGACGACCGTTTCATCGCCATGCGTCATACGAGATGCGCTGTACAGCCAGCAGGATGGCTGATAGTCCTGATAAAAGCGGTAGACGCCGGTGTCTTCAATCACCGTCTCCGGCGTGATAATGCCGAGCTCCAAACCCGCAACCGACGTGACCATCTTGAAGATCGACCCCGGCGAATAGATGCCGCTGACCGCCCGGTTGAGCATGGGCGTCCGTTCGTCCGCATTCAGCTCGTTGAACAGTTCGTTGAAGCGCGAGAGATCATAGGTCGGATAGGATGCTTCCGCCAGCACATCGCCCGTGGCGATATCAATGACCACCGCTGCGCCGCCTGCGACGTCCTGTGGTTTTTCCGGGTCTTCCACGCCTTCCGCAACCATCAACTCGATCTGTTCCGCCAAAGCGCGTTCCACCGCAGCTTGCAGGCGGATATCGATCGTCAGCATGACGTTGCTGCCTGCCTCGGCCGGGCGATCTTCCAGCACGTCAACAACGTGCCCGTCGGCAGTCAGGCGCAGTTTTTCATATCCGGCACGGCCATGCAGATCGGATTCAAACGCTTTTTCCGCACCGTCCCGTCCGACGCGGTCGTTGGAGCGATAGCCCTGATCTGCCAGTTCCGCGTATTCGTCGGCATTGATCAGCCCCAGATGCCCCAGCGTATGCGCCGCATAGATCGTCTGATATTCGCGCTGATAGGTTGTTTCCGCACGGACACCCGGCAAATCATCCGCGCGTTCGCCGATGCAGATCGCCAGTTCCAGCGGAATCTCTTTCAGGAAAACAAACGGTTCCAGCGTGGAAAAACGGCCGGTTTCCAGATCAAAGCGGATCCCCGCAATTGTCCTTGCCGTCTCTGCTGTCAGCGTTTCATCGATGCGGTAGCGTTGGCAGAGCTTTTGGAACAGCTCTGCCGGTTCCATCGTCTCCGCCCATTTCTGCGCCTGCAAAAATTGATTCAGACGCTTGTCCATGGCGTCTTCTCCGGAGCGGTCGGTTTGATATGCCGTTCCGTCTGCGGTCAGCGGCAGATGGTCTTCGTACGTCAGCCCGTAGGAACCGCACAACTCTGTCAGCGCCATCAGGACATCGTTTTGTCTGGACTTGCTCCAAAGGAGATAATCAAAGGTCAGCTGATAGGAAATGCGGTTGGCGACCAGCTTCCGACCGTAGCGATCCAGAATTTCTCCGCGCGCAGCCGGAATGATTCTTGTGTAAAGCGTCGTTTTCTGCGCACCGCCATTGGTTTTCGTCTCCGCGGGGGCTGCCAGCTGCAAGCGAAGCAGGCGCACCGCCATGGTTGCTGTCAGGGTCAGTGCCATCAATCCAACCAAGCAGATACGCCAGAAGGTATGCTTTGTTCGGGGCATGGCGGTTCACCTCCTTTGATGTATGTTCTTCAGCGAAAAATAGACGGCTCTTGGGTATAGCGTTTGTACAGGAAAGCCGTCGGCAGAATCACCAGCGGCGACAGTGCAGCCGAGTAGAGCAGACGCGGCAGGATCACCGTCACGACCGGCGACAGGCCGGATTTTGAAAAGAGATACAGCGTAATGAAAAAGCGGGCAAACTCACAGAGAAACTGCATCAGCGCGCCCCACATCATCACGGTCAAAACCCTGCGGCGAAAGATCAGCGGAGAAACCGCCCAGATAACCGCAGTCATACCGGTCAGCGCGACCGTATTCCACCAGAGGCTGCCGGTACCCAGCCCATCCAGCAGCAGTCCGGCAAAAAAACCGCACAGCACGGCAGCGACAGGGCCTTCATAGACGGCCGCAGCCGCCGCAATAAACACCAGCAGCTCCGGCGCGGCTCCGAAAATACGCCAGCCGGACAAAACAGATGTTTCCAATGCCGCGATCAAAACAAGAAGCAAGGCATACGCCAGCGTTTTCACGATCCAGTCTTTTCGGATCAGGTTCATTTGCGCAACGCCTCCTACTCAAAAGCAAGCACGACAAACACCTGCTGCATCTGTTCCAGCAATGCTGACGGAGTCACTTCGGCATACAAGGTCATGCCGTCCGGCGCCGTTTGGACTGCGGAAACCTCACCAATGACAAGCTCCGGCGGAAAAACGCCGCCGACGCCGGATGTCACGACGCGGTCCCCCGCTTTGACGGCGCTGTTGAGCGGAATCAGTTCCAGGCACAGGCGGCCGTTTTTCATCAGGCGGAAATCGCCGCTTGCCTGTGCGAACAAACCGGTCGACGGAATCCACGCGCCGGCGCTGAAACGCGAATCCACGACGGATCGAACCTCCGCCGTAGTCGATTCGGCTTGTGTGACCACGCCTGCAACGCCGTCTTTCGTCATCACGCAGCATCCCTTCTGAACCCCGTCACGCGTGCCTTTGTTGATGGTAAAAACAGACGACCAAGCCGTATCATTCCATGCTATGACCGATGCCGTATCGATGGTCAGGTTCGCATACTGTTTGCGGATATCGAGCAGCGCCCGCAGCGTTTCATTTTCGCTGCGGTAACGCGCCGCATCGCCGATCAGTTCTTTGACTGCCCGCAATTCATCCTTCAGCGCCTCATTTTCCTTGAGCAGCGCGTCATATTTTGTATGGGCGTCCCAGAACGATGCGACGCCGTTTTTGGCGGCGGTGAACCCCTTTTGGAAAGGCGATACAATGGCATTTGCAATCCGGTATGGCAGCGACGTTCCCTTCGCAAAAATCGAAAGCGCAGCGGACGCCAACAGAACCACAGCAATCAGAATCAAGGCAATCACCACGGCTTTATTCTGGAAAAAGCGTCTCATACATGGTCACCTCAATCAACAGTCCACAGATTTCAGAATCCGGATACCAAACGGGCACAGCATCTGTGCAAGGCGGCAGAGCGGCAGACCGACGACATTGAAATAATCGCCGGCAATGCGTTCAACCAGCACAGCGCCAAGTCCCTGAATGCCGTAGGCGCCGGCCTTGTCCATGGGTTCTCCGCTTTTCACATATGCAGTGATTTCCGCATCAGAGAGCGTACGGAACGTCACGTCGGTGCATTCCACAGCCGAAGTCACGGCTGTGCCGCAGCAGACCGTCAGACCTGAAAAAACGGAATGGGTACGGCCGGACAGCAGGTGCAGCATGGCCTCTGCCTCTTCCGCCGTATGCGGTTTGCCGAAGATCCGGTGATCCAGCGCCACAACGGTATCGCAGGCGACAATCACATCCCCCGCATCCCGCATTTTTCGAACCGCCAGCGCCTTCCGCTTTGAGATTTCTGCAACCGCTTCTGCAGGCGACAGCTCCGGCGTAACCGATTCATCGGCATCCGCCGGACAAACCGTAAACGGCAGCCCGATCTGCTGCATCAGTTCTGCTCTTCGCGGCGATTTGGAGGCCAGAATGATTGGCGTCATGTGTTGCCGCCTTCCGGTTGGGTGCGCTGCTGCGTTTCCCGGTAAGAGAGTTCCCGTTTCAGCGCCGCCAGTTCGCTGCGGAGACGAACGGTTTCCGCTTCATAGGTCCGGATCTGCGCTTCGGTTTCTTTTGATTTTTCCCGTGTTTGAAAAAGCTCTTCCACAGCAGCCAAGCCGCCCAGGACAAGCGCTGTCATCTGAGGCGTTCCGTCGCCTGCCGGGCAGCGGGCATCCAGGTATTCTGCTAATTTTTGAACATATTCGGGCGACTCATCCGCCAGCAGCGCAAATGAGGTCCCGCAAATTTGAATTGTTACGCGGTTTGCCATCCGCTCATCACTCCTTTGACGATCGGCATAAGATTTTCCATCTTTTATTATATCACAAACGGTATCTCTGCGTCAAACCCTCTTTTTCCCGGCTGTATGCCAAACGGCGCCCGGCCAAGCAGGCCGAGCGCCGTTTTGTGGTTTGTTTTGCGCCGACGTGTACAGAATCAGCCGGTCAAGCCGGAACGTTCGATACCTTCGACGAAGTAACGCTGTGTGACAACGAACAGGAAGATCAGCGGGATCAGGATGATGAGGATAGCCGTCTGCTGGAGGTTGAATGCCATCAGCTCATTTTCATGCGTAATCGCGTTGACGCTC
The DNA here is from genome assembly GCA_905205975.1 of uncultured Eubacteriales bacterium. Classification (GTDB taxonomy): domain Bacteria; phylum Bacillota; class Clostridia; order Oscillospirales; family QAMX01; genus QAMX01. The sequence goes on along the minus strand of CAJLFQ010000003.1, from coordinate 40,264 downwards.
GTCGCCAGCAGCTTCTTCTTGATGAGGAAGGTGCCGGTGTAGAACGTATCCGTCCACTGCCAGGAGAAGGAGAAGAGGAAAACCGTCAGCATCATCGGGAGTGCGGACGGCACCATGATCTTCACAAACGCCTTAAACGTCCGTGCGCCGTCGATGTAGGCCGCTTCTTCCAGCGCCTTCGGGACGCCGCGGAAGTACTGGCGCATCAAGTAGATGTACAAGCCGTTCTTCCAGCCGAGACCGGTTGCTGAAAGCAGGATCTGACACCAGTAGGTATCGATCAGCTTCAGAGAGTGGCCGGTAATGGCTTTGAAAATCCCGAGGATATCGAAATAACGGAAGCGCAGGTACAGCGGGATCAAAATCGTCTGCGGCGGAACGACCAGCGTCAGAATCACGCACGCAAACAGAACTCTGGAGCCTCTGAACTTGAAACGGGCAAACCCGTAACCGACGAGCAGTGCGACGACCATCTGTGTCAGGCCGACGTACAGCGCCATCAGGAAGGACGGGATACCAACTTGCTTGAAGTTCAGTCTGTAGAAAGCCTGACGCACAACCTCAAAGGTTGGGTTTCTGGGGAAGTAAACGATTGAGGTATCGTAGAACTCTTCAACCGGTTTGAACGCGTTGCCGATACGGCGAAGCAGCGGGTAGATGATGACGAATGCGATACCAATGGTCAGAACGTACGCAAAGATGTTCCCAAAGATCGTCGCGACAAAACGCCAAGACAGATATTTGGCTTTTGCACGTTCGCCTTTCGTTGTCTCACGATAGGTAGTTGTATGATTCTTGACTACTTTTTCCATGTTCACACACTCCTATTCGTTGTAGAATACGAACTTCGAGATGATCAGGGAAACCAGACCAATCAAGATGATCGTACAGAGGAAATAGATGAACGCCATGGCCGACCCGAGACCGTAGTCCGCGTTGGAAAATGAGATCTTCTGGATATACGGAAGAACCTCATAGCGCTGGTTCGTAAAGGAGTCAACGACCGTGTAGATCGTATTGACCAGGATCTGCGGGCTGATCATCGGGAGCGTGATCTTCCAGAACATTTCCCAGCTCGTCAGGCCTTCAACGCTTGCGGCTTCAAAGATTGAAGTCGGGACGCCTTGCAGAGCGGCCAGGAAGACGAGGATCTGAACGCCGGAGGACTGGATAATCCATTCCAGACGGCTGATCGAGGTCTGGATGAAGTTCATCAGCGTCGTGCCCAAGCCGAGCGACGAGATGATGGCTTCAATGTTCATTGCCATACCGATGATACTGGTTGCGCCGGACTGCATCCCTTCGTTGCCGATGGTCGGGTCTGCGAAGACCTGCGACGCCGCTTCAGACAATTCGGAAGAGCCGGAGGTGATACCAGCGGTGGAAGCAATACCGGTGTAGATGATAACCGGCAGGAAGAAGATGATACGGAACACGGTTCTTCCGGGGAACTTCTTGCGGTTCAAAAGCAGTGCCATGAAGAACGAGAAGATCAGGATAACCGGCAGGTTGATGACGATATCGCGGAGCGTATGCACCAGCTTGATGCGGAAATCCGTATCCGTGAAGAACGAGTCGTAATAGTGGATAAAGCCTTTGCTGATGAGGTCATAGCCCGTACCATCGGCACGAATGACGATGTCACTGCGGCTGAAGAGGAAGGACTGCACCATGGACGGCAGGAAGATCAGCAGCAAGCCCAAGATGAACGGGAGGACGAAAACGTAGCCCGCCAGGTTTCGCCTTTCCATCAGGTCCATTCGCAATGCCTTCAGAATAAACCGTTTGACTTTGTAGAAAAAGCCGTCTTTTTTCTTGACATCGGCCGCCATTACTGGGCACCTCCCGTTACATAATAGCCTCTGGCTGCAACCGTAACGCCGAGTTCTTCAACAAAGTAATCAACCGTGTTGTAGTTGACGATTACCTGTTTGCCGTTCTCGTAAGTCGTACGGTAGACGTTGTCAGCCAGACGTTCGTGGTTCACCATGAACTGCCCCTGAACGTCACGGATGGCCTCGTTGACTGCCGTGTAGACTGCTTTGGTTTCATCCATCCAGCTCTGATAGTTGAGCGAGAAGAGGTTCAGGAAGTATGTATTCTGGAAGACGGTATCCGGCTGATACATGTACCGGCCATAGACCGTAGCGCCATACTCCAGGCATTTCAGAATGCTGTACTGAACGTCCTGCGTGAGGTTGAGCGGTTCACCGGCATATTCAACCAAGCCGTGCAGAACAAGCTGAACAAACGGGATGTCATACATTTCAACCGTGAACATGCTGGAGGTCAGCGGGATGTCCAGAACGGTGGAAACGTACGGCAGCGTATAAACAAAACCTTTTTCGACGATCATGTCGTAGCCGGCTTCTTGATACTGTTTGAGCTGATCTGCAACCACGCGGGCGGTCTGTCCGCGGTCGATGATCATATCCTCGTTATAGTCAGAGGAAAGCTTGCTGCCAAGTGTACTCAGAGAAATATGCTTGTTGCCGAACTTGTCGAGCTTTTCCTGAAGCGTATCGAACAAGTCTTCGTACAGGCGCGGGGAAATGATCCAGCGCGGATGATAATAGCGGGAGTCGCTTCTCGGGTCTTTGATACCGGTGGCGATGTTGAAGTCGAAGATGATCGACTGTGTTTTACCGAGTGTCATGACCGTATCATCATTCGGGTCGAAACCGTCAAACATACGGTCCTGATAGACGTGCGTCACGTCGATATCCGGGTAAACCTCAACGCCGAGCGATTCCATCTTCGTCAGGAAGTTCTGATAGCCCTTCTTGCCGCCGAGGTTGCCTTCCACTTTGAAGTTTCCGGCGTAGCGCTGATTCATGCCGCCGTTGATCATGCCGAGATAACGGAGTTTCAGATCCTTGACGCCGTTATCAAAGAGTGCCTGAACAATCTCTTCAGCCTGGTCAAACGTCGTCAGCGCGAACTTCCGGTTGATCGGGAAGCCGGCAAAGCTGATTTTTTTGTCGATGATACCATAAAGGTCGGCATAGAACGTCATGTCTTCACCGAAGTTGGTGCGTTTTTCCATGTCGTAGGTATTCATCAGGTACGTGCGGTAGTAGTTTGCCATACCGACGTAGTTCGCCTGATCCCCCGAGAGGAATGCATAGCGGACGGACAGGTTGGAAGCCGGAAGACGGCAGTAGTTGCTGACCGTTTTCTTAACGACTTCTTCAGTCGAGACTTCTTTGGTATCCGGGTCGCGGGTGTACTTGATCGACATCTTCTCTTCTTCGACTTTGACCTTCGGGAACATCGTAATGCCGCTCTCGCTGCCGGAGGAGTAGTAGATATCGTCGGTAACAATTGGGAAGAATGAGGCAAAGGCCGTATTATACTTCGTAAAGCTATCTGCGACATAAGCCGTGATGTTTGCGAATTCATAGCCTTCTTCGATGATGCAGAAGTAAGCGTTATCGTCCTGCTTCTGGCCGAACACCGGCATCAGCGTATATTCATAATACGGGATGTCGCGCATGTTCGAGGAGTTCATCGAAAGACCTTCGTCTTTCTGGCGGTTCATAACAGCAACCTGGTAACCGGTCTGGCGCTGGTCTTCGCTGTTGATCGGAACGAGCGAGCCGCTGCCGTCCGGGACAAGGGTGTAGCCTTTCAGAACGGTATCGTCGGCGCCGGCAAAACCGGGCAGGAAGTCCAGACGGGTGATGCCAACTTCAGCCGGTTGGTCAATTTCACTGGTCAGAACCGTCGCACGGAAGGTGCTGCCTTCGATCATATAGAGCACCGGGATTTCAAAGCTGACGCCGCCTGCCGATTTCTCGTAGCCGATCATCTGGTTATCGAAGTCGAGATCTTCACGGGTGTACGGGATCGATGCCCAGTAGCTGACCAGGAGCTTTTTATTTCTCGTGGTGCTGGTTGCGTCGCTGTACAGTTCGTAAATGTTCTCCTCTTCGAGAACCGGGTACTTCGCAAGGTAATCATTCAGCTGATCTTCCAGTTCCTTGCGTTTCTTCTTTTTGTCTTCTTCCGTCTTCTGGCGTTTGACCTGGCGTTCGATTTCTTCCAGCTTGCCTTCCAGCGTCGTCAGACGGTATTTGGAAAGGATGTTCTTTTTCATCTTTTCCGTTGCGGCTTCGTCAATGGTTCCGTCTTCGCCTTTGATCTCGATTCGATCAAGCATCTCGTTCATACGGGACTCGGTGATCATAACCGGGTACAGCGAAGCGTTCTTATCGCCGAAACCGTATCCAACGCGGAATCCAACGACCGATCTGCCGGCCGGGATTTGGTTGACTTCCAGTGTTTGCGCGTCTGCATCGACATAATAGTCCAGCAGGTCACCGTTGTCAAGCACATACTGAATGGTCAGCTGGTTCTTGACGACTGATTCCTCATAGCTGTTGAATTTGCCGACAGACGTTGCAGAAGACATGTAACCGATATCCGCCAGTTTGTCGGCGTTGCCGTTTTTATCAAACGTGTAGGTCAGAAGGATCTGCGAATGCAGCTCTTTCTTTTTGTCTTCTGTTGTGGATGCTTTGTCGCCGCCGGTGTATACCGGGTTGGTCTCCCAGACTTTACCGGTGCGCGAATCCGTCACTTTGATGTTCAGGCGTTCGTTCGGAATGTGGTCGACCTCGATGGAAAGGGGCGACGATTTTCCGGCGCCTTCGATGTAAGGATCTGCATAGCCCGGAGCAACGAACTGTTCCTTCATGGGGGTAATTGCCATGCTGCTCAACGGCAGGATCATCGCCAGCGCGAGGATATAGCAGATTACCGCATATTTTCTGATCTTTTTCATCCAAGCACCTCCCCTTTAGAAGAATCTGAGCGAGATTTCCCAATAGAGTTCGACAACGAAGCCGACCAGCTGAGAAATCAGGTTGAAGAACAACAGACCAAGGAAGACGATGACCGCCATACCGACAATGATCAGGATGGCCGACAGGAGCGTCTTGCCGAGGGTGTACTGGTGAACAACCATCAGACCCGCCAACATCAGGAACCCAGCCCAAATGTAGGTGAAGCTCAAGACGATGTTGTAGAATGCTGCATAATCGAGCGGCATGACGTTGCTGAGGAAGGTCAGCGGAATTCCGATCAGGAACATCGGGACCAGCGCGTAAGCACTGACCATCACGATATCACTGAAGCGGCCTTCGCCGTCCATCAGGGTTGTCAAGCTCCAGTTCGAAATGCACCACAGGAAGAAGGTACCGACAACCGATGTCAGTTCGCTGAACACGTTCAGGCTGACGCCGTCATAATACGGGTTGTAAAGGAAGCCGGTAAACTGCGTCTTGATGATCGAGTTGAGCACCAGCATCGCCAGCAGCACCATCGCTGCTTTCACGCTGCCTCTGTGTTCGTGTTTCAGATCCCAGAAGCCGTCAAACGGGTGGAACATGACATGGGTTGAGTAACGCAACTGTTTCCAAAGCTCTGCCATCTTTTACACCACCTTCTTGACGCCTTCGCGGAGGAAGCGTCTGAATCTCTTGATCAGTTTCCAGATCTTCGAGAGCAGGAACAGGCCAACCACAATCAGGAAGATGTAGGTGAACTTACTGCCGATCAGGTTGCTGAGATACTGTTCAAGCGCTTTGGAATAATATTCCGTATTTTTCGCGATCCGGAAATTTTCCATCGCCTGTTTGTACTCGCCGGCACGGAGCAGGGACTTGCCTGCGCCGCCGTACGCCTGCGTCATGTTGGAGTTCATCTCAAGGACGCGGCCCCACATGTCTTCGGAGAGCTCATACTCACCGTCATGGTAGGCTTTGACAGCTGCCAGGATCGACGCGCCGTAGTCCGTCGGCGTAAAGAACGCCAGCGATGCGGAACGTTTATCCAGGATGCAGATCTGATTATCCTTGAAGTAGGAAACCGCGACCGGTTTCTGGAAGGTCCCGTACTGTGTAGCGGTGCCGCCGAAAACAAAGAGCAGGTTGCCTTCGTTGTCGTAGGTGAAGACCTTGCCGCGCATGTCGTCAATGATCGTGTAAACGTCATAGTCGTTGATGCAGACGTCGACAAACGAGGACATACCGGCCAGAACAGCTTCAACAGCCGTCGGGTTGTAAACCGAAAGGTCACCGACCGGCGGGAAGTAGCCGCGTCTGGTCAGGATATCCGTACCGTCTGCCGCCAGTTTCCGGATGACTGCGTTGTTCGCACGGGCATCCGTATCGTCCGGTTTGGTGTTGAACGTGCTGTAAAGCTTCTGGCGTTCCATCGTGGAGATGGTCACATAGGTAAAGCCGCGGGAATCCTGCGCGATGTTGGAGTATTCCGTCGGGACGTATTTCAGGCTCTTTTGGCGCTGCGCTTCGGTTGAAAGCATACGCCAGAACTTTTCGACCAGGGAATACGAAACGTCCGGGGCGCCGAAGAACGAGTCAAATGAACCATCGCTCGTCAGCTTGATAACGCCGCGGTTGATCGTACGACCCAGAACGAAAATACGTTCAGCACGGTCAACGATGAATTTGGTCGGGTAGTACGGCGTATCTTCGGCAATAATGTCGATGACCGGTTTCCCGTACATGCGGTCGACCTTGGCAGTGGCGTTGGTTTCCACTTCGCCGTGCAGCTCATTGGTCAGATCCACGCGGAAGATCCGGCTGTTTTCCGTATCGGAAACATAGAGCAGCTTTATGCCGTAGTACTGATAGATGTACAGACCCTGCGGGGCTTTGAGCGTGATTGCTTCGCCCTTATAGTCAAAGTGATCGAGTACACGGACAATCTGCTTGTTTTCATTGAAGACAAGCACGCGTTTGTTGCCGGCGTCGAGCAGGTAGATGAAGTTGTCATCATCGACGACAAAATCTTCCGGTTCGAGGAACCGGCCAACACCCTGATCGATGCCGTTGATTTCGCCGTTATAGGTGTAGGGGTTCGGCGAAGCAACCGGGAGCATCTCAGTGTTATAGGTATAGGACCTTGAAGGCGGTGCGGCCAAGACCGACACTGCCTGTGCTGCGAACAGCAGCAGCAGCATAACCGCTGCAACGATTCTTTTCCGCATTCGGACTCGACCTCCTTTTATTCTTTAATACCGGACTTCTGCATGGTTTCAAGGACGTTGCTCTGGGAGATGACGAACACGAGGATCGGGATCAGCATCATGATGACGACACCGGCTGATGCAGCGCCCGCGCGGGCATAGCCGCCGCTCGTGATCTGGTTGATGGCGTACGGCATGGTCTTCAGCGGTTCGCTGTAGATGTACATACCGTTGTTGGTGTTCCACAGGCTCTGCACGGAGAAGATCATCAGGGTGAGCCAGCCGGATTTGACGTTCGGCATAACGATCTTCCAGAAGATGGTGCCTTCTTTGGCGCCGTCGATCTTTGCGGCGTCAAACAGGGCGTCGTGCAGGTCCGCCATGAAGTTCTGCATCAGGTACAGACCCAGTGAAGAACCGAATGCCGGGACAATAACTGCAAGATAGGTATCGATCCAGCCGAGTTTTGCCATGATGATGTAGGACGGGATCGTCAGAACCGTGGCGTTGAACATCAGGGCGAAACGGACAATGTGCGAAAATGCGACACTGCCGGGGAACCGGTACTTCGCCAGCGGGTAAGCGGCCATGGATGCGAGGATGATGTGGCCGAACGTACCGATGACGGTAATCATAACGGTGTTGAAGACGTAGCGGGAGAACGGAACCCACGAGTTGGACATCAAGCGGAAGAGGTCTGCGTAGTTATCCATCGTCGGGGTGGTGACGTACATACGCGGCGGGAAGATGTAGAGTTCGTTCAGCGGCTTCAGCGACTGAACGATTGCGTAGTACAGCGGGATGGCCATGATCACCGCGAAGAACACCAGAAAGATTACGATGCCAACGTCACCCGAAAGGGAGCGGTTGACACGGTTGCCAGCCTTGGATTTAAAGAAGTGGAATCGCTTCTTCGGCTTTTCAAGCTTTTCCATGATCAGGTACCAACCTTTCTGAGGAGTTTCTGAACAAGCTGGTTCGCGCCGACCATCAGCAGGAACAGCAGCGTTGCAATCGCGGAGGCATAGCCCATTTCAAACCTTGTATTACCATAGTCCTCCAGGTGGTGGACAATGGTATGTGCGGAATAGTTCGGGCTCGGGAAGCCGACAAGGGATGTGATGACTGCGCCCATACCGAAGGAACCCGTGATGCTCATGACAGCGGCGAACATCAAATGTTCTTTCATGGAAGGCAGCGTGATGAACCACAGCTCCTGCCAGCGGTTGCGGATGCCGTCAATTGCGCCGGCTTCGTAGAGTTCATGGTCGACGCTCTGGAGACCGGCGATCAGGGAAAGGAAGCCGGTACCAAGCGAGAGCCACAGAATAACCACGATGACGCAGGCCGGAATGGTTTTCTCACTCTTCAGCCAAGGGATTGCTTCATTGATGAAGCCCCAGTTCAGAAGCCGGGAGTTCAGGAAGCCGTATTCATCGGCGGAGAAGAGGAACGAGAAGATGACGTAGCTGTTGCCCGAAATAGCCGGTGCATAGAAGAGCAGTGTCATGACGGCACGGATCTTCGGCGGCATTTCGTTGATCAGCCATGCGAAGCAGAGGCACATCAGGTAGCCGACAGGACCTGTAATCGCCGAGAAGACGATGGTGTTCTTGATGGCGGTCAGGAACAGGTCGTCGACCATGAAGAGCTGGTAGTAGTTGTCGATGAATATGAAGCGGGGCGCCTGAATCATATTGAACGACGTAAAGCTGAGACCGACCGACACGACAACCGGAATGACCGTAAATGTCGTGAAGATCAAGGCGTACGGAAGGAGGAAGAGGTAATATGCACGGGCTTTCTTCATCTCTCCGAACTTGAACTGGAAGTACTTACCGATGTTCTTCAGCGCAGAATTCTTTGCTGGAGCCGCACCGGCGGTTTTGTTGATTTCAGCCAAGGACTCGTCCTCCTTTACTTAGTAATCTGATCGGCGGTAATGATGCCCATTTCAGCACGCTTTTTGGTCAGCTCAGCATTGATGTCATCAATATAGTCGAGCAGGGTTTCACGCGGGTCTGTTTTGTTGGTGTAGGTGCGGTTGAAGGCGTTATCCATGTGACGGGTCGTGTAGTAGCCGCCCGGAACTTCCGGAATACCCTTCGCCCATGCACGCTGCGCCATCAGCATCTTATAATCGTCGGTCGACCACGCCTGGTTGTACATGACGTTGATGTTGGCCGACGGGATACGGGCTGCAACACCCATCGTTGCTTCGACTTCGAGACAGTAACGGGTCTGCGCCGTGTCGGATGTCCACCACTTGATGAATTCCCACGCCTTTTCCGGGTGTTTGGATTTCTTCAGGATGATACAGCCGTTACCGCTTGTTGCGACAGAACGGTCAATGAAGGTGTTGCCGTTTTCATCGGTGCGTTCCGTACCCGGAACCAGCGCGAAGCTCCACAGGCCGCGGATTTCCGGCGCCGTAACGCTCAGGGCGTTCACCGTCGTAAAGTCGGCGACACCGATCGGAACTTCACCGGTTCTGAAGCGGTTCTGGAAGTCGATCTGAATATCCAGCTTATAGCTGCGGTACATATCGACGTAGGAGATGAAGGATTCAACAGCCGTCTGCGAGTCGAGGTTGGTCGCATAGCCGAGCGTTTCGCCTTCGCCGCGGTAGAGAGAGCCGCCGTTCTGATAGAGCAGCGTGTAGTAGTTGTTTGTGTTGGCCGGGAAACCGAAGTTCATGTAGTTGTTCTGCAGTTCCGGAATGATGTCGTAGACATCGGCCCACGTCTGCGGAACTTCCAGACCCAGTTCTTCCATAATATCGGTTCTGTAGAACATCACCTGATAGGTCTGCGTTTCCGGCAGTGCGTAGACGCCCTGCAGATACTGGAACTGAACCAGCGAGCTCGGGAAGAACCGTTTGGCGACTTCCTGATAGTCGCTGAACTGCGCCAGGTCGACGACGGCGCCGCGCATGGCGTACTGAACCGGGTTGGTACCCGCGACTTGCAGTGCGACGTCCGGGCCTTTGCCAGCCAGCGTTGCCGGCAGCAGTGCGCTCAGGTCGATCAGCTGGAGGTTGACCGGGACATCCGGGTGATTGACGGTGAAGTCGTCATCGATCATCTGCTTCAGGATCTGTGCCTGTTCACGGCCGCCGCCGACGACCTGACCGGCCGTATTGCCCGGGGCGAACCAGACAGTCACCGCTTCGTCCGCGGAAACTTCCGCACCGACTGACGTGTAGTCCGTCGTGAACGAAGAGATGAAGAGGCGCAGCTCATGGCCGATGCCTGCAAAGAAGCCGGCGTTGGCCTTCGGCAGTTTTTCTTCTGGCGAAGTGATTAGGAAATAGTCCAGCTCGAGGGGCTGGTAGTTCAGGTCAAGAATCCAGTTTGCAATGGCCGAAACATCACTCTTGAACTGCGTAAAGTTTTTGGCGATGGTATGCTCGTGCGCCGACATGGTTCTCAGACGTCTCGAGGTACGTTCCAGAACGGCCATATCCGAGTTGCGCTCGCCGGTCGCCTCAAGCATATCGTTCAGAATGGAATCCAGTTCGTCCGCCTGAACGGCCATGGTTTTCAGCTCGTTCGGCATCGCCTGTTTGAAGTCGTAGTCGCGCTCTTTATCCGGCGTTGCGCCGATGAGCATCAGCAGGCGGCGGTAAACCGTCATGAGTTCGGTCACGGAGTTATCCAGGCGGCGGGCCAGATCTTCGATGACACCCAGGTTGACCTGCAGGGACATCGTGTATTCGCGGCCGGCTTCAAAATAGAAGAGGAACGGTTCGCCGACTTCTTCATCGCCCAGTGTGTACATCCGGAAATCCGCGCTGTAGAAGAAGCCGCAGTTTTCCGCTTCTGCAAACGGGATTTCACCGTCGATGCGCAGGCAGCGGCCGGATGTCATGCTCTTGTTGACGTTCTGGCGGCCGCGCGCCGAGATGTTGTACAGACCGGTTTCCGGGACTGTGATCTTCCAGGAAATCCACTGGCCGGCCGTCTCCCAGCGTTCGCCGCCGATGACGTTGACCTGCGTATGGTCATAGGTAAATTTGCCGGAGACGCCCGTCGTGCTGACGGAGGCGCGGCTGTGATACGGGTAGAGGGAAGAAGCGCTCTTCTGGAACGTGTCTTCCGCTTCGATCTTCACGCTTTGACCGGTGGTCATCTGGTAGCCTTTGGATTCGTATTCGGCCTTGACTTCCGCATAGGGCCGCGGTTCGTCTTTCATGCCGAGACCGATTTCCGCAAGGAGCATCGGCTCTTTGACGGAAAGGATCTTGAGTTCATGTTCGCCGGCTTCCAGATAGAAGCGGAACGATTTGAAGAAGTAGCCGCGATCATCGTTCAGATATTTCACGGTCCATTCCGGCGCTTCCTGCGTGGTGGGGCGGATTTCATTGCCGGCGGTGTCAAAGACGGTGCCGACCTTTTCCGTATCCTGCCAGATGCGGGAGAAAGCCAGGTAGGTCGCTTCATTAAAGGGGTAGGCGCCATCGATCATGATTTCACGTTCGATTTCAGTGCCCTTGCCTTCAATCGGGAAATACTTGAAGTAGATCTCGTACATCGCAGACTGCGGAATATTGACTTTGTAGGTGACATAGGCCTTGTCATATTCCTTGAGCTCCAGGCTGCCATCCGCGGAGGATTCGCCATGGCTCTCGTCTTCTTCCTGCTCCTTTGAGGTGTCCTTCAGGAGCACCGCGTTTTTGACGCCCTCGTATTCGTCAAAAACTTTGATGTTTGTATTCGTGTCAGTGTAGTCGGCAGCCGGGATAATGATATCCTCCCCCTGATAGAGGGGTTTGTCGGCGTGCTCGTTCTGGTATGCGCTGTAGGAGCCTTCTTTGAAATTGCTCGAGGTCACGGTTTTGTCAACCGCTCCGATTCCCTCGGTCTCGTCTGCACGGGCCGTCAAGGCTCCCGCCATCACGGACACGAGCATCACTGCGGCAAGCAAAACTTCCACGCTTCGCGTGAAGGATCTGCCTGCTTTGGCGAAGACTTTCCGGCTTTCGCCGTTTCTGGTAAACCTCCGCATGCTTCCACCCTTTCCTTACAGGATAACTTCCTGGGACTTTTTGCGATTCCGCCGACCCGCGGCAGTCTCAAATGGCATTTGTGTATTTTGCCCTATCCGAAAAAGGGAATAATTCGAAAGATTGCACCCGTGAACACAGGTGCAAACTCTCGAATGCATCTCTTTTCGGCACAAATGCCTCTTTTTTCGACATTGCATCGTAAAATAGCCCAATAGACTCTACCTATATGATATTTTATTTGGGGCACTTTGTCAAGAGCGGTCATACTACCATATCCATTAAAGTTTTATGAATTCCAGCTTTCTTGTCCAAAGTAGCCCAGCAATACCCCCTGTGATTCCAGCATATTCAGCGATTTGGCCGGATATGTTTTGGCCGGCCAACGGCCTCGCGGAACAGCGTTTTCTGCCCTTCCGGCAGGTTTCCAACACAGAACCAAGCAGCGTTTCATCGGATTCAGCCGCTGAAACGCTGCTTGGTTTGCGCCTTGTTCGTCATATTGCACAATTTCTGGAAGAGCGTATTACTTTCAGGAATCTGTTCTCGCAATGTAATACGCTTTGTATTCTTCCGTCAGCGTTTATCCTTGCTGCGGATCTCCGCACGTTTGATCTTCCCGCTGAACGTCTTCGGGATCTCCTCGACAAATTCAATGATCCGCGGATACTTGTACGGCGCGGTTGTGCGTTTGACGTGATCCTGCAGTTCTTTTTTCAGTGCGTCAGACGGAACGGTTCCCTGGACAAGGACAACCGTCGCTTTCACGATCTGGCCGCGTTCACTGTCCGGCACCGCCGTAATCGCCGCTTCCAGGACGCTCGGATGCTCCAGCAGCGCGCTTTCGACTTCAAACGGCCCGATGCGGTAACCGGAGGATTTGATCACATCGTCTGCGCGGCCGACAAACCAGAGGTATCCGTCTTCATCCATCCATGCCATATCGCCGGTGTGATACCAGCCGTCATACATGATTTCTGCGGTTTTGAGCGGATCATGATAATATCCGCAGGTCAGACCGGCCGGCCGGCCATGGGAGATGTCGATACAGATTTCCCCTTCATCGCCGGGTTCGACTTCTTTCCCGTCGCCGCCCAGCAATTTCACATTGAAATGCGGACTTGGGCGCCCCGTAGAGCCGGGCTTCGCCGCAATCCACGGGAACGTTGCAATCAGAACGCAGGTTTCCGACTGGCCAAACCCCTCGCGCAGCTCCAGCCCGGTAATTTCTTTCCATTTATTGTAGACTTCGGCGTTGAGCGGTTCGCCCGCGATGCAGCAATGGCGCAGACAGGAGAGGTCATAATGCTCGATGTCAGCCTTGATCAGGAAGCGGAAAACCGTCGGCGGTGCACAGAAAACCGTGACTTTATGCTGTTCGATGACGCGCAGGAGATCGGTCGGTTTGAATTTGTTTTCGTAGTCGTAGACGAAGATCGCTGCTTCGCAGATCCACTGGCCATAGATTTTCCCCCATGACGTCTTGGCCCACCCCGTATCCGCGTGGGTAAAATGCAGGTCGCCGGGGTGAAGATCCTGCCAGAATTTGGCCGTCAGGATGTGACCGAGCGGATACCGGAAATCGTGAACGACCATTTTCGGCATACCGGTCGTTCCGGAGGTGAAGTACATCAGCATCAGGTCTTCGTTCGTTGTCGCCTCTGCACCGGTTGGCCGCTGAAAATCCGGCGATGCCGCAGCCAATGCAGCGTCAAAGTCGATGAAGCCTTCCGGCGCATGGCCGACCACATATTTTTTGCGCAGCGACGGCGCGTTTTCCTGCGCATGCCGGATCGCAGCGGTCAGCCGCTCGTCATCGATGCTCACCACCGCCGCAACAGAAGCCGCACGGAACCGGTATTCCAAGTCTTTCGCCATCAGCTGATGCGTGGCAGGCAGCAGAACGGCACCGATTTTATGCAGCGCCAGCGCACAGATCCAGTATTGGTATTTGCTGCGCAGGAGCGTCATGACCACGTCGCCTTTCCGGATGCCGTCCGACGTGAACAGAGAGGCCGCCTGATCCGACAGGCGCTTCATGTCGGCAAACGTGAACGTTTTGTCGTTGCCTTTGTCGTCGCACCAGACCAGCGCCCGTGCATCCGGTTTTGTCCGCGCCAGTTCATCGACAACGTCGTATGCAAAGTTAAAGTTCTCCGGGACGTTGATTTTGAAACGATCCCTGAAGTCTTCATAAGAAGAGAATTGTGTCTCGCAGAATTTAGAAATCAGCATATTCAGCCTCGCCTAAGTGGTTTTTTGGGTGTTTTATTTGATAACGATGACGACCAGCTTCACAGGCTTTCCGTTGAGCGCGCGCATCGCGTGCGGGTATTTGGAATCAAAGTAGACCGAGTCACCCTCGTGAATGGTCAGTTCATGGCCGCCGATATACAGGCGCATTTCGCCTTCCAGACAATAGTGAAATTCATGGCCGGTATGGGTATTCATGTGCAGCGCCGTCGAATCGTCTTTTGGTTCGATGGTGACAAGCAGCGGCTCAACGCGCCGTTCTGCAAAGCCATGTGCCAGAGAAGCATAGTCATAGCCGGCCGTTCGTTCGACGCCGATTCCGCGCCCTTTCCGGACGACGGAGTACATTTTCAGTTTTGCGCGGTCGCCCGTCAGCAATTCAGTCACCGAAATGCCGAAGATATCAGCCGCTTCACAAAGAACGCTGACCGGAATATCGATCTCGCCGCTCTCCATTCTGGCGTATTCCGCCGCCGTAATGGTCAGGCGTTCGCCCATTTCTTCTACCGTCAGGCCTGAAATTTCACGCATGGTTTTCAGCCGCACGGCAATTTCCTTTACATGGTCAGACACAGAATCAAGCCCCCTCAAAATAAGTCATGTGCATACCGTTTGAATTGACAGGCGGATGCAGCGGCGGTATGGCGCAGAAAAAGATATAAAAAAGCGCCCGTCCTCGATTGCTCGGGACGGGCGCATGAAAATCAGCCCGCGGTACCACCCAGATTTGCGGCAGCGCCGCACACTCAGTAAGGTCAAAAAACCTCTGCCCGTTAACGGGAGCACCCGTCCTGCGCTTACGACCAGCCGACCAGCCGGTTCAGCACAGAATGCTCACAAGCGACCTTCACTGCCCTGCCCGATGGGGCGGCTCACACCCGGCGAAAACCGGCCGCACCTTCTCTGAATCGTTTCAGGCGGTTACTCCTCTTGTTCACTGCATCCGATATATGCATTTATTATACCATTCCAGCAATTTTTTGTCAAGTGGTGGACGATGGGCTTTTTGGAATTTTCCGCTTTTTTCTGCTAAATCGTTTTACCGGCCGCTGCCCGTTCGGCGATCTCCAGGTTGGTGGCATATGTAATGTCCGAATGCCCAGCCATCTTTTCGCAGAAACGGCGAATGCGGTCCCAGCTGTCCCAAATGTTGAATTCATAGGTGTGGCCCCAGACATAGAACAGCAAATCGCTGTCTCGAGGTTCGGCGCGCAGAAATTCGTCGGCCAGGTCAAACAGCACATCCTCCTGATGGTAACAGGTCGGGTGCCAGATCATCAGATTTTTCGGCATGGCGAACGAGTGGGTCGACACGATCGTCCGCGCATATCGAATGCCGCATTGCGCCAGCACCCCTGCCACCCGCTCGTCGTATGCGCCGCCGGGATAGGCATGCCCACAGACGTCATATCCAGCCAGTGCGGAGAGCGCCTCGCGGTCGCCGCAGATCTGCGCGCGGATTTCTTCATCCGACAGGCTGCAAAGGTTCGGGTGCGTGACGGCATGCGTGGCAATTTCATGCCCGGCGTAAAGCGCCCGCACCTGTTCGGGGTCGACTTTGTCGTGGTTGAACGTGATGCCGTTCTGCGTGATATCCACTTTCTGACCCAGAAGCCCCGAATTCAGATTGAACGTCGCTTTGAGACCGCAGTCATTGATGATTTTCAGGAACGGGATGTCCCAAATCACGCCGTCATCATAGCTCAGGGTAAAGTATTTTCGATAGCCGCTCATCTTGTTTTCCTCCATTCGTCGACTTGTTCGCTTGCTCTCTTGATGGTCTTTTGATCGATGGATTTGATCCCATTTCATCGGCTTTCCGGTGCTTTCCAATCCAGCGTCAGCGCAGAAAGGTCAAAATGCCACAAAGAACTCTCCTGTCTTCTTCAATAAGCCGCTTCTTCAGCAGACCGGCTGTTCCGACATCGTCAGCTCCAGCGTACCGCCGGACATCATCTGCCGGACAGAAAATTGGAAATTTTGGATGGGCACCCCGTTGAGCTTCGCCTCCCGGACATACCGGCCGCGCCCGCGGCGGACAATCTGAAAGTCCCGGCCGCCGGACAAATGGAGCACTGCCTGTTCGAACCGCGGCGTGCCGATCAGCATTTTATTTTGTCCGCTCACCGGGAAAACGCCGAGCGCGTTCCATAAGTAGCAGGACGACAGTCCGCCGGAGTCGTTGTTGCCCGGGAGTCCGCCCCTGCCGGTCGTAAACATGCTGTCCAGCCCATCCGTCAGAACGTCGCAGAGCCGATCATGGCGGCCGGCATACAGATAGGCATACGGCGCTTCCATATCGGTTTCATTGTTGAACCCCTCAAAACGCGCCGTCGTATCTGCAGCGTCCGTAAAGCCGAAGAACCGGTCGCAAAGCCGTACAAACGCTTCTGCGGATCCCGTCAGGGCAATTCGTTTCCGCATGTCGCGCATCGGCCGGAAGGAATAGTTCCAGTGATTGCCCTCATAGTAATCCGCGTCTGCCCGGAGAAGCCCCGTTGCCGGGTCAAACGCCTGCCAGACGGATTGAGCAGACGATTCCAGATGGTTCGCCAGCGCCGTATCGCCGCAGGCGCGCGCCAGTTCCGCCGCCGCCAGACACCCTTCTGCCATATCGAGCGTATGCGTTGTCTTTTCACACACGCCGGTTTCAAAAAACGGACGGTACTCCGGCCGGGTCAGATCCCGCCGGATCGCCGCCAGCAGCGATTCGGGGTCGCCGATGCCGCGGCAGAACGCGTCGTACAGTACATAGACGCCGAGCATCTGCGCCTGTTTGGCTTCAATGCGGAACTGATCGCAGAGTACGAACGTGTGCGGCAGAAAGCCGAGCGTTTCGCTCAGCGCTTCATATGTCGATACAATTTTCCCTGATATGTCGTCAAAAAGTGTGAAAATCAGCGGGAGCTGCGTTTTATACTGGTCCCAGAGCGTACAGAAATCGAGCATAAAGTCTTCCTGCCGGTACAGAAAGCTTTCGTCCTGCCAGTCGGACGGCTTGACCAGAGAATGGTAAAAGTTCGATGCAAAGATTTCGCGTTCCCGGTCGTCTGCGGTTTCGATTTCAATGTGGCTGAGCCGTTCCGCCCATGCACGGTGCGCTTCCTCGCGGACGGTTTCAAAAGATGCGGTTTCCGCTTCCGCCGCCTCACGTGCCTGCCGCTCTCCCCGCAGCGAGACGCTGACGACGAGCTCTGCCGTCTGTTCTGCAAGGTCAAAGCAGCATCCGCCCCGTTCTTCCGCGGCGGCGCCGCAGGCCGACAGCCGGTCGGCGTCCGTCAGCGCGCTTCCCCGCCAGAGCGTGCATCCGGTACTGCCACGGCAGCTCACATAAAAAGACACGCAGACGCCCTGCAAAACAGCTTCCGCCGCAGCTTCGGAGGCGGACAGCCGTTCGACGCGCCACGACTTCGGCCGTGAGGCAACGTTTTCGCCTTCATACAGTCCGTCGTTTGTAAAGTCAATTGCGATCCGACCGCCTGACGCGGGGAACGTATAGCGGTGGCGTGCGCAGCGCGGACTGACCGTCACTTCCGAACGAATCCCATCGCTGGATGTCACGGCATAGTACCCCGGTTCCGCAGACTCCGAGCGGATGCCGCGGACGGCTGTCTCTGCTGTCAGCGTCCCGCAGAACGGAATGGTCAGCGCGTAGTTTTCATAAAAGCCCAGCGCGCCGATGCCGCTCTGGTGCATATGCGAAATGCCGATAAATCGGTCGCTGTCCCAGAGTGGACGGATGGGGCCGCCGCAATTGATGCGATGATGCCCGTATCCGGCGGAGTATCCGGCCGAATAACAGCAGGCAGACAGTTTGCCGAACGGCCGTACCGCGCCCGGATGCGTGTTGCCGCAGAGCGCTTTGATAAAATGCCAGCTGGCCGCGACACCCTGCGGCGCTGGCAGGTCAATCGCACCGCATCCCTGAAAAACGTTGACATCCGAAATCAAATGCATGGCTGTTCCTCCTGTTTTCTGCGCCGTACGCCGGGCTGACCGGAAGGGTATGATACATTATTATAATACACGCGGTTCTTTTTTGCAAGACCCATCCGGTTGCCGAAAAAACCTTCATGCCGTTTTTTTCGCACCGGTGCAGCGGCGCCGGTACAAAAATTTACAAAGCACGAATTGAACTTCCGTTCTGCCTCCGGTATAATAAACCAATCTGCACATCGCAAATCTGTTCGAACGTATTCCGACTGCACAGAAAGGCGCATAGAATCCATGCTGAAATTAAAATCCATTGTCAAGGACTATACATCCGGCGGCGCCGTCGTCCACGCGCTGAAGGGCATCGACCTCGAATTCCGCCGGAACGAATTCGTCTCGATCCTCGGCCCGTCCGGCTGCGGCAAAACGACCCTTTTGAACATTCTGGGTGGGCTGGACCGATATACGAGCGGCGACCTGATCATCGACGGGCGCTCGACCCGTCAGTTTTCGGAGCGCGACTGGGATACCTACCGGAATCACGCCATCGGCTTTGTCTTTCAGAGCTACAACCTGATTCAGCATCAATCGGTTCTGGCAAACGTCGAGCTGGCACTGACGCTCTCCGGCGTTTCCAAATCCGAACGCCGCAGGCGGGCCGCCGCCGCTTTGGCGGAAGTCGGCCTTGCCGATCAGCTCAGCAAGCGCCCCAATCAGCTTTCCGGCGGCCAAATGCAGCGTGTCGCCATTGCGCGCGCACTGGTCAACGACCCGGAGATTCTCCTGGCCGATGAACCAACCGGCGCTCTGGACTCCGAAACCAGCATTCAGGTGATGGATCTGTTGGCGCGGATCGCCAAAAACCGGCTGGTCATTATGGTCACACACAACGGTGAACTCGCCGAGCGCTATTCCTCGCGCATCATCCGGCTGCTGGACGGACAGATTACCGGCGATACCGCCCCTTATGACGGCAGCGCCGAACCGCCGTCGCCCGTTGACAGGCCCCGCGTCAAACAGACCGCCATGTCGTTTTTGACGGCGCTGTCGCTCAGCCTGAACAACCTCATGACGAAGAAAACACGGACGTTTCTGACGGCTTTCGCCGGCAGCATCGGCATCATCGGCATCGCCCTGATCCTCTCACTTTCCAGCGGTTTTCAGGATTACATCGACACCGTGCAGGAAAATACGCTGTCCGGCTATCCCATCATGATCGAGAAGAACGCCGTTGACATGGCGTCGCTGATGACCGCCATGAGCGACGCAAACCAGGAAGTCACCCACTCCGACAACCGCGTCTATGCCAAAAACGTCTTCAGCGGCATGATGAAAACGATGTTCGGTGAAATCCACGAAAACGATCTGGCCGCTTTCCGCGCATACTTGCAGGAGCATCCGGATATTTTTGAGTCCTGCCTGAACGCCGTTTCCTACGGATATGACATCGATCTGAACATCTACCGGCCGGTCGGCAGCGGATATGAACAGATCAGCCCGGTTACGCTGTTTGAAGACCTCGGCATGGCCGGTCAGACGCAGAGCAGCAGCGCCTTTTCCATGGGCATGCAGGTCTGGACGCAGATGATCGACAATCCGGAGCTGCTTGCGGCGCAGTATGACGTGCTCGCCGGACGCTGGCCGGAATCTTCACACGAAGTCATTCTGATTACCGATGACAACAATGAAATCACGGACTACGCGCTTTATGCACTCGGCCTGAAAGATCCGGCCGAGCTTCAGGAAATGATGCGTGCGCTCCGCACCGGTCAAAATGTGACCCTTTCCCAGAAGAGCTATGCATATAGCGATCTGATCGGGCTGACGTACCGCATTCTGCCGTCCACCGCCTATTATGAGAAGGAAAATGGGCGATGGACAGACCGCCGGGACGATGAAGCCTATCTGGAATCGCTGCTCGACCAGGCAGTCGAATTGACGGTTGTGGGCATTGTCCGCCCGGCAGGCGATGCGGTTTCCGCCGCATTGAGCGGCACAGTCGGCTATCTGAGCAGCCTGACGACAGAATTGCTGGAGCAGGCCAATGCTTCTGAAATCGTCCGCGAACAGCGTGCCGACCCTCAAACCAACGTCTTCACCGGGCTGCCGTTCGCGGACGGAACCGGCGTCATTGACCCGGATGCTCTGACGGAAGAACAGCGGGCATACCTTGCGTCGCTTTCGCCGGAAGAACTGGCTGCGCTGACGGCCGGCACCCCTGCCGGAGAAACGGAATCCGCCGACTCGAACCTGCGCAAATTAGGCGCCTGTCTGCCGGAGGATCCGGACCGCATTTACCTCTACGCCGTCGATTTTGCCGCCAAAGAAACGCTGATCGACGCCATTGAAGACTATAACCTCAAGATGCAGGCGCAGGGGCTCGGTTCGCGCGTCATCCGCTACACCGATTATGTCGGCCTCATGATGTCCTCCGTCAGCACCATCATCAATGCCATCAGCTATGTGCTGATCGGATTCGTCGGGATTTCGCTGGTGGTTTCTTCGATTATGATCGGCATCATCACCTATATTTCCGTTCTGGAGCGGACGAAGGAAATCGGCATTCTGCGGAGCATCGGCGCCAGAAGCCGCGATATTTCCCGCGTTTTCAACGCAGAAACGCTGATTGTCGGGTTTGTCGCCGGTGCGCTCGGCATTTTGATCACGCTGCTGCTGACCATTCCGCTCAACGCCGTCATACAGTCTCTGGCCGGTATCTCCGGCGTCGCTTCTCTGCCGGCCGGCGGCGCCGTCATTCTGATACTCATCAGCATGGCGCTGACGCTCATCGCCGGTCTGATCCCCGCCAGAATCGCTTCCAAAAAAGACCCGGTCGTCGCGCTGAGAACCGAATAATCTTTGAACCGGGTACAGGCTGCTGCACCCGGTTTTTGTCTGTGCTTGCAGACCGCTGTTATTTATGATATACTGGTTGCAGAAAAAAACAGGAGGAACCGCCCATGCCGCTGACCATGATCCGCGACGACATCACGCACATCCGCGCAGACGCCATCGTCTGCCCGACAGACAGCACGTTTTCCGGCAGCGGCGGCACGGACCGCGCCATCCGCCGCGCAGGCGGCCCTGCGCTTGACGCGGCCTGCCGGACGCTTGGCCGCGCCGCCCCCGGTGAAGCCCGTATAACGCCCGGATTCGGGCTGCCCTGCCGCTATGTCATCCATACGGTCGGCCCGGTCTGGCACGGCGGTACATCCAGCGAAACGGCTGTGCTGTCGCAATGCTACCGTTCGGCGCTTGCACTGGCGCTGCAGGCCGGATGCGAAACCGTGGCCTGTCCGCTGCTTGCCGCCGGTTCGCTCGGCTTCCCGCGGGAAACCGCCCTTCAGACGGCTGTGCAGACCATCAGCGCGTTTTTGTCCGACTGCGATCTGACCGTTTTTCTGGTCGTTTTCGACCGGGATTCCTTCCAGATCAGCCGATCCATCTACGGCGACATCGCCGCCTATATCGATGACCGTTATGCCGCTGCGCAGCCGGAACGCCGGTTGTTCCAGCGTTCGAAAGCGGTGCGGCACGCCGAATCCGCCGCGCCGCATGCGCCGGTTCTGCAATCGGTGCCGGTCTGTCAAGCGCCCGGCGCCGGCGCGCTGCGGGACGCATTGGGACAGCTGGACGAAGGGTTCTCCGAGTTTCTGCTCCGAAAAATCGCCGAAAGCGGAATGACCGACGCCGCATGTTATAAGAAGGCAAACATCGACCGCAAGCTCTTTTCAAAAATCCGGAACGACAAGGGATACCAGCCCTCCAAACAGACGGCCATCGCCTTCGGGCTTGCGCTGGAGTTGCCGCTGCCGGAGCTGAAAGAGCTGCTTGCCCGTGCCGGATTTGCGCTCTCGCATGCCAGCAAATTTGACATCATCATCGAATATTTCGTCTCCCGCGGGCAGTATAACGTCTTTGAAATCAACGAGGCGCTGTTTGCGTTCGACCAGTGCCTGATCGGCGCTTAGCGCTTCCTCGGAGAAAGGAGCATCCGATGTTTGAAATCCGTCCGGTTCAGCCATCCGACCGCGCTGTCTGGATGCAGCTGGATCCGCATCTTTCTGACCGGGCATTTGACCGCAAAGTCCGCGACCGGATGGGCTATCTCCTGTTTGCGGACGGCGTGCCCGCCGGACTCCTGCGGTATCACCTCTTCTGGGACAACATACCGTTCGTCACCCTGCTGACGGTCTCTCCCGCTTTTCGCCGTTCCGGCTGCGGGACGGCCCTGATGCGTTATTGGGAAGATGAAATGCGCCGCCAGAACCACGGCATGGTCATGACGTCCACGCAATCCGACGAAACGGCACAGCATTTTTACCGAAAACTCGGCTACCGGGATGCCGGATGCCTCCTGCTCGACCTGCCCGGATATGCTCAGCCTACGGAGCTGTTTTTTGCCAAGCCGCTGGTTTGAAAATTTGGTATGACGCAATATGAAAGCCGTGAAAATGTCGCTTTCAAAGCGACCTTTCCACGGCTGAAATCTGGTATCATAGTGACTGCGGAAACGCAGTCACTATTTTTTATCAGGAGGACTTGACAAATGAATCCGAATCTCACAGAAATTGTTTTTATCCTGGATTGCAGCGGTTCCATGGCCGGTCTGGAGGCCGATACCATCGGCGGCTTCAACGCAATGATCGCCAAGCAGCAGAAGGAACCGGGTGAAGCGCTGATTTCGACGGTGCTGTTCAACCACATGAGCACCGTCGTCTCCGACCGGGCGCCGGTACAGCGGGTCGTTCCGCTGGACGGCCGAACCTATCGCGTCGGCGGCTCCACGGCACTGTATGATGCGGTCGGCAGCGCCATCCGCCATATCCGCACCGTCCACAGATATGCCCGCAAAGAAGATGTCCCTGCACGAACGCTGTTTGTGATCACAACCGACGGGATGGAAAATGCCAGCCATCATTATTCCGGCAAAGAAGTCCGGGCGATGATTCAGGCGCAGCAGGAACAATACCATTGGGAATTCCTGTTTTTGGGCGCCAATATCAACGCGGAAGCCGCGGCGGACAGCATCGGCATCCACGCTGACCATGCCGTCAACTACTGTTGTGACAAAGCCGGTACGGCGCTCAACTTTGAGGCCATCAGCGACGCCGTCCGTGCGGTTCGTTCGTCTCAGACGCTTGACGCCGGCTGGAAAGCGCCGATCGAGGCCGATTACAAACGCCGTTCGAAGCACGGCGGACGTTCAGCGCAGCAATAAGCGCGGCATCAGCAGCAGGCAGCAGACCCAGACAGCCCGGATGCCCAGCCATTGACTGCAAAAAGACCCGGCGGCAGCACCCAGCAGAAAGAGCAGCAGAATCGCCAGATACGTCCCTGCGCGGCGCAGCTCTGACGTTTCACGGTTGTGCAGCCATGCCGTAAAGGCCTCCGCACCACTGCGCAGGTTGCCGATACACATGGTGCTGGCATACGGATACCCGCATACGGTCTGAAAGGTCTGCACCTGCGCAGCACACGCCAGTGAAACCAGCGCATTGGCCAGCGCGTTCTCCTGCTGCGGCAGGAAGCCGACGCAGAACAGCAGGGCGATTTCGACGGCAAGCACCGCGCGGTTCACCCGATGGCGGCCGCTTTTTTCCAGACGGCGCCGGATTGTCTCGGCGGCAAACGTCCCGGTGAAAAAGGCCGCCAGCGGGATCAGATACGTCACGGCAGCGCGCCATTCGCCGTGCATCAGCTTAGCACTCATCAGGACGACATTGCCCGTCTGCGCGTTGGCAAACACCCCGCCGCGGCAGACATAGGTATAGGCGTCCTGAAAACCGCCGGATAAAATCAGAAACGCGGCGCGCCAGAGTGTTTCTGCCGCTCCGGCCGCCGCATCGATCTGAGTAGCCTTTGTTTGGCGATTCATCGGGACTCCGTCATCAGGAGGCCTGTGCAGGCCAGCATACCGCCTACCGCACAGAGGAGCAGTGCGAACTTCGACCCGGCCAAGCCGCAGGCCACACAGCCGCAGACCAGCGCCGCGGCAGCCACAGCGGCTGTGATGCGCGCCGCGCGTTCATTTTCCGTGCGGCCGGAGATCATCCGGAAATCCATGGCAAACAGCCCTGCATCCAGGGCGGCAAGAACAATCCAAATCAGAATCAGCATGGGACAAGATCCTTTCCATTGACATTTCAATTTATATCCGACATCTCAATCTACATCAATTTGCCAGCGCACGCATGCGTTTTTCGATTCCGACCATTTTGGTGCAAAGCGCCAGAATGCGTGTCGCCGTTTCGATTTCAGAAACCGTCGCAAATGACGGCGCGATGCGGATGTTGCGGTCTTCCGGGTCAACGCCCCGCGGATAGGTGGCGCCGGCCGGCGTAAACTTGACGCCGCAGGCCTCACAGCGGCGGACGATTTCCGAAGCACATCCGGCAGGCGTGTTGAACGAGAAGAAATAGCCGCCGGAAGGCGTCGTCCAGTCGGCTGCGCCGGTGTCGCCCAGCTCTTCTGACAGGACACGGTAAGCGGCTTCAAATTTCGGCTGGAGAAGCGCCGCGTGCTTCCGCATATGCGCGCGGAGACCGGCAGTGTTCTTAAAATAGCGGGCGTGGCGCAGCTGGTTCAGTTTATCCGGGCCGATGGTCGCATATTTCAGGAAGCGGCGGATATCAATTTGGTTGGCCGGGCTGGTGGCCACTGCCGCAATCCCTGCCCCCGGGAACGTCACTTTGCTCGTCGAGGCGAATTCATAGACGATATCCGGGTTCCCAGCCGCTTCGCTCTCGGCAATGATATCCGGAATTTCAGCCGGTTCGCCTTCAAAGGCATGGACGCAGTATGCGTTGTCCCAGAAAATGCGGAAGTCTTTTGCGGCCGGTTTCAGGCGCGCAAAACGCCGGACGGTTTCGTCGCTGAAAACAATCCCCGTCGGGTTCTGATATTTCGGAACGCACCAAACGCCTTTGATAGACGGATCGCTTTCGACGAGCGATTCGATCAGATCCATATCCGGCCCCGTCGGCAGCATCGGCACGCAGACGGATTCAAAACCGAAATGTTCCGTAATGGCAAAATGGCGGTCATAGCCCGGCACCGGACAGAGGAACTTCCGGTTTTCCACCGTCTGCCACGGCGCTTCGCCGCAGAGACCGTCCACCATGGCGTGACTGACCAGCTGATACATCATCATCAGGCTGCTGTTGCCGCCGACAAACGTGTTGGCGGAGTGCGTGCCCATCATATGCGCCATCAGGCGGCGCGCCTCCGGGATGCCTTCCAGACCGCCATAGTTCCGGCAGTCCTGCCCGTTTTCAGAATCGAGGATGCTCCGGCTGTCCAGCGCATTGAGCAGATCGACTGACAGCGCAAGCTGTTCTGCCGAAGGCTTCCCTCTTGAAAGATCCAGCGACAGTCCCTGTTCCGTCAGCTGCGCCAGCCGCTGCTCGCACGCTTCGTGCGCTTCGGCCAGCGCTTTGATATTATCTTCTACCATAATCCCCTGTTTCACGCGTTTTCTCTCCGATCCTCTTGATTCTTTTGGCTGAATGTATTATAATACATCTGTTGGTATATGTAAAATCCGATTTTTGTATACCATCCATTGTTTTCTGATATATCGCCTGTTTCAGGTCATCCGGAGGAGCCCCGATTATGAACATCAGCTACGACTATTACCGCATTTTTTACTGCGTCGCCAAATATGGGAACCTGTCGCAGGCTGCCAAGGTTTTGATGAACAACCAGCCGAACCTCACGCGGACCATCAAGAATCTCGAGAGCGCGCTGGGGTGTCCGCTTTTTTCGCGGACAAACCGCGGCATGAAGCTGACGCCGGAAGGCAAAAAACTCTATACGCACGTCCGCATTGCCTTTGAGCATCTGGAAGCAGGCGAGGCCGAAATCGCTGAAAGCCGCAATCTGGAAACCGGCGCCGTTTCCGTCGCCGCCAGCGAAGTGGCGCTGCGCTGCCTGCTCCTGCCGGTTCTGAAGCGCTACCGCGCGCGCTACCCTGGAATTCGCGTCCGCATCAGCAACAACTCCACCCCGCAGGCCGTCGCCGCATTGAAAGACGGCGCCGCAGACATCGCCGTCGTCACGACGCCGACCGTCGAATCGGCGACCCTGACGGAGCGCAGCATCCGTCCCATTCATGAGAAAGCCGTCTGCACGAAGGCCTTTCCGGATCTGATCGGCCGGCCGGTCACGCTGGCGGAGCTGGCGGAACACCCGCTCATCTCGCTGGGGCCGGAAACAAAATCCTATGAGTTTCACACGCGGTTCTTTGCCGACCACGGCCTGCCCTTCCGCCCGGACATCGAAGCGGCGACTGCCGACCAGGTGCCGCCGATGGTGGAAGCCTCCCTCGGCGTTGGATTTGTGCCGGAGGAGTTTCTGCCGTCCATGCGCGATGTGTTCGCCATTGACCTCGTAGACACCATCCCATCGCGCAGCATCTGCGTTGTGAAGCGTAAGGACCAGCCGCTCAGCGTGGCTGCGCACGAGCTGGAACGGCTGATCATCGCCGAAGGGGCGGCGGAAACCGCCCAGCAGACAAAAAAAATTTCCCAACCCTCTTGACAAATGGCGTCAAATAGTGTATCATATTGGAGTGCTTGAAACGCGGGGCGTTTTGAGTGCTCCGATCGGGGTGTGGCGAAGTTTGGTATCGCGCTTGGTTCGGGACCAAGAGGCCTCGGGTTCGAATCCCGACACTCCGACCAAAGCGGTGGAATTGGATTCCACCGCTTTTTCTTTTGTCTTTTTCAGCATATGCGTCTGAAACGCTGTCGTTTTCAGCATGGCTGCCGCTTGACTTTTCCGGCAAAAAACGATATGATATTGAGGAGAACCTGTCGTCAAAAACAGAATTGACGAGGCAGAAAGGATGATTGGCTATGCAATACCGGCCGCTTGGCAAAACCGGGTTGATGGTATCCGAAATCGGCTACGGCCCGGAATGGCTGGAGGGAAAAACCCGTGCAGAGGGACAGGCGCTGGCACGGCGCTGCATGGAACACGGCATCAACATTTGCGACTGTTGGATGAGCGACCCGGACGTCCGCAGCAATTTGGGTGACTCCATTCGCGACTGCCGCACACAGTGGATCGTGCAGGGGCATATCGGCTCCACATGGCAAAACGGTCAATATGTCCGTTCCCGCAATCTAAAAGACGTGATCCCGGCTTTTGAAGATGAACTGCGCCGTTTTCACGCCGATTATTTCGACCTCGGCATGATTCACTATTGCGATGAGCAGGCCGACTGGGATCATATTCTGGCTTCCGATTTCCTCACATACGTCCAGAAGCTCCGCGCCAACGGCACCATCCGCCACATCGGCATGTCCACCCACAATCCCCGCATTGCCGTTCAGGCAATTCAGGCCGGTCTGGTGGAAATGATTCTTTTTTCCGTGAACCCCATTTTTGACATGCTTCCGGCCAGTGAAGAAATGGAAGACTACCGTTCCGAGTCGTTCGATCCCGCGCTCGGCGGCATCCATCCGGACCGCGCATCGCTCTATGCGCTGTGTGAACGGGAATCCGTCGGAATCACCGTCATGAAGGGATATGCCAGCGGCCGTTTGTTCGACGCGGCTCGTTCCCCGTTCGGCGTTGCCCTGACCCCGGTACAATGTCTGCATTATGCGCTGACGCGTCCCGCCGTCGCTTCGGTTCTGGTTGGATACAGCAATCCGGATCAGGTTGACGCTTCCGTCGCCTATGAAACGGCCACGGAAGAAGAAAAGGATTATGCGTCGGTGCTTGCTGCCGCCGCACACCATCCGTACCGGAATATGTGTACATACTGCAACCATTGTCAGCCCTGTCCGGCCGGCATTCACATTGCCATGGTCAACAAGTTCTACGATTTGGCCGCAACGCAGGATCGCGTGCCGGCCTCTATCGCAGAGCATTACCGGAATCTGGAAAAACATGCTTCGGACTGCATTGCATGCGGCGGCTGTCAGCAGCGCTGCCCCTTCCATGTGGACGTCATTCAAAGTATGAAAAAAGCCGAAGCGCTTTTCGGCATGTAGCTGCGCGTTCCGTTCGGTCTGCTGTTCACGGTCTGTCATTCATTGGATGATCCCATGTCAGAATCGAAAACCGCCTTTGTTTTCCTTTTTCTGGGAAAGCAGAGGCGGTTTTCGTCTGTATTTCAGCAGTGGCACGGATTTTATATTGTTTCTCCCGACTCCGGCTGCTTCAGAAGGTCGGCCAGCGTCAGGTTGGAAAAATAGTCCTTCGTCAGCGCGTAATAGCCCTGCCAAACCGGAAGCGTTTTGCAGATCGGCGCGCGGCCGCAGGGCTCCGCACCGGTTTCCAGGCAGGCGCCAGGCGCCAGACCCCATTCCGCCAGTGAGAGGATCTCCCACAGCGTAACCGTTTCCGGCGGTTTCGCAAGGCGGTACCCGCCGCCGATGCCGTGCGTGCTTTCGATCAGCCCGCTGTTTCGGAGCGCCGGCATGATGCGCTCGATGTATTTGAGCGAAATCCCCTGCCGGGCGGCGACTTCCTTCATGGGAATGAGGGCGCCGTCTGCGTGTTCGGCCAGATCCAGCAGAATCCGGACGGCATATCGCCCGCGCGTTGAGATCATATCGTTTTCCTCCCGGTTCAAACCGCTGCGAAACCCGCTTCGAGATCCGCCAGCAAGTCGTCAATGTGTTCGGTGCCGATGGAGAGCCGCACCGTGGACGGCGTAATGCCCTGATCGGCCAGCTCCGCCTCGGAGAGCTGGGCATGCGTGGTCGTCGCCGGATGGATCACGAGCGATTTGACATCCGCCACATTGGCCAGCAGGGAGAAGAGACGCAGGTGATCGATAAACCGGAAGGCCGCCGGTTGACCGCCTTTGATCTCAAATGTAAAGATGCTGGCGCCGCCGTTGGGGAAATAGCGTGCATACAGGGCGTGATCCGGATGATCCGGCAGCGAGGGATGATTTACCCGCTCCACTTTGGGATGCCCGTTTAAAAACGTCACAACACGCTTCGTGTTTTCTGCATGGCGGTCGAGGCGGAGCGAAAGCGTCTCCGTCCCCTGAAGGAGCAGGAAGGCGGCAAACGGCGAAATGGCAGCGCCCTGATCTCGCAGCAGAATGGCGCGGACGTAGGTGACAAATGCGGCCGGACCGGCGGCTTCCGCAAAGGAAACGCCGTGATAGCTCGGATTCGGCGCCGCAATCTGCGGGTAACGGCCGCTCGCCTGCCAGTCAAAGCGGCCGGAATCGATGATGACGCCGCCCAGCGTCGTTCCGTGGCCGCCGATGAATTTCGTGGCAGAATGTACGACGATGTCTGCGCCGTGCTCGATGGGACGGATCCAATACGGCGTGCCGAACGTATTGTCGACGACGACGGGAAGACCATGCCGGTGGGCAGTCGCTGCGATGGCGTCGATATCCGGGATGTCGCTGTTCGGGTTGCCAAGCGTTTCCAGATAGACCGCTTTTGTTTCCGGGCGGATGGCGTTTTCGACTTCGGCAAGGTCATGCGCGTTGACAAACGTCGTCTGTACGCCGAATGACGCCAGCGTATGCGCCAGCAGGTTGTAGGTGCCGCCATAGACCGTTTTCTGGGCGACGATGTGATCGCCCTGCTGTGCAAGCGCTTCAATCGTGTAGGTGATGGCAGCTGCGCCGGAGGCGACTGCCAGCGCAGCCGTACCGCCTTCCAGGGCGGCAATGCGCTTTTCAAAAACATCCTGTGTGGTATTTGTCAGGCGGCCGTAAATATTGCCGGCATCGCGCAGGGCAAAGCGGTCCGACGCATGCTGTGCGTTGTGGAACACATAAGACGTGGTTGCATAAATCGGCACCGCTCTGGCGTCGGTCGCCGGATCGGCCGTTTCCTGGCCGACGTGGAGCTGAAGCGTTTCAAAATGATAGGGCTGCATTGGGATGACCTCTTTCTTATCTTCGTTTTTTTGGGGGGATTGCTTCCGCATGGTTCTTTCTCCCCTGTCACATTCGGCCAAACCGGAAATTCGCACGAACGAGCGCTTCAAAATCATTGGTCATGCGAATGCCTCCCTTTTGCTTCGATTCTTTACACACCAACTTAGTAGGTTGGTTTTATTTTACCACAGCGCGCGGCGTTTGTCAAGCGCTTTTGGGCGGTGTGGAAAAACATTTTCACTGCCGGCCGGTTCACCGCAAACCGAAAAAGAGCCTTTTCGCCGGATAGAACGAAAAGGCTCTTTGCGCGTGTTTTCGGTTTGGGTTTCAGATTCGGATGGTTTGGCAGGTCAGACGCTCTGCCAGAGTTTGCGGACGGCATAGATGAAGTGGGAAAACACGATGCCCGCGTCTTCCAGTTCATTGTGCCAGCGTTTCGTCCATTCGAGCGAGATGCAGCCGGTAAATCCGTCGCGCTTCAGCAGGGCAAACGCCTCTTTGAGCGGCAGCGTGCCGTAGCCGAGCATTTTGTAGACGATCTGACCGTTTTCATCGACTGCCGTGTCTTTCACATGGATGTGGCGGACGTATGGACCGATGTTGGCATAGGTCTCTTCCGGCGTTTCGTTGGCGTAGCGAACCGGGTGGTTGATATCCCACAGCGCGGCAACCGCCGGATGGTTGACGCGGTGAAGCGTTTCCGCCAGCAGTTTTGTATCGGCGTAGACGCCGTTGGATTCCAGCAGCATGGTCACGCCTTTTTCCGCGGCTTCCGGCGCAAGCCGGATCAAACGCTCTGTCACGCGTTCCGTATCAACGTTTTCGCCCGGTTCCGGCGCTGTATCGCCCAGCACGCGGATATACGGCGCGTGCAGTTTCGCGGCAAGGTCGATATAGGCGCGGGTCTGCGCCAGAATGGCCTCATCGGCTTCCTGCAGCGTGCAGTCGGTGGAAATGCAGGGGATGAACAGGCCGCGCGCGGAAAGCTCAGCACAGATCCGGCCGCAGCCTTCGGTAAACAATTTTGCGTCCGGCAGATAGATGTCTTCGCCCAGGCCGCGCAGTTCAATCCCGTCGTATCCGAGATCTTTTGCAGCGGCTAAAATTTCGTTCAGCGTCCAATTCGGACAGCCGAGCGTTGAAAAACTGACCTTCACGGTGCAACAGCCCTTTCAATCAATGCGTTCAATATGCTCAATACGCTCAAACGTTGGCTCCGTTCCGCCCGGATTTACGCAGCCGGAGCGGAAATGCGGTTACTGCGGAATGCTGTAGTTCGGCGATTCTTTGGTGATGAAGATATCGTGCGGATGGCTTTCCTTGAGGCTGGCGTTGCTGATGCGGATAAACTGCGCATTCTGTTGCAGCGACGGAATATCCGGCGCGCCGCAGTAGCCCATGCCGGAACGCAGACCGCCGATCAGCTGATAAATCGTTTCGGAGAGCGGGCCTTTGTGCGGGACACGGCCCTCAACGCCTTCGGGAACGAGTTTTTTGTTGTTGGCCTGGAAATACCGGTCTTTGCTGCCGCAGTTCATGGCGCCGATGGAGCCCATGCCGCGGTAAACCTTGAACTGACGGCCCTGGAAGATTTCGCTCTCGCCCGGGCTTTCTTCGCAGCCGGCAAGCAGGCTGCCGAGCATGACCACGTCGCCGCCTGCGGCGATCGCCTTGACGACGTCGCCCGAATACTTGATGCCGCCGTCGGCAATGACCGGGATGCCGTAGCCGGTGGCGACGCATGCCGCGTCATAAACCGCCGTAATCTGCGGGACGCCGATACCGGCGACCACACGGGTGGTGCAGATGGAGCCGGGGCCCATACCGACTTTGACGGCGTCGGCACCGGCGTCAATCAGTGCGCGGGCCGCTTCGGCGGTTGCGATGTTGCCGGCGATGACCTGCGCCTGCGGGAAAGCACGTTTGACTTTCTTGAGGGCGTTGATGATGTTGATGTTATGGCCGTGTGCAGAGTCGAGCACCAGCACGTCCGTATGGACGTCCAGCAGCCGTTCGACGCGTTCCAGCACGTCCGGCGAGTCGCCGATGGCGGCACCGACCAGCAGTCGGCCGTCGTCGTCTCTGGCGGAATTCGGATAGAGCAGCGCTTTTTCAATATCCTTGATGGTGATCAGGCCGCGGAGAGCAAAATTTTCATCCACAAGCGGCAGTTTTTCGATCTTATGGCGGCGGAGGATGGTTTTGGCTTCCTCCAGCGTCGTGCCGACAGGCGCCGTGATCAGATTCTCTTTGGTCATAACGTCGCCGATGCGCTTCGTCATGTCGTCTTCAAATTTCAGATCGCGGTTGGTAATGATGCCGATGAGGCGGTTGTTTTCACAGATCGGCACGCCTGAAATGCGATACTTGGCCATCAGCTCGTCGGCATCGGCCAGCGTTTTATCCGGAGAAAGGAAGAACGGATTGGTGATAACGCCGTTTTCGGAACGCTTGACGCGGTCGACCTCACCGGCCTGTGCCTCGATGGACATGTTCTTGTGGATGATGCCGATTCCGCCTTCACGGGCAATGGAGATTGCCATCCGGGACTCCGTGACGGTATCCATGGCGGCACTCATCAGCGGGATGTTCAGCCGGATTTTTCGCGTCAGGTGGGTGGAAACATCCACGTCTCTCGGGACAACGCTGCTGGCCGCAGGAATCAGCAGGACATCGTCAAATGTAATTCCTTCTTTTGCGAACTTGTGGGTAAAATCAGTGTTTACCAAAGCGCTTCACTCCTTTATCGCATTTTCAGGGCTATATTTGATATATTATATCGGATGTGCCGGATGCTGTCAAGATCGCCGCGTGAAATTCAGCAGTTTTCCCAAGGAAGTACACGCCGGTATGTTTGATTTGTTCCGCCCGTTTTCGGCCATCTGGTCCGGCCGGATTCGATCTTCAGTCGTTCTGTCCGCCGCACGGGCGTTCCGGCTTCAGCAGGACAAAGTGATTCTTTCGAAAGCGGAGAATGCCTTCATCGCGCATTTTGCACAGCTCTTTGGAGAGTGCACTCCGATCCAGATTCAGATAATCCGCCAGTTCCTGACGGTTGAAGGGGATGGAGAATGACGCCGCTTTCGCGCGCACCGCCTGCCCCGACAAATACGTCAGCAGCCGGGCGCGGATGCCTTTCGGCGTCGTGCAGAAAATCCGGTCGAACAGCGCCAGATTTTTCTGCGCCGTCATGGTCAGCAGTTCGCTCATAAAGGCCGGATACCATGGTTTCCGCCGGTTGCGTTCGCACATGACTGCGGTGAGATCCAGAAACAGAATTTCCGCATCCTCTGCACAGACCGCGTCAACCATCAGCGGCTCCCCGCACAGGGCGTATGTTTCCGCAAAACACTGTCCGGCCGGGATGAAATTGACAATGCTGCGGTTGCCCAGCAAATCCAAACTTTCTATCATGACGCAGCCATGGAGAACCACGCCGAGTTCATGTACGAGGTCGCCGGTGTGCAGAATCAGACTGCCGCGTGTGTACCGGCGGCATGTGACACCGCCGCTCGTTTCCATTTCGCTGAGCGTTTCCGGATCGATGCGCCGGAGAACCGGCAAATCACTGCGCTGCAAAAAGAAGACCTCCTGATCTGTCGCCGAGACAACTGAACTTCAGCTGCATTATACTATAAATGATATGGGAAGTCAAGCGTGTTTCCGGCGTTTCGCCCGGGTTTGCCTTTTCTGGCGCATGCGTCCGCCCGGCACAACTCTACTGCGCCCGGCCGCAAGCCGATTTCGGCAGAAACCGCAAGATTACCCGCCGCACACAGCCGTTTTTCGGCGATGTCATCCAAATGAGCTGCCCGGCCGCCGCTTCAAATTCAGCAGGTTCAACCATTGACGTTTTTCCCGGAAAGGGCTATAATCTTTGAAACCCAAATGGGATTCCGGCAGCACCGCAGATTTGTTTTTCCGTCGGTTCCGTCCGGCAGACAGAGGCAGCCGCCTCGGAAAAGAAGGGACGATTTTGAAGCAAAAAAACAAAAAATGGATCCTGCTCGGCTTTTGTATCTGGATCATGCTCTTATTAGCCGGCATTTTTCTGACGGCACCGGATCGTTCCGGTGGTGAATCCATCCGCGAAGTCATGCGGGATGCGGTTCTGCACGAGAAAAACAGAATCCGCCTTTTCGGCGATTTCACGGTCAACCCCGGGCTGATTTCAGCCTTTACGGTGACGGGGCTCCTGCTCGCATTTGCCGCGGTCATGCGGATCTTTGTCATTCCGCGGTTTCAGGACCATCCCGGCCGGATGCAGAAGTTTTTAGAGGCGCTTGTCGGCTATTTTGACGATCTGGCGCGCAAAAACAGCCCGCACCAGAACGGCTTTCTCGGTGCTTATCTTTTCGGCGTCGGCGTTTACATCTTTTTCGGGACCTGTTTTGAGCTGTTCGGCTGGCAGGTCGCGACGACAGCCGGCCGTTCCATCTCCATGCCGGCGCCGATCTCCGACATCAACGGCGCCATCGCCGTCGGGTGCATTTCGTTTTTGGTCATTCTTTCCGGCGGCATCACCGGCAACGGTTTCCGCGGCCTCGGCAGCGCGCTGAAAGAATTCTCTCTGCCGATTTCCATGAGCTTCCGCCTTTTCGGCGCCATGCTCAGCGGTCTGCTTGTCACAGAGCTGGTCTATGCGTCTTTGCAGCTCAGCTTTGTCCTGCCAGTGCTGGTCGCCGTGCTGTTCACGCTGCTGCACGCCATCATTCAGACATACGTTTTAACCATGCTGACGGCTGTTTTCTATGGAGAAGTTTCCGAACCGTCGGCCAAAAAGAAAAAACAGACACGAAAGGTCGAAGAAAAGCAATGAGAAAGTTTTTTGGCACATTTTTTGGCAGAATCACACTCTGCGCCCTGATGGCGCTCGTTCTCCTCACGGCGCTGCCGGGCGTCGCCGCCTATGCGGCAGACGACGCTGCGCCCGCAGCCGCAGCATCTGACGAATCGGAAAGCGCAGGCGGTTCCACGGTGAAAGCCGTTGCCGCGGGCGCCGTCATCACCGCCGCCTGTGTCGCAGGCGCGATTTCCATGGCACATACCATCGCCAAAGCCAATGAGGGGATCTCCCGTCAGCCGGAGGCAGCCGACAAAATCCGCGCCAGTCTGATGCTGGGTCTGGTTTTCATTGAAACCGCTATCATTTACGCGTTGATCGTCGCCATTCTGATCATCTTCGTGCTGTAAGGAGGGTGCTTCAAATGCCGCTGAACATTGACTGGCAGCAGATTCTGCTGCACGCGCTGAACCTGTCGCTGCTGGTCGGCGGGCTGTATGCGCTATTGTTCAAACCCGTCAAGCGCTACCTCGATGCACGCAGCGAAAAGGTGGAAACAGCTGCCCGGGACGCCGCTGCCAAGCAGGCTGAAGCCGACCGGCTGTGCGCCGAATATGAAGCCAAGCTGCAAAACGTCGATGAAGAAATTCAAAGCCGCCGAAGCGCCGCTGCCGCCGAAGCGGAAAAAGAGGCGGCCAATCTGCTGAAAACCGCCAGAGAACAGGCGGAACAGATCGTGACGCAGGCGAAAGAAACGGCCGCACGCGAAGAAAAGCGCATTGTCCGCGACGCGCAGAGCGAAATCACGGAGCTCTCGCTGGAAGCGACGCGGAAGCTCGTGGACTGCCCGGTTTCCGATGTATATGACCAATTCCTCAACTCCGCCGAAGGGAGCGACGCGCATGGATCGGCCGAATGACGCGAAACGTCCGGCCATTCTGCGTGCCGCCAGCGCGCCGGACGATGCACAGCGCGCCCGTCTGACTGCGTTTCTGCGGAACCGTTACGGCGTTGAACCGGAGCTGACCTGGGTGGAGGATCCCTCGCTCGGCAACGGATTCCGTCTGGAATCCGGCGACGATGTGTTTGACTGGAGTCTGTCCGCCCGGATGAGCCAGTTGGAAACGCGCCTGCATACCATGGCGCTTCCGGCGGATGACGCCGGTCTGATCCCGCTGCTGCGCGACACGATTCAGAACTGGACGCCGGAACCGCTGGTGCAGACCGTCGGAACCGTTTTATCCGTTGAAGACGGCGTCGCCACAGTTTCCGGTATGCGTGACGCGTTCTATGGTGAAATCCTGCTTTTTTCCGGCGGCGTCCGCGGGATGGTGCAGGATCTCCGGCGCGACGAAATCGGCTGCATTCTCTTTGACGATGAAGCGGCGGTCTGCGAAGGCAGCCGCGTCCAGCGCACCGGCCGCGTCGCCGGAATGCCCGTCGGCAAACAGTTCCTCGGCCGGGTTGTAAACGCGCTCGGCGTTCCGATTGACGGCGGACGGCCGGTCAAGGCCGACGGATACCGTCCGATGGAATCACCCGCGCCCGGCATTGTGGAGCGCCAGCCTGTCAACCGGCCTTTGGAAACCGGCCTTCTGGCCATCGACTCGATGTTTCCGATCGGCCGCGGGCAGCGCGAACTGATCATCGGCGACCGTCAAACCGGGAAAACCGCAGTCGCCATTGACACCATCCTGAACCAGAAGGGCAAAGGCGTCGTCTGCATTTATGTCGCCATCGGGCAGAAAACAAGCACCGTCGCGCAGATTGCCGAAACGCTCCGTCAGCACGGCGCCATGGACGATACCATCATTGTCAGCGCCTCGGCAAGCGATCCGGCACCGCTGCAATACATTGCGCCTTATGCAGGCTGCGCGCTGGGTGAATACTTCATGCATGCCGGACGCGACGTTTTGATCGTCTACGATGACCTTTCCAAGCACGCCGTCGCCTATCGGACAATCAGCCTGCTTCTTGGGCGTTCCCCCGGGCGCGAAGCGTATCCGGGCGACGTTTTTTATCTGCACGCCCGCCTGCTGGAGCGCGCCGCGCATTTGTCCGGCGTTTTAGGCGGCGGCTCGATGACGGCGCTGCCGATTGTGGAAACGCAGGCCGGCGACGTGTCCGCATATATCCCGACCAACATCATTTCGATTACCGACGGACAGATTTTCTTAGAAAGCAGCCTCTTTTTTGCGGGGCAGCGTCCGGCCGTCAACGTCGGTCTGTCCGTCTCCCGTGTGGGCGGCGATGCGCAGACGCCGGTCATGAAGCAGGCCGCCGGTTCCATCCGGCTCGATTTGGCACAGTACCGCGAGCTGGAGGTGTTTACGCAGTTCTCCAGCGATCTCGACGCCGCCACGCGCAGGCAGCTGCAAAACGGTCAAGCGCTCATGCAGATTCTGCGCCAGCCCCGCTATCACCCCTATGCGCAGCATGAGCAGGTGATTCTTCTGCTGGCGGCGCAGGCGCATCTGTTCCAGAACATCCCGCTCCAAGCGGTCTCTTCCACGGCCTCCCGGCTGACTGCGCACATCGCATCCGCCGAACCGGAACTCTGCCGGCAGATTCGGGAGAACGGACGGCTGAGCAGCGCAGATCTGGATCGCCTCCGCGCCGCTGTCCGCGCTTTCTTTGCCGCATCGGCTGAAAAGGAGTGACGGCGAATGAGCAGCGCCAGGGAGATCAAACTCCGGATGGACAGCATCCGGCAAACCCGCAAAATTACGAACGCGATGTATCTGATCTCTTCTGCGAAAATGCGGAAAGCCAAGCAGGAATGGGATCAGACGCGACCTTATTTTCTCGCCCTGAAAGGGGAAGTCAAACGCATTTTCCGCACGTCCGGTCATGTGGCCAGCCGCTACCTCTACCCGGACGAAGGTCAGCCGCCGCTGAACGGCACCTACGGCTGTCTGGTGATCACCGCTGACAAAGGCCTTGCCGGAGCATACAACCAGAATGCACTCCGCGAAGCGCAGCGGATGCTCGCAGATCACCCGGACACGCAGCTGTTTGTCGTCGGTGAATACGGCCGTCAGTATTTTCAGCACCATGGAATTCCGATCGAGCGCAGCTTTCTCTACACGGCGCAGAATCCCACAATGCAGCGCGCCCGTGAAATTGCGGCCGAGCTGCTGGATCGCTTTGATCGCGGAGAGCTGCAAAAAATCTTTGTGATCTATACCGACCTCAAAAACGGTCTTTCGGAAAGTGTCAACGCCGTCCGCCTGCTGCCGTTTCACCGGGATACCTTCAAAGCGCCGGCGGATGAAAAACGCGTCACGGAGCCGTTTGAATTCTATCCCTCCGTCACAGAGGTTCTGGACAATCTGGTGACCAGCTATGCGTCCGGATTCATATACAGCGCCCTGATCGACAGCTTTTGCAGCGAGCAGAGCGCCCGGATGCGCGCCATGGATGCAGCAAACCGGAATGCAGACGACATGCTTGTCGAATTAATGCTTGCTTACAATCGGGTTCGTCAGGCTGCCATCACACAGGAAATCACAGAGGTTTCCGCCGGCGCAAAAGCGCAGAAAAAGCTGCACAATTCGCAGCACACACGAGGTTATCAATGATGAAAATGGGAAAAATTGTTGCGATAGCCGGGCCGGTTGTAGACGTTTGGTTCCCGGGCGGCAATCCGCCGCGCATTCGTGAGGCCCTGACCGTTGACACTGGAGACGGCAAACGCGTGATGGAAGTCGCGCAGCAGATCGGCGACGGAACGGTGCGCTGCATTATGCTGGCGCCGAGCGAGCTGCTCGCCCGCGGGATGTCCGTCGAAGCCGACGGCCGCGGGATCAGCGTGCCGGTCGGCGAAAGCGTCCTTGGGCGGATGTTCAACGTTTTGGGCGAACCCATCGACGACAAAGGCCCTGTCCCCTGCGCGGAGCGCTGGCCCATTCACCGGAAGGCACCATCTTTTGAAGCGCAGAGCCCGGCGATTGAAATTCTGGAGACGGGGATCAAAGTCATCGACCTGCTGGAGCCCTATGCGAAAGGCGGCAAGATCGGCCTGTTCGGCGGCGCAGGCGTCGGCAAAACCGTCCTGATTCAGGAGCTGATTCACAACGTCGCCATGGAGCACGGCGGCTACTCGGTGTTCGCCGGCGTCGGAGAACGCAGCCGGGAGGGCAATGACCTCTGGCTGGAAATGCAGCACAGCGGCGTTGCCGACAAAACGGCGCTTGTTTTCGGTCAAATGAACGAAGCGCCCGGCGTCCGGATGCGTGTCGCGCTGTCCGGGCTGACGATGGCCGAGTATTTCCGCGACCACGACCACAAGGATGTCCTGCTGTTCATCGACAACATCTTCCGGTTCGTTCAGGCCGGGAGTGAAGTCTCCACGCTGCTCGGCCGCATGCCGTCGGCCGTCGGCTATCAGCCCACGCTGGCAACGGAGATGGGGCAGCTTCAGGAGCGCATCGCCTCCACGCGGAACGGCTCTGTCACCTCGGTGCAGGCGGTCTATGTGCCCGCAGACGATCTGACGGACCCGGCTCCGGCAACCACATTTACGCATCTGGACGCTACGACGGTTTTGAGCCGCCGGATCGCCGAACAGGGCATTTATCCGGCGGTCAACCCCCTCGAATCCACATCCCGGATTCTGGAAGCCGACATTGTGGGCGAAGAACATTACCGCGTCGCCCGGAAAGTACAGGAAATTCTGCAGAAGTACAACGAGTTGCAGGATATCATCGCCATTCTCGGCATGGAAGAGCTCGGCGAGGAAGACCGTCAGGTCGTCCTCCGCGCCCGGCGGATTCAGCGTTTTCTCTCTCAGCCTTTCCATGTGGCTGAAAAGTTCACCGGAATCCCCGGCCGGTATGTGCCGCGTGAAGAAACCATCCGCGGATTTGCCCGGATCGTCGACGGCGAACTGGACCAAATCCCGGAAGCCGCATTTTTCAATGCAGGCACGATCGACGATGTGCTTGCCGCCGCAGAGGG
Organism: uncultured Eubacteriales bacterium; assembly: GCA_905205975.1. Taxonomy (GTDB): domain Bacteria; phylum Bacillota; class Clostridia; order Oscillospirales; family QAMX01; genus QAMX01. Next base: position 471 of record CAJLFQ010000003.1, on the reverse strand, counting down.
GGAAACCGCATGAAATGCTTCCGGCTGCACATCTACGCCGCAGACCGTGTTTTCTTCGAGGGCGACTGCACGTCGCTGATTGTACCGACGGTCTACGGGCAATACGGCGTGCAGGCGCATCATGCGAATCTGATCGCCGCACTGGTGCCGGGGCTGCTTACCTTTCGCTGTCCGGATGTGCCGGAACGTCTGGCTGCTGTTTCCGCCGGCATGATCAAGATCGAGGACAACGACGTTCTGGTGCTTGTGGACGCCGCAGAACGGCCGGAGGATATCGACGCGCTCCGCGCGCAGCGCGCCGCGGATGAGGCGCGGGAACAGCTTCTGCAAAAAAAGAGCCGTGAAGAATACAAGCTTGCGCAGGCAACGCTTGCGAGAGCGCTGAACCGTCTCCGCGCAAAAGACCACCAGCATATGATTGGCCGATAAAGCTTCAGCCGGGCTGTACCGGCTGAAGCTTTTTTTGCAGTT
>CAJLFQ010000002.1 GCA_905205975.1 uncultured Eubacteriales bacterium | reverse complement strand
CACACAGCAGATTTGGGGCAGCAGTTGGGAAAACGATATTGCTTCTCTGCGGGTATTCATGGCGACCCTGCGCAAAAAATTGGAACGTGGGAAAAACGGGCAGCAATACATACAAACGCACATCGGCATCGGCTATCGGATGCTGCGGGTCGAGTGAGCAATTCCTGAACTCAAGACTCAGGACTGAATGGAGTAGATTTCTTGATTTGGCATCACCTCTCATTTGCATGGTGCGGTCATTCCATTCTGCCACAAATGAGCTGACCATCGTTGTAATAGCGAGGACTTGAAAGTCCTCGCTATTAGCATACATCGTCATCCGAGTTCGCTTCGCTCGCCCACCTTCCCCTCCTCAGGGGAAGGCTTGCCGCATACCCGCTGTTCCCGCTGCGGGCGTTCTGCCGACGCACACCCTCACTCCGCCGATTTGCCCTTCAGCATGCGTTTCAGATACTGCCCGGTATACGACCGTTCGCAAGCCGCGACTTCCTCCGGCGTGCCGGTGCAGACAATCTCACCGCCGCCGTCGCCGCCTTCCGGCCCCAGGTCGATGATGTAGTCCGCCGTTTTGATGACGTCCAAATTGTGCTCGATGACCACAATCGTATTGCCGCCGTCGGCCAGCCGGTTCAGAACGTCCGTCAGCTTATGAACGTCCGCCGCATGCAGGCCGGTCGTCGGCTCGTCCAGAATGTACATTGTCCGGCCGGTGGCCCGGCGCGACAGCTCCGTCGCCAGTTTGACGCGCTGCGCTTCGCCGCCCGAAAGCGTCGTCGCCGGCTGACCGAGCTTCACATAGCCGAGTCCGACCTCCGACAGCGTCTGCAATTTTTTCCGCAGTTTCGGCAGGCTTTCAAAGAACGGCAGGGCTTCGTCAACCGTCATTTCCAGCACGTCGTAGATATTTTTGTTTTTATAGTAGACTTCCAGCGTCTCCCGGTTATACCGGCGGCCCTTGCAGACCTCGCACGGGACATACACATCCGGCAGAAAGTGCATTTCGATCCGCACCAATCCGTCGCCGGTACACGCTTCACAGCGCCCGCCCCGGATGTTGAACGAGAACCGTCCCGGGCCGTACCCGCGTGCGCGGGCATCCGGCGTCGCCGCGAAGAGATCGCGGATGTCGTTGAAAAGCCCCGTATACGTCGCCGGATTGGAGCGCGGCGTCCGGCCGATCGGCGACTGGTCGATTTCGATGACCTTGTCCAGATACTCAATGCCGTCCATGCCGTCATGTTCCCCGGCGCGCACTCTTGCGCCGTTCAGCTCTGCCGCCAGACGCTTGTGGAGAATGCCGTTCACGAGGCTCGATTTGCCGGAGCCGGAAACACCGGTCACGCAGATCAGCTTGCCCAGCGGGAACGAAACGGTGATGTTTTTCAGGTTGTGCTCCCTGGCGCCGCGGATGACCAGCGTCCTGCCGCTGCCTTCGCGGCGGACCTCCGGCACCGGAATCTCCTTTTTATGCGAGAGATACTGCCCCGTGACGGACGCCTCGCACGCCATGATTTCTTCTGCTGTCCCGCAGGCGACGACGCGTCCGCCGTTGACGCCCGCGCCCGGACCGATGTCAATGATGTGGTCGGCGGCCAGCATCGTCTCTTCGTCGTGTTCGACGACGATCAGCGTGTTGCCGAGGTCGCGCAGGCGTTTCATCGTGTCGATCAGCTTGGCATTGTCGCGCTGATGGAGACCGATGCTCGGTTCGTCCAGGATATACATGACGCCGACCAGCGCAGAGCCGATCTGCGTCGCCAGCCGGATGCGCTGGCTCTCGCCGCCTGAAAGCGACGCGGCGCCCCGCGCCAGCGTCAGATAGGAAAGCCCGACGTTCGACAAAAAGTGCAGCCGCGCGCTGATTTCCTTGACGATGCGGCTGGCGATGAGCGATTCCGTCCGGGTCAGCTCAAGGTGCTCGATGAAATCGATCGCCTGATTGACCGGCAGGCGCGTGTATTCGGCGATGTTCAGCCCGCCGACGGTCACGGCCAGCATTTCGCGCTTCAGCCGGTCGCCATGACACGCCGGACACGGCACCGGCGACATGAGGTCTTCATAATATTCGCGCATACCCTCGCTCGACGTGTCGCGGCTTCTGCGCTCGATGCTCGGGATGACGCCTTCAAACGTAGCGTGCCAGCCGCCGCCGCCCGCTTCGTTCGGCTGACGGATGAACATCTTTTTGCCCTTGGTTCCATAGAGGAAGATGTCGAGCTGTTCCGGCTTCAGCGTCCGGACGGGCACGTCGAGCGGAATGCCGTACGTCTCGCCGATGGCGTCAAAATACATCGAGGCAATCGTCGTCTTATCGGTATAGCGCCAGCCGCTGACGTCGATGGCGCCTTCGCGGATGGATTTGGACGGGTCCGGGATGATTCTCGCCGGGTCGATGATATACTTTTCGCCCAGCCCGCTGCATTCCGGGCAGGCGCCGTATGGATTGTTGAATGAAAACATCCGCGGCGTCAGCTCTTCGATGGAGATGCCGCAGTCTTCGCAGGCGTAATTCTGCGAATACAGCGTTTCTTCGCCGCCGACCACGCTGATGATGACGAGCCCGCCGGTCAGCCCGGATGCGATTTCAACCGAATCGGTCAGCCGCCGGCGGATATCATCCTTGATGACCAGCCGGTCGACGATGATTTCAATGTTGTGCTTGATGTTTTTTTCGAGGGCAATCGTCTCGGAGAGGTCGTAGAGGCTGCCGTCCACCCGGACGCGGACATATCCGCTCTTGCGGGCGTCTTCAAAGACCTTCTGATATTCGCCTTTCCGCCCGCGGACAACCGGCGCCAAAATTTGAATGCGCGTCCCCGGCGCCTGCGTCATGACGGCGTCGATGATCTGGTCGATCGTCTGCTGGGTGATGGGCTTGCCGCACTTGGGGCAGTGCGGATGACCGATTCTCGCCCACAGCAGGCGCAGGTAGTCGTAGATCTCCGTGACCGTGCCGACGGTGGAACGCGGGTTCCGGGACGTCGTCTTCTGGTCGATGGAAATCGCCGGAGACAGCCCTTCGATCGAGTCGAGATCCGGCTTGTCCATCTGCCCGAGAAACTGCCGGGCATAGGAAGAGAGGCTTTCGACATACCGCCGCTGGCCTTCGGCATAGATGGTGTCGAAGGCGAGACTCGATTTGCCGGAGCCGCTCAGCCCCGTCACAACGACCAGCTTGTCGCGCGGGATGGTCACGTCGATGTTTTTCAGGTTGTGTTCTCTGGCGCCGTGAATGATGATTGCGTTGTTTTTGTCTGCTGCCATGTATGTCTTGCCTTTCCGATGTCTGCTCACTCCGCTTTTCCGCTCAGTTCAATGATGCGGTCGCGGAGCAGGGCGGCATATTCGTATTCCAAATTCTTCGCCGCTTCTTTCATCTGGCGTTTGAGCCGATCGATTTCCTCGCTGCGCTCCGAGGCCGTCAGCGGTTTCGCCTGTTTCTCCGATTTCGCCGGCGTGCCGATGTCGATCAGATCGCGGACGTCTTTGATGATCGTCTTCGGAACGATGTGGTGCGCTTCGTTGAACGCCATTTGCAGCTTCCGACGGCGCTCCGTCTCTTTGATCGCGCCCGCCATCGAATCCGTCACCTGGTCGGCGTAGAGGATGACCTTGCCCTCCGCGTTCCGCGCGGCGCGGCCGATGGTCTGGATGAGCGACGTCTCGCTCCGCAGGAAGCCCTCTTTGTCGGCGTCTAGAACGGCGACCAGCGAAACCTCCGGCAGATCCAGCCCCTCGCGCAGGAGGTTGATGCCGACCAGCACGTCAAACTTCCCGAGCCGCAGATCGCGCAGCAGCTCGATGCGCTCCATCGTGTGGACGTCGTGGTGCATATACCGGACGCGGATGCCGACGCCCTCCAGATAAGACGTCAGGTCTTCCGCCATTTTCTTCGTCAGCGTCGTGACGAGGACGCGTTCGTTTTTCGCCGTGCGGGCGTTGATTTCCCCGATCAGGTCGTCAATCTGCCCATCGATCGGCCGGACGGAGGTTTCCGGATCAACCAGCCCGGTCGGACGGATGAGCTGTTCAACAATCTGCCCGCTCCGACTCCGCTCATATTCGCCCGGCGTCGCCGAGACGTAGATGACCTGATTCTGCTTGGCGGTGAACTCCTCAAACGTCAGCGGGCGGTTGTCCAGCGCGCTGGGCAGCCGGAACCCGTATTCGACAAGCGTCTCCTTCCGGGCGCGGTCGCCGGCATACATACCCCGCACCTGCGGCACAGAGACGTGGGATTCGTCGATGAACATCAGATAATCCTTCGGGAAATAGTCGAGCAGCGTATACGGCGCCGAGCCCGGCGCCCGGTTGGAAAAGATGCGGGAATAGTTTTCGATGCCGCTGCAGAAGCCGATCTGGCCGAGCAGCTCCAGATCGTTCATCGTGCGTTCGCGGATGCGCTGCGCCTCGATGAGCTTGCCGTGGTCTTCAAACCACTTGACGCGGTCCCACATTTCGGCTTCGATCTCCTTGAGCGCGCGCTGTTTTTTCTCGTCCGACGTCGTATGGTGCGACGCCGGATAAATCATGACGTGGTTTAGATCGCGCAGGCGGCTGCCGGTCACGGCGTGGACTTCGCTCAGCCGCTCGACTTCGTCGCCGAAAAGTTCGATGCGGATGACGGTATCCTCGCTCCACGACGGGATGACCTCCACCGTGTCCCCGCGGACGCGGAACGTGCCGCGGGTGAGGTTGATGTCGTTCCGCGTATACTGGATGTCGATCAATCGCCGGATCAGGTTGTCGCGCCCGACTTCCATGCCCGGCCGCAGCGAAACGACGAGCGACGTATAATCCTCCGGGTCGCCGAGACCGTAGATGCAGGAGACGCTGGCGACGATGATGACGTCGCGCCGCTCAAACAGCGCGCACGTCGCAGAGTGGCGCAGCCGGTCAATCTCTTCGTTGCGCTCCGAGTTTTTCTCAATATACATATCATACTGCGGGAGATAAGATTCCGGCTTATAATAATCGAAGTAAGAGACAAAATACTCCACCGCGTTGTGCGGGAAGAACGCCTTGAATTCGGAATACAGCTGCGAAACAAGCGTCTTGTTGTGCGCGAGAATCAGCGTCGGCTTCTGCACGCGCTGAATCACCTGCGCCATCGTATATGTTTTGCCGGACCCGGTCACGCCGAGCAGCGTCTGCTCCGACAGGCCGTTCTCGATGCCCTGCACCAATCCGTCAATCGCTTCCGGCTGATCGCCCGCCGGTGAAAAGTCCGAAACCAGCTCAAATCGCTCCATAAACCCACCTCCGCACAGAAATCACATACCGTATATTATAGCAGAACATTTGTATTCTGTCAAGTGGAACCACCCGTCCAGAATCTGCCGCCCGACCACCTCTTGACGTTCCCGCCCGCTTGTGATATTATCATATGAGCCCCTGCGTCTCCGGCCGGAGATGCCGTTTTGATGCCAATCTGATGTATCCTGTTGTGTGCAGTCTTTTCCCAAAGGAGAAATCGGAATGATCCGGATTTTGATTGTTGAAGATGAAAAACCGATTGCAGAGCTGATCCGCATGAGCCTCCGAAAGGCGGGCTACATCTGTACCTGCGCGGCCGACGGCGCCGCCGCGGCGGATCTGCTGGAATCGAACGCCTATGACCTCATCCTGCTCGACGTCATGCTGCCCAAGATCGACGGGTTTGAGCTGATGGAATACATCCGCCCGACCGGCACCCCCGTGATTTTCATCACGGCGAAAAACGCCGTCAGTGACCGCGTCAAGGGGCTGCGCATGGGCGCGGAGGACTATATCGTCAAGCCGTTTGAGGTGCTGGAGCTGCTGGCGCGCGTCGATGTCGTGCTGCGCCGGTATCAGAAGACCAGCGGCGTGCTGGAAATCGGCGGGCTGACCATCGACACGCGCGCCATGCTCGTCTCCCGCGGGGATGAAATCATCCCGCTCACCAAAAAAGAATACGATCTGCTGCTGCTCTTCGCCCGCAACCCCGGGATCGCCTTATACCGCGAGACGATTTATGAGCGCGTCTGGCACGAAGACTTTCCCTACGGCAGCAAAACCGTCGATCTGCATATCCAGCGGCTTCGGAAAAAAGTCGGCTGGGAAGACCGGCTCGTCGCCGTCAACAAGGTCGGCTACCGGCTGACCGTCTGAACGCCGCAGAAAATCACCGAGAAAGGAGACCCGCGCATGAGCTTCCGCCTGAAAATTACCGTCTGCATGATCTGGCTGCTGGCGCTTGTCTTCGGCATTGGCTGCGGCCTGATGGTCTCCCTTTCGTTTCACCGGTCGCTGGAACAAGAGCTGGCCAACGCCCGCAGCGCCTTCCGCATGACGGCGGAGACGCTGCGCCTGATCAACGAAACCGATTCCCCCGAAAGCCTCGACAACATCACCGGCACGCTGAGCGCGCTGCGCCAGCAGAACGTCTGGTCGTCCGTGCGGCTGGCGGTGGACGGCGTTCCCGTTTATGCCGAGGGCGGCGCTTCGGAGCGGATGCTGGCGCTGGCCTCCGACACGGCGCACTGCCGCGCCGTCGCCTTTGAAGATGCAGACGGCCGCTACTACCTTCAGATCGGCGGGATGCTCTCAGCTGACCGCGAAACGCTGGCGCTCGACATCGCCTATGACATCTCTTCGATCTATGCGACGCGCGCAGAACAGCTGTCGCTTTGCAGGCGGCTCTTCTGGGTTATGATTGCCGCCGGCGCACTCCTCGCATGGGGGCTGGCATGGCTGCTGACGCGCCCGCTCTCCGCCCTTTCACGCGCCTCGCGGGAGCTGGCGCGCGGCCACCTGAATTTCCGCGCCCGTGTCCGCACGCGTGACGAAGTCGGTGCGCTTGCGGCGGACTTCAACCACATGGCCGAAACCATCGACACGGGCGTCTCCGAGCTTCAGCAGTCCGTGGAGCGTCAGGAGCGGTTCATGGGCAGCTTTGCCCACGAGCTGAAAACGCCGATGACGTCCATCATCGGCTATGCCGACCTGCTGCGCACGCAGTCGCTTTCCGCCGACGAGCAGATGGACGCGGCCAACTATATCTTCTCCGAGGGCAAGCGGCTGGAAGCGCTCTCCCTCAAGCTGCTGGATCTGCTGGTCACAAAAAACAGCAAGCCCGCGTTTACCGCCGCCGAACCCGCGCAGCTGATCGCCGCACTGACGGCGCAGCTCCGACCCGTCTACGCCGAACAGAGCATCCGCCTTCTAAATCAGGGCGCGCCCGGCTGGTGCATGATGGAACCGGATTTGGTTCGGTCGCTGCTTCTGAATCTGATCGACAACGCCCGCAAGGCGCTCGAATCGGGCGGCACCATCCGAATTGTCTCCGAGATGACCGCTTCCGGCTGCCGGATCCGCGTTGCGGATAACGGCCGCGGCATGCCGCCGGAGGCCATCGCACACCTGACCGAGGCGTTTTACCGCGTCGATAAAGCCCGTTCCCGCGCGCAGGGCGGCGCAGGGCTCGGCCTGACGCTCTGCAATGAAATCGCCCGGCTGCACGGCGGCACGCTCTCGTTCGACAGCCGGCTGAACGCGGGCACCACCGTCACCGTGACGCTGAATGGAGGGGTCGTATGAAAATCCGGCTGTTCGGCGCACTTTCTGCACTGCTGCTTCTGGCGGCGGCCGTCGCCGTCGGAACCTTCCTGCCGCAGGCCATCGTCCGCTATGAAGACGCACAGCGCCAGCGTGAACTGGGCGTTTACGAGATGGAGCCCATCAGCCTCGGCGGACATAAAGACGAAAACATCGCAGAACGGATGCAGTGGATCGACGAGAACGCATTCGTGCACTCGTTTGAACTGACGCAGGGGCTGAACCTGAAATCCGAAGAGGCCTGCGGCTACGCCGAAACATGGTATGACCGCATGGCGGCCCTCGGTCTGTTCGACGCAGGCAGCCTCCAAAACAGCAGCTGCACGCCGTTTCTGCTCGCCAAAGACGACGGCACGACGATCATCCTCTGGGAAATCGACGCCAGAAATCAGTACGCCGTGCAGGACGGCCAGCGGGAGCCGAGCGCCCATTTGTATGTGCAGCAGGCCATCGACGATTCGACGGGCGCGCTGATCTCTTTTCAAATCACCCGTGAGCTGATGTACGACGACCCGGATGCGTCCCCGTCCGCATGGCCGCTTCCGCCCAATCTGGATAAAATCATGCTCGATACCATCACCACAAAGCTGGACACGCTGGCCGATGCACTGGCCGATGCGGTCTGCGAGCGCAACGGATTTTCCGGCTGCACGGTCACGCTGCAGCCCGACTCAGAGATCCGAACGCCGTACTTTTACAGCTTTTCCTGGGACGTCTGCCTGACGGACCGTTCCGGCAATACCTGCACGGTCGGTCTGCTGATCACGCCGTATGAACTGCGCTTCAACGCCGGGCGCTGAGCGGCGATGCCGTTTCGATGCCAAAACAATGCAAAAATGAATCCTCACCGTTTTATACTGTGCTTGCGGTCAAAACAGGCCGCAGGAACAGCAGAAAGGTGGGGATTTTTGTATGCAGGTCGGTATGTGCCGTGTCTCACGGCAGAAGCGGCGCGTCCGGCGCAGACGCCGCACGGCTCTGCTCGTCTGTGCGCTGATGCTCACAGGCGGCATTGCGGCGTTTGCCGCCAACCGGCTGGCACGCACATTGGGCCCCACGCCCGAACAGACGCTGAATCAGGCGCATCTTGCAGCGCTGGAGCGATCCGATGCGGTCGAATACGGTCGTTCCGGCGCAGGGCGCGCGCTCAAGGCCTACCGGTTCGGCGACGGACAGAACGTCATGGTGCTGACGTTCGCCATCCACGGCTATGAAGACGCCTTCCCGGCGGACGGCGCTGCGCTCGTCTGGACGGCACACCGGCTGATGGATGTCCTCGACGGCATGGGCGATGCGCTCTGCGAAGCGGGCTGGACGGTCTGGGTGCTGCCCTGTCTGAATCCGGACGGGCTCTTAGACGGGCACACCAACAACGGTCCCGGCCGCTGCACGACCGCCTCGTACAGCGAAAACGGGACGCTTCTGTCCGTTGGCGTCGATATGAACCGCTGCTTCCCGGCGCTTTGGGAAAAGCAGTCCGGCGCGCGGAACGCCAACGGCGACGCGCCGCTTGCTTGCGTCGAAGCGGAAGCACTGTCCGTTTTTCTTGAATCCACCCGCGGCAGCGGCCGGAACATCTGCATCGACGTTCACGGCTGGTACCGCCAGACGATCACCTCCGACGGCAGAGACGGCGCGCTGTTTGCCGCCTTTCAGGAACGATTTCCGGACAACACGTGGGCGGACTGCCGCAAGGGGTCGGGCTATCTGACCGCTTATGCAGCCGCGCTCGGTTACGACGCGTGTCTGTTTGAATTTCCGGGCGGTTCAGACTGTCTGGAATCGTTTCAGACCGGCGGCGACGCAGACCGCTTCATCGAATGCGTGCTGGAGCTGCTCGGCTGTTCCACTCAACAGGAAGGGAGATTGAATGCATGAATCCGGATTGGTATCCATTGCAGGACGACGATTTGACAGATGATCCGCAGGGCGGCGCACGAACAAAACCGCCTGCGCCGCCCAAATCCCGGCAGAAAAAACGGATTCGCCGCAGGCGGATGGCCGCTGTCATTGCCGTGACGGCAGCGGCCCTGCTGTTTCCGGCCGCCGCCGCATACAGCCTGCGCGCTTTTTTCCAGTCGAATCCCGGCGGCAAAGCAGGCTTCTCGACATCGCCCGGCACAAGCGTCCCCACATCTGCCGATATGACCGGTTCGGTCTCCCATGCGACCGACGGAACCGGTCAGTCGCCGCCGGAAACGGACTGGCAGGCAGCAGGCTGGCAGCGCGTCGCCGTCACGGCAGACGACCTGTCGCAAGGGACGCTGATTCTGGCGCGTGCCGGGACGCCGTTTGACGCCTCCGCGGCGGAGACGCTGGTTCAGCTCTCCGACACCAAGAACAGCGATTACTTCGTCCGCTCGACCGGTTTGTACGTCTCCAAACAAATCGTCGATCCGCTGAACCGGATGCTCTCGGATTTTGCCGCCGAGAGCGGCCTCCGGACGATCAACATCGTCGCCGGATGGCGTTCAGCGGATTATCAGCGCCGCCTGTGGGACAAGGCCGTCCGTGAAAAGGGTCAGGACCACGCCGAAAAGTATATCGCCCACCCCGGCGAAAGCGAACATCACACCGGGCTGGCGGTGGATCTCGCGCTCTATTTTGAGTCCACTGGGCTGAGCGATGATTTTACCGGCGAAGGGCCGTATGTCTGGATCAAGGACAACGCTTGGCGGTACGGCTTTATTCAGCGGTACCCGGAGGAGAAAGCCGCTGTGACGGGGATTTCCGGCGAAACGTGGCATTACCGCTATGTCGGTCTGCCGCACGCCATGCTGATCGCGGAACACAACTTCTGCCTGGAGGAATACCTCGACTGGCTGAAGCAGTATCCGTTCGAAGGACAGCATCTGACGGTCGACTGCCTCGGCAAACGCTATGAAATCTGCCGCTGCACGGGCGAGGTTTTTGAACCCGCCGAAGGCGAAACCGTCCTCTCCGGCGACAACGTCGACGGCTTTCTCGTCACCGTCTGCCTCGGCGACGCCGAATGAGACGCACCCCGCAGGGCGCTTCCGCATCCGCCGCAAACGCAAAAAAATCACCGGGATTCGCCTGTTCAGGCGTTTCCGGTGATTTTCTGTTGTGATTCTGTCAGCGCTGTTCTTTCGCCGAAGCGGTCAGCGTTTCGCCCGCGCCGGTGCGGAACGTCAGCGTTTCAAAGTTCTGGTTTTTGAGTCCGACCGCCGTCAGCGTTTCGCCGGATTCACCGGTCAGCATCAAGGTCAGGGGTTCGCCTTTCAGCTTCTGCCAGAGCGTCCCTTCGGGTGCATGGTCCTCTGCGCGGTACACGGCCCCGTCCATGCGGAGCCAGCCGGAAACGACCGTCGGCTCGAAGAGCGCACGGCGGAACGTCAGCTCGCCGGTCAGGGATTTCTCACCGGACGGCGACTGCACCGTCATAGAGACGGGGCAGACGATTTCTCTGCGGTAGGCGCGTACGGCGGCAACCAGCCCGACAATCACCGCGGCAATCAGCAGCAGGATGATGATTTTCGAGATCCACGTTTTCTTTGAGATGGCCGCCACAGGTTTCTGCCCCGCTTTCAATTCATTTCATTCTGTTTCATTTTATTTTGGCCTGCGCATGCACGCCATTTTCTATATGATACCACATTTGCCCGGGAATTGCAACCATTGCCTCCGTTTCGCCGCTGTCTTCCGGTCAGATCAGCGCCGTTTTCAAAAAGAGCGCGTAAACGACAATGGCCAGCGTCCCGCAGGACATCAGGGCAAGCCAGAGCCAATAGGCGCCGCGCGCCAAAGCTGCGCAGAGCCGTGCGGCCGCTTTCGGTTTTGTCGGTTCGTTCTGCATATTGAAACCTCCGGTTCCAAAGAATACGCTTATTTTACACCTTTTTCGCCTGCTTTGCAAGCGGCTCTGATGAAATTTGCAGATTGTTCAGAATCCGACCCTTCCGGACTTGACACCCGGCGCCCGGTATGATATGATTTTCATAGTTCCCCTCGCACATTCAGAATGAATACCTTTTTTCGGAGGCATTTTACCTTGTTTGAACTGCTGCAAACAGACGGCCGCGCGCGCCGCGGCCGCTTCACCTGCGCCCACGGGACGGTGGAAACCCCCGTCTTTATGAACGTCGGCACGCAGGCCGCCATCAAGGGCGGTCTGGCCGCCGAAGATTTGGAACAGATCGGCTGTCAGGTCGAGCTGTCCAACACCTATCACCTGCACCTCCGCCCCGGCGAAGACATTGTCCGATCCCTCGGCGGTCTGCACGGCTTTATGAACTGGTCCCGCCCCATTCTGACCGACAGCGGCGGCTTCCAGGTTTTCTCGCTGGCGACGCTCCGCAAAATCACGGAAGAAGGCGTCGCATTCGCCTCCCACATTGACGGGCGCCGCATCTTCATGGGGCCGGAAGAGAGTATGCGCATCCAATCCGGGCTGGGCAGCGACATCGCCATGGCGTTTGACGAGTGCATCGAAAACCCGTCGCCCGACGATTATGTCCGCCGCTCCTGCGAACGAACCGTCCGCTGGCTCACGCGCTGCCGCGACGAAATGGACCGCATCCGCCGGGAAGGGACAGCCGTCAACCCCGGTCAAATGCTGTGGGGCATCAACCAGGGCGGCACGTCGGCGGAAATCCGCGTCGCGCATATGAAGGCCATCGCCAAGCTGGAGCTGCCCGGCTATGCCATCGGCGGTCTGGCCGTCGGCGAACCGACCGAAGAGATGTACCGCGTCATTGACGCCGTGGAGCCGCATATGCCGCCCGACCGTCCGCGCTATCTGATGGGCGTCGGCACGCCCTCCAACATCATCGAAGCCGTCTGGCGCGGCGTCGATTTCTTTGACTGCGTCATGCCCGCGCGCAACGCGCGTCACGGCCACCTCCACACCCGAAATGGCCGCATCAACCTGAACAACCAGCAGTATGCCGACGACCCCCGTCCGATCGACGAGACGTGCGGCTGCCCGGTCTGCGCGAAGCATTCCCGCGGGTACCTGCGCCATCTGCTCCGCTCCGGCGAAGTGCTCGGTCTGCGCCTCTGCGTCATGCACAACCTCTGGTTCTACAACAACCTGATGGGCGAAATCCGGCTCGCCATCGAGGAGAAGCGGTTCGACGCCTTCCGCGAAACGTGGTCCGGCCGCCTCGACAGCCGCATCTGATGCCCGCTGCCGCTTGTTGTTCGCCAATCCATCCAATGTGCTTCTGATTCCGACTCATTCAACCCATGATTGATTCCGATTACAGCCGATCTGCTGATTCAATCTGCTGATGCAAGGAGGAAAACAACTATGCCTCAAACCGATGTCCGTGCCCGCCTGTATGAAAAAACCGGCGGTTTTATCCAAGGCATCTGCCACCCGTGCGGCGAAACAGACGCCCTGCTCGAAGCGAGCATCCGCTGGATCCGTTCCGATACCCCCTACCCCTTCAACAGCGACGGCACGCCGTCGCAGTGGTTCCTCGACTACAAGGCCATGTGCCGGACGTACCTCGGCAAGGGCATCCGCGTCATCGGCATCACGCCGTATCCACGCGCGTTCTTAGCCAACGGCATCGATGTCCGCACCGCCGAAGGGCTTGCACAGGCTGAAGCCGTCTGCAAGTACATGGCCGAAGAGCTGCGCGGTCTCGTCCACTGCTGGCAGATCACAAACGAAATGCACATCGTCTTCTTCCGCGACCCGCTGACCGATGAGGAAGCGACCGATTTTCTCATCGCCTGCACCAAAGGCGTCCGCGCAGGCGACCCGGACTGCGCCGTCGGCAGCAACAGCGGCATCCGTCCGCGCCTGATCGCTGCGGCAGGCCCGGACGACTACATTGGTCTGGACTGCTACTGCGGCTCCTGGGGCGACGGCGGACCGGACGATTATGTCCGCGAAATCGAAACGCTGTATGCGCAGGGCAATCAGACGCCGATCATCCTCATGGAGTTCGGCTTCCCCTCGACCGGCGGCATCGTTGAAGACGCCGACGCAGAGATCAAGGCCTATCTGAACGCGCGCGGATTTTCCGACCTCGACGATGCCGTTGAACGTCTGGACGACTTCATTGAAACGCTGCCGGAACCCATGCGGGCATGCGCCAAAAACTGCGCCCCGGAAGACCGGAAGAATTATGTCTTCAGCAACTGGACGCACCTCCTGAAAAAATGGTTTACAAAGAGCGACATCCCGCATACGGAGGAAGGTCAGGCTGCGTTCTACCGCCGCCTGCTGCCCATGCTGCGCCGGAACGAACATCTGGCCGGCGCCGTCATCTTCTGCTGGCGCGACAGCCCGACCTGCTTCAACTGCGGCGCGTCGGACTGCCCGTGCGAAACGGCATGGGGCATCACCCGCTGCGACGGCACGCGCAAACCGGCGTACGACGCAATCCGGGAAGCATTTTCGGCGCGCTGACCTGATTTTCTCTTGAGCCTCTCCCCTGAGCCTCTCAAATGTTCTTTCCTGAAAGGGTTTTTCCGCCATGGTTTTTTCCAGTCTCCCGTTTCTCTTCGTCTATCTGCCGCTGACGCTGGCCGTATATTACGCCGTCCCCATGGCTTGGCGCAATCTGGTGCTGTTTCTCGTCAGCCTCGTTTTTTACGGCTGGGGTGAACCGGTCTACATTCTGCTGATGCTCTTTTCCATCACGCTGAACTACGGCGCCGGGCTCCTCGTCGAAAAGTACCGCAGCCAAGATCGAAAGGCGCGCCGCATCATCTTCTGGTCGTGCGCGGTCAACCTGGCGCTGCTCGTCTTCTTCAAGTATTATGACTTTCTGGCCGCCAGCTTCACCGGCCTGACCGGCATCCGCCTCCCCATTCTGGGGCTCGGTCTGCCCATCGGCATCTCGTTCTACACGTTCCAGGCGATGTCCTACCCGATTGACGTCTATCGCTCCGACGCAGACGTCCAGCGCAGCTATGTGCGGTTCGGCGCGTTTGTCACGCTGTTTCCGCAGCTCATCGCCGGGCCGATCATCCGCTATAAAGACGTCGCGGATCAGCTCAACGCCCGGACGCACTCGTGGGAAAAATTCGCCTCCGGCGCCGAAAAGTTCACCATCGGCCTCTGCAAAAAGGTTCTGCTCGCCAACAGCATCGGCGGCCTCTGGGATTCGGCGTTTGTTACGCCGGCGCAGGAGCTCAGCGTGCTCGGCGCGATCCTCGGCGTCGCCGCGTTCACGTTCCAGATTTACTTCGACTTTTCCGGTTATTCCGACATGGCGGTCGGTCTCGGCCGGATGCTCGGCTTTGAATTTCTGGAAAACTTCAACTACCCCTACATCGCCAAAAGCATCACCGACTTCTGGCGGCGCTGGCACATCTCGCTGTCGACATGGTTCCGCGATTACGTCTATATCCCCCTCGGCGGCAACCGCGTTTCCCGGCTGAAAAACTACCGGAACATCTGCGTCGTCTGGATGCTGACCGGGCTCTGGCACGGCGCAAGCTGGAACTTCCTGCTGTGGGGCGTCTATTTCGCCGTGCTGCTGATGCTGGAAAAGGCGTTCCTGCTCAAGTGGCTCAAAAAAGCGCCGGGATTCGTCGGGCACATCTATACGCTCGTCCTTGTCATGCTGAGCTGGGCGATCTTTGCCATCGAAGATTTCAAGAAGCTCGGCGCGTATTTGGGCGCCATCTTCTGCGGAAATACGCTGGTCAACGGCGCTTTCTGGTATGACCTGCGCTCCTACGCCGTGCTGCTCGTTCTGCTGGCCGTCGCCTCGACGCCGCTCGCTGTCCGGCTCTACCGCCGGATTCCGGAACGCATCCGCAGCGTGCTGTCGCCCGTTCTCATGCTGGCCGGGCTGACCGTCTCTACGGCGTACCTCGTCAATTCGACGTATAACCCCTTCCTCTACTTCCGCTTCTGATCAAAAACCGTCCTGTGCAAAAAACAGGACGGTTTTTTGAAACCGCCGATTTCATGACCGCACAAAGGCACATCGCCTTTGTGCGCATCGGACACATCCGACAAGCGCCAAAGCCTTCCCCTATGCAGGGGAAGGTGGCGAAAACAATTTTCCGTGAAAATTGCTTTCGCCGGATGAGGTGGAACTTTGCGTATCCACCGAGGTACCCCACCCCCTGCATCCGCGCGCTGCCACATGTTTCAAAATCCTGTTTCAGGAGGTTTTTTTATGCAATCCTACACCGTCTCCGTCCCGCTCGTCCGATTTGCAGAGCATTATGAAGAGAACATCCGCGAAGTCAAGCGTCTCGGCGCTTCCCGCGTGTTTCTCTGCCCCGGTCAAGGGTTCGGCACCGAAGCGGAAAACGAACGCGACTACGAAGCGCTGACCAGAGCCATCCCGATTTACCGCGCCGCCGGGCTGGAAGTCGGCGTCTGGATTTCAACCATCGGCCACGGCGGCGCACACCCGGTGCCTTATCCCGCAGAGCCTGAGGGCGGCTTCACCCGGCTCGTCGGTCTGAAAGGCCAAATCTGCGCGGAAGACTCCTTCTGCCCGCTCGACCCATCCTTTTCCGGCGCTGTCTGCCGCCACATCGGCCGCCTTGCAGAGACCGGCCCGGACCTCATCATGATCGACGACGACTACCGCCTCGGCACCCGCGGCGGCTGCGGCTGCATCTGCGACCGCCATATGGCGGAGCTGCGCCGCCGTTTGGGCGAGGATATCGCCCCCGAAGATGTCCTGACCAAGGCGTTCACCGGCGGGCCGAACCGGTACCGCGACACATTCTACCATCTCATGGGCGACACGCTGCGCAATTTTGCCCGGCAGATGCGGGCGGCCGTCGACCGCGTGAACCCTGCCATCCGTTTCGGCGCCTGTTCCTGCATCACCGTCTGGGACGGCGACGGCGTCGATTCCATCGAGCTGGCGCACATCATGGCCGGAAAGACCAAACCCTTCCTGCGGCAGATCGGCGCCCCCTATTGGCCGGCTGCCCGCTGGAGCAAACCGGCCGACCGGCTCGCCTATGTCATCGAGCTGGAGCGCATGCAGAGCCACTGGTGCGAAGCGCAGGGCATTGAGGTGCTGGCGGAAGGCGACGTCTATCCCCGCCCGCGTTACATGGTGCCGTCCGCCTATCTGGAGCTGTTCGACACCGCCCTCCGCGCCGACAACCGGCTGGACGGCATCCTGAAATACGGCGTCGACTACAACGCCCGACCGCTCTGTGAAACCGGCTATGCCGACCGCGCAGCGCGCAACCGCACCGTCGCCGCGGAAATCCACCGCCGGTTTGCCGGCAAATCCGACGCCGGCATCGGCGTCTGCTGCACGATGAAGAAGCTGCTCGGCCGGACAATTGAAGACCCCTTCCGCGAGATCGGCGTCAGCTATGTCCACGCCGATTTCTATCAGCCGGAGCAGCAGCTCCTGACCAACTGCTCCCTGCCCATTTCCTACGACCCTTCGAACGTCTGCGCCGTCATGGGCGAAAACGCAAAATACATCGCCCTTCCGCTGCCCGCCGGGCTGATGCTCGACGTCAAAGCCGCGCAGATTCTGGAAGAACGCGGCGTCGATACGGGGCTTGCCGCCGCAGCGCCGCTTTCCGAAAAGCCGGGGCTGGAACGCTTCTACGCAGAAGACGACGTCGCCCCGTTTGCCCTGAGCGAAACAAGCGGTCTGATGGGGCTGACGCTGAAGCCCGGCGCCGAAGCGCTGTCGGAATTTGTCCTCGCGGAACCGGCCGTCTCCGCGTTCCGCTATGAAAACACCGATGGCACGCGCTTTCTGGTACTCGGCTATGACGCCGAACACGCCTACGGTTCCGACCGTTTCCAGCGCAGCTACTACCGCCAGAATCAGCTCATCCGTGCGGCAGAGTGGCTTGGGCGCAAACCGCTTCCCGCCGTCTGCCCGGGCAACCCGGATCTCTATCTGCTCTGCAAGCGCGGCGCATCGTCGATGGCCGTCGGATTGTGGAACATCTTCCCCGACGCCGTGCTGACGCCGGTCATCGCGCTGGACCGCGCATACAGCCGCGTCGAATTCTGGAACGCCTCCGGGCACCTCGAAGGCAGCCGCGTCTGCTTCGACCGCGATCTCCCGGCATATGCCTTTGCCGGATTTGAAGTGTTCGACTGATCCTGAATCAAAAAACTCCTGAATCAAAAAACGGCTTGCCGTCTGGAATGAACAGACGGCAAGCCGTTTCAGTATGCAGGAAAGCGTGAAAAAAACGTATGGAGTGACGGGATCCGGCGCGTCCGATTATTCCGCATCGTCATCGTCGCCGGAGGAGACGCGCGCATCGGTCGCGCCCGGCGTGATTTCGCCCGCTTTCGTCAGAGCGATCTTTGTGAGCAGCGGCCCGATCATCTCATAGATCAGCACCGCGAACAGCGAGACGTTCCGGATCATGGCGCCCTCCGCGCCGAGCGTATTGGCGACGGTCAGCGACATGCCGAGCGCGACGCCGGCCTGCGGGAGCAGGGTAATGCCCAGATATTTGACGACGGTCGGTTCGCACTTCATCAGGCGCGCACCGCCGTAAGCGCCGAGGCACTTGCCCAGCGACCGCGCAATGATATAGGCGGCGCCGACGCCGACAATGGCGATGTCGGAGAAGACGTTCAGCTCCAGCTCTGCGCCGCTCAGCACGAAGAACAGCACAAACAGCGGCGCTGTCCACCTGTCGGTGCGCCCCATCAGTTCTTCGGAAAAATCGCAGATGTTGCAGAAAACGGAACCGAGCATCATGCAGACGAGCAGCGCCGAGAACCCGATGCGGATTCCGGCCACTTCAAACTCCAGCATCGACAGCGCAACGGTCAGAATGACAAACGTCACCGACAGACAGAGGCGTTTGCTGTTGGAATGGAACCACCGCTCAAACCAAGTGAAGATCAGACCGATGACGTAGCCGAGCGCAACGGAGAGGACAATTTCAATCAGCGGCTCCAGCAGAATCGCCGTCAGGCTGAATTCGCCGTTCAGAAGCGCTTTGGCGATGCCGAACGAAATGGCGAACACCGCAAGGCCGATGGCGTCGTCCAAGGCGACGATGGGCAGCAGGATGTCGGTCAGTTTGCCGTGCGCCTTGTACTGGCGGACAACCATCAGCGTCGCCGCCGGAGCAGTCGCCGTGGCGATGGCGCCCAGCGTGATGGCAGCGGAAATCGGCAGCTTGTCGCCGACGATGAAGTGGAGGCCGATCAGCACCAAATCCACCAGCAGCGTCGCGGCGATGGCCTGCGTGAAGGCGACGACCGTCGCCTGCCGGCCCGTCTGCTTCAGCTGTTTCAGACGGAATTCGTTGCCGATGGCAAATGCGATGAAGCCGAGCGCAACCTGCGAAATCGCGTCCAGCGCCTTGACCTCTTCAATCTTGGTAAATCCGAGACCGGGGATGCCCAGACGCCCCAGGCAGTAGGGGCCGATCAGAATCCCCGCGATCAGGTACCCCGTGACCGCAGGCAGCCGCAGCACCTTGACCACGCGGGAAAGCAGAAGGCCCGCCATCAGCGCGACGGCGATGCCCATCAGTGATTGCATACCATTCATCCTCTTTTTCTGTGTCTGTTTGGCTGCGTTCGGCCGTTTTCGCCCCGTTTGCAGGCGTTCTCGGTTCCAAACGCACCGAAGCATAATCATATCACAACGGAAACGGTTTGTAAAGGCACGTTTCAACAGAATAAACGACTAAAACCGTCCTATTTTTTGTCAGCATCCGGCGCATATCGCCGCCGCAGGAGAATGCTTTGCCCCTCAGACACCGGCCGCCGCCGAAACGGCAGATTTTGTTCCGTGATGACCCCATATGCGGCGTGCATTTTCGGGCAAAGTGTAGTACAATATAGGCAGGATTTCCGCCGGTCGGCGTCAGGAATCCCTGGAACACCTCATCAACAGCCTGATGTTCGGCGCATAGGCCCGGACAACGCGTCAAACGCTGAAAGGAGCGTACGCATGAACGACAGACAAAACAGCACGCGGGATTATGCACGCGCCGCGCAGAAAGCGGCTGCGCTGGTCGCACAGATGACCGTTGAGGAAAAAGCGTCTCAGCTGCTCTACAACGCGCCCGCCATCGAACGCCTCGGCATCCGCGAATACAACTGGTGGAACGAGGCGTCTCACGGGCTTGCCCGCTCCGGCATGGCGACGGTTTTCCCCCATGCCATCGCGCTGGCCGCCACATTTGACCCGGATCGGGTTCAGGCCGTCGCCGACGCCGTTTCCACGGAAGCGCGCGCCAAATACAACAGCTCGCAGGCAAAAGGCGACTATGACATCTACAAGGGCCTGACATTCTGGACGCCGAACATCAACATCTTCCGCGACCCGCGCTGGGGGCGCGGACAGGAAACGTTCGGCGAAGACCCGTACCTGACGGCTGTGCTGGGCGTCCGGTACATTCAGGGGCTGCAAGGCGACGGCGCCTTTCTGAAATCGGCCGCCTGCGCCAAGCACTTCGCCGTACACTCCGGGCCGGAACCGCTCCGCCACAGCTTCAACGCCGAAGTCAGCGCGCATGACCTCTGGGAAACGTATCTGCCCGCATTCGAACACGCCGTCAAAGCCGGTGTCGCCGGCGTCATGGGCGCATACAACCGCACCAACGGCGAACCCTGCTGCGCCAGCAAGCGGCTGATGCAGGAGATTCTCTTTTCACAGTGGCAGTTTGACGGCTACTTTACGTCGGACTGCGGCGCCATCAAAGATATCTTCGCCGGACACCATTATACGGATTCGCTCGAAGCGGCATGTGCCAAAGCCCTGAAAATGGGCTGCCATCTGAACTGCGGGGAGGCGTATGCGCATCTCCTCGACGCCTACGAACACGATCTGATCACGGAGGAAGACCTCACGGAAGCAGCCGTCCGGCTCTATACGATCCGCGTGCTGCTCGGCGAATTTGAAGCGGAACGCCCGTATGCCGATATCCCGTTTGAAAAAATCGAATGCCCGGAACACCGTGCGCTCAATCTGTCCGCAGCGCAGGAGAGCCTTGTGCTTTTGAAAAACGACGGTTTCCTGCCGCTCGACCCGGAAAAACCGCGCCGTCTGGCCGTCATCGGCCCAAACGCCATGTCGCGCATTGCGCTGGAGGGCAACTACAACGGGAAATCATCGGAATACATCACCGTTTCCGACGGACTGCGCCAGGTTTTCGGCGCGGAAAACGTCCGGTCCGCCATCGGCTGCGACATCTGGCGGCAGCGCAAAAACGACTGCGACGGGTTCAAAAATATGATCAGCGAGGCCGTCACGTATGCCGAACATGCCGATACCGTCGTCTTGTGCCTCGGGCTTGACTGCACCGTCGAGGGCGAGGAAAACGGTCAGCGAAACGCGTGCTTTGACAACGGCGACCGCGTTTCCGTCGGTCTGCCGGACGCGCAGCTGGCGCTGGCGGACGCTGTGATGGACGCCTGCGCCGACGTCGTCGTCGTGCTGATGGGCGGCAGCGCCATCGACCCCGGCGAATCGATCCGCACGCGGGCACACGCCCTGATCCACGCGTGGTACCCCGGCGCCGTCGGCGGACTGGCCGTCGCCGGGCTGATCGCCGGGCAATTCTCGCCGAGCGGCCGTCTGCCCGTCACCGTTTACCACTGTGACGAAGCACTGCCCGCTTTCACCGACTACGCCATGACCGGCAGAACATACCGCTATCTGACGCATGACCCGCTCTATCCGTTCGGCTTCGGCCTGTCATATACGTCGTCCGCATATGAAAACGCCTCCCTGTCGGAGACGGTAGACGGCTATGACGTCACCGTCACCGTGCGCAACACGGGCGGTATGCGCGGTGTGGAAAAAGTGCAGCTGTATGCGTCGTTCCGGGATTCCCGCACGAGAACGCCGAACTGCCAGCTCTGTGCGCTCTGTCCGGTCGAACTTGCGCCGGGCGAAGCCAAAACCGTCACGCTCCATGCAGAGCAATATTGGACGGAAGCCGTACTCGCGGATGGGCGGCGGACGGAAGCCGACGGCGGCCTCTTCTTCCATATCGGCGGCCATCAGCCGGATGCTCGCAGCAAAGCACTCGGCCTGCGCGAGTGCCTCCGCCTCACCGCGCGGTAAACCGGTCTGCATACTGAAATCCGCCGGGCGCACATACAGCGTGCGCCCGGCGGTTCTGCATATGGGGTGAAAAAGACCCGGCGCCGGGCGCTGTAAATTTTCACACATTTCTGGTATGATGGTTCTGCTTTCAGAAAAAGGAGAACGCCCAATGATCATCGATTTCCACACCCATTGTTTCCCGGATGCACTCGCCCCGCGCGCGCTGGCAAAGCTTTCCGCCATCGCCGGTATGCGTACCTATTCCGACGGCACCGTTTCCGGCACGATCCGCAGGCTCGACGAAGCCGGCATCGACCGGGCCGTCGTTTTGAACATCGCAACCAACGACCATCAGACCGCAAACGTCAACCGTTTTGCCGTCGAAACGAACCGCAATCCCCGCCTGACTGCGCTGGGATCCGTCAACCCGGAGAGCAGCGAGACCGTTATCGACGAAACGCTCACCGGCATTGCCGCCGCCGGACTGCCCGGCATCAAAATCCACCCCGACTATATGCATACCGCGATTGACGATCCGCGCTTTGCCCCGATTTTTACGCGCTGCATGGAGCTGGACCTGTTCGTCGTCACCCATGCCGGGTGGGACTGCCTTTCCCCGGATTTCATCCACGCGTCGCCGGAACGCATCGCCCGCGTGCTGGACACATATCCAAAGCTGAAGCTCGTCGCCGCACATCTGGGCGGTGCCCGCCGCTGGGACGACGTCGAACGCCTGCTCATCGGACGGAACGTCTGGCTGGACACCTCGCTGACCTCGCTGTTCGCGCTCGACCCGGCGCAGATGAAACGCATGCTCCTCGCGCACGACAGCGACAAGCTGCTTTTCGCCAGCGACCTCCCCTGGAGCGACCCGGCAGACGCGCTGCGGTATCTGCTGGCCCTCAATCTGCCCGACGCGCTGACCGAAAAAATTCTCTCCCAAAACGCCCTCCGCCTCTTGGCCCCCGCCGGAAAATAACCCCAGAAATTGAAACAGCCTGCCCAAAGGGGCAGGCTGTTTTGTTGTTTGGATTTTGTGGTGTGCGTTACGCCTTGCCGGTCGGCTGTCCGCAGCCCGGGCAGAATTTCACATTCGGGTCGAGCGCCTGACCGCAGTTCGGGCAGAACGCCGGCTGCTGCGGCTGCTGCTGCGGCTGGCCGGACGGCTGCTGCTGCGGCTGTGTGTATGTCTGCTGCTGCGGCTGTGCGTATGTCTGCTGCTGCGGCTGTGCGTATGTCTGCTGCTGCGGCTGCTGCTGGACGTTATACGTCCACTGCTGGGCGTTGGGCTGCTGCGGCTGTCCGTAGGGCTGCTGCGGCTGTCCGTAGGGCTGCTGCGGCTGTCCGTAGGGCTGCTGCGGCTGTCCGTACGGCTGACCGTACGGCTGTCCGTAGGGCTGCTGATAAACGCCCGGCACGCCGCAGTACTGCGCGCCGCCGAAGCCGAGGATCAGCATGAAAATACTGGGCAGAAAGATCAGCCCGACGGCAAACCCGTCGTCCTTGCCGAAGGCGCGGGCAAGCCGGATATTCGTCTGGATGGCGAGGATGATGTTGTACAGCGGGATCAGCAGGAGCAGGAAGCGAATGCCGCTGCCCCATGTGATTTTATAGAGGACGTATAAGTTGTAGATGGGGATCAGCGAAGCCCAGCCGGGTTCGCCCGCTTTGCTGAAAATCCGCCACTGCGCGATGATCATCAGAATGCCGGCCGCCAGCGCAATCAGCCAAAGCACCAGCACCGTCCCCGCAACGCCTGCGGCAGCCGCAGCAAAGTCCGCTTCGAAATCAAAATTGTTCATGTTATGCCTCCCTTTCAATGGTCGGATACAGAAACTGCATCCGTTTCTATGTTTACATTATACGTTTTTCGGCAGGCGTTGTCAAGCATTTTTCACGTGCAGGGGCTCTTTTTTCCAAAACGTCTTGACACCGCCGTCCAAAGCAGGTATCATATAGAAAACGAACAGAAGAGGTGCCGTATGCAAGAAGCTCACACCACGCCGGAAGCGGCCGGCGACCTGCGCTTTGACCCCTCTGTCTTTGCCGTCGGGCATGACTACCAGATCATTTTCCTCACGGCGCGCAAGGGCATCGGCTGGATTGAAATCGCCGGCGAACGCTTCACCGATGAGGAATGCGGCCTGCTCCAGTATGGGCGCGTCCACAAAATTCCGGTCCCCGGCGCGGCGCTCTCTGAAGCCGGCGCATACACGGTCGTGTTCGCCGCGTATGAGGAAATGCTTTCCAACCGTCCGGTCGGTGTTGAAACTGTCCGGAAAACCTACCGGTTTACCCCGCTGTCCGGCGATTCCTTCCGCCTGTTCCAGTTTGCGGATACGCACGGCCGCGTCGAGTCGGCGCTGCAGACATTCGAAGCGTCCGGCGGCTGCGACATCCTGCTTCTGAACGGCGACCTCAACAGCTCCAGCGATTCCACGGATCAGTTCGATACGGCGTTCCGCCTGTCTGCCGGCGCCGTACACGGCGAACGCCCGGTCATCAACGCCCGCGGGAACCACGATATGCGCGGCGCAGCGGCGACCGTGCTGCCCGCTTATATCCCGACGGTATGCCGCGGCGGACGCCGGGAAACGTTCTACACCTTCCAGCAGGGTCCGCTGTGGGGGCTTGTCCTCGACTGCGGCGAAGACAAAGCGGACAGCCACGTCGAATACGGCGGCGTCATCGACTGCGGCGCCTTCCGCCGGCGGGAAACGCAGTTTTTGGAATCGCTGCTCGCCCGGGCGGAACAGGAATACGATGCGCCCGGCGTGCTTTACCGAATCGCCTTCTGCCATATGCCGTTCGTCGAAAAAATGCCCGCGCCGTTCAACCCGGCGGATGACATCTACGAAACGTGGACGAGCCTTTTGAACCGGATGAACATCCAGCTGCTGCTTGCCGGGCATATGCACACGGTTTATGAGGTTCCCCCGCATGCGCCGGACAGATGCGACGCCAACTTTCCAACGGCGGTGCTGTCGATTCCTGCCTTCCGCCATGACGGCGGCGAAACCTACGTCGGCGGCGTGCTGACCGCTGAGAACGGCCGCGTGACCGCGCGCGCCTGCCCGGATCCGGCATCGCTCCACAGCCAGCAGAACTGATTTGAAATGCGGAATCCCCGGACTGCCAAAGGCAATCCGGGGATTCTTGCGTGTGGTTGGAGGCAGGCTGCGGGCGTGCGTTGGGGGAGGCGCTGCGGGTATATGTCGGCGGATACGCTGTGTTCGATCTCATCCGGCGAAAACAATTTTCAGCGAAAATCGTTTTCGCCGCCTTCCCCTTCTCAGGGGAAGGCTCTGGCGGCTCCCCCGCTGGCTCCCGCTGCGGGCGAAGGGAAGGCTCTGGCGGTTCCCCGATGGTTCTTCTGCGGGTGAAGGCGGGCAAAGGCCTGCTGGCTGATTCAATATCCAATGCGTTCGGCTTGCTTTTTCCGCTCGAATATGGTATCATAGCCTCAATGGACCCCGATGGTTTCCGATTTTCCAGCCGGCTGTTTCCCGGCGGTTCAGTCGAACACGACAAAACGAAGGAGTGTATTCCATGGTCTATGCCAATGATTTCTACGCAGCGACAGACAGCGATACCCTTGAGCGCGCCATTCAGCACCGCACAGCGGACGGCATTGTCATCATCCCGCCCCGGCAGTCCGATGTGGATCCCGATCGGACATACTGGCTGCTGGACCGGGCGGTCTGCATCCCGTCCGACACGACCGTGATCCTCGAAAACTGCATGATCAAGCTCTCCGACCGCTGCCGGGACAACTTCTTCCGCACGGCCAACTGCGGGTTGGGCATTGCGGACCCGGCAAAAATCCAGAACGTCCACCTCAAAGGCGTCGGCCGCTGCGTCCTGATGGGCGCCGATCACCCGCGCGCCACTGGCGATGGAACGAAAATTCTGGCCTGTCCATGCCCGAAAAAGCCGGAAGATCTTTGCCGGCTGGCAGACTGGATTCCGGAGGAACGCCGCAAGTCCGGCAATCTCGACTTCTGGGACTGCCACGACCATTCCTACGGCACCGATGCCAACAACCCGAACGAATCCCACTACGGCGACTGGCGGGGCATCGGCGTTCTGTTTGCCAACGCAGAGCATTTTTCCATCGAAAATCTAACCATCATCGAATCGCACGGCTGGGGCATATCCCTCGAAGCGTGCGCCTACGGCCGCGTCGAAAAAATCGATTTTGACGCCAAAATGGAACGCGAAATCGACGGGCTCCTGCAAAATACGGAAAATCAGGACGGCATCGACCTGCGCAACGGCTGTCATGACATCGTCGTCACCGACATCACCGGCGGTACGGGCGACGATCTGATCGCGCTGACCGCCATCGCCAGCCCGCACGCGCTGCCGGGCGGAAGCCTCCGCACGACGCATGTCATGCACAACGACTGGACCCGGCGGGAACGCGACATCTACAACATCATCATCCGCAACGTCATCGGCCGCTGCCAGAGCGGCGTCTGCTGTCTGATCCGCCTGCTGCCCGCAGAGGCGCAGATTCGGAACGTCGTCATCGACAACGTGGTGGACAACTCACCGGCGGACTGCACAACCGGGATTGCGCTGCTGCTCGGCGAACCGGACGGTGCCTATGGCCGCAATCTGCCCGACAGCATCCAAAATCTCACCGTTTCCAATCTGGTTTCTGCCTGCCGCCGGACGGTGGCCGTCGAGGGGTATCTCAATCATGCGGCGTTTACCAACATCATCAACCGGGGCGAAGAACCATACGTCTTTTTCGTCGCACGGCCGGGCGGCATGAAAAACACCCTGCTGTCGAACATTCAGACGGCGGGCGATCAGATCATCCGGCAGAATCAGTAGCCGAAGTCGACTGCGGCATCCGTTTTGCTGCATGAGAAAAGGCCGGACAGGCGATATGCCTGTCCGGCCTTTTGGGCTGTATGCGGTGAGAGCAGATTACTTCTCGCAGAAGAATTCGAGCAGTTCGCCGTCGAACCCGCGGACGAATGCAATGCGGGCGGCGATTCTGGGATGGTCGCCTTCGCCGAGCAGAACGTCGGACGGGGCGCGGTAATCGGCGGCGCCGGCGGCACGGGCGGCGGCATAGGCGGCGTCAACGTCGGTTGTTTTCAGCGCGGCGTGCCAGAAGCAGCCTTCCGGCTGTTCGCCGTTGGCGCCTGCGAACAGTTCCAGACAGCCGCCGTCGCCGAAATCAAGCAGCGCGACGCGTTTGTCGCCTTCGCCCCATGCGGTGCGCAGACGGAAGCCGAGCGTTTCCGTATAAAAACGGAAGCTCTTGTCAAAGTTGCTGACGCGGAGTGCCAGATGGTGGAACCCGCAGCCGGAAATGCGTTCGTTAGACATCAGATGATTCCTCCGTAATCGTTTGAAATGGTTGATTTTGGGACGGGAAATAGATTCCGTATATGTGCATATGATACCATATTTGAGCGGAAAAAGCAAGCCGAATCAAACACCGGAGCCTTCCCCCCGCAGGGACGCGGTTATGCCTGCGGCATACAAGGGGACAGCTGATTTGGCAGATTCGCCTTTTCCCCGGCGGATCCCCGATCTTCCACCTCATCCGGTTCTTTGCTTTTCGGGGAAAAGCAAAGAACCACCTTCCCCTCGTAGGGGAAGGCTCCAATTCGCCGAAGCGCTTTCCTTCGTCCGCTGCGGGAACATTGGGGAACCGCCAACGCCAGCTGGCGTTCCTTTGGAAAGCCCGCTGGCTCATTCCGTACCCGATGTTCACACTTCGCACACAGGAGAGCCAGCGGGAAACTACCAACGCCTTCCCCTGAGCAGGGGAAGGTGGCGAAAACGATTTTCACCGAAAATCGCTTTCGCCGGATGAGGTCGAACATAGCCTATCCGCCGCCACATACCCGCAGCCTATCCGCCAACACATACCCGCAGCGCCTACCCCCAACGCACACCCGCAGCCTCCCCCAACCACACGCAAAAATCCCCGGATTGCCTTTGGCAGTCCGGGGATTCCGCATGTCAAATCAGTTCCGCTGGCTGTGGATCGGCGCCGGGATGCGGCCGCCGCGGTGAATGAACACCGCCGGCGATTCCCGATGCACCGGCATGATGGGCGCTTCGCCCCACAGACCGCCGAACGAGATGCTGTCGCCGACCGTCTTGCCGTACACCGGAATCAGACGCACCGCCGTCGTCTTATTGTTGACGACGCCGATGGAGATTTCATCCGCGATGATCGCCGAAAGCACTTCCGCCGGCGTATCGCCCGGCACGGCGATCATATCCAGCCCAACCGAGCAGACCGCCGTCATCGCTTCGAGCTTATCGATCGTCAGCACGCCTTTCTGCGCCGCTTCAACCATGCCCATGTCCTCGCTGACCGGGATGAATGCCCCGGACAGCCCGCCGACATGAGACGACGCCATGACGCCGCCCTTCTTGACGGCGTCGTTCAGCATGGCCAGACACGCCGTCGTCCCGTGGCATCCGCACGTTTCCAGCCCCATCGCCTCCAAAATCCGGGCGACGGAATCGCCGACCGCAGGCGTCGGCGCCAGCGACAGGTCGACAATGCCGAAGTTCGCACCCAGCCGCTGGGAGGCCTCATAGGCGACCAGCTGACCCATGCGCGTGATTTTGAACGCCGTCTTCTTGATGACGTCCGCCAGCTCCGTCAGGTTCATCGCGCCGTGGCGTTCGATGGCCGCCCGAACGACGCCCGGCCCGGAAACGCCGACGTTGATGGCGCACTCCGCTTCGCCGACGCCGTGATACGCGCCCGCCATGAACGGGTTATCCTCCGGGCTGTTGGCAAACACGACGAGCTTTGCGCAGCCGAAAGAATCACTTTCGCGTGTCAGATAGGCGGTTTCTTTCATAATTTCGCCCATTTTTGCAACGGCATCCATATTGATGCCTGCACGGGTGGTCGCGACGTTGACCGAGGAGCAGACCCGCTCCGTCGCCGCCAGCGCCGACGGGATCGACTCAATCAGCCGCCGGTCGGATTCCGTCATGCCCTTGTGCACCAGCGCGGAAAACCCGCCGATGAAGTTGATGCCGACGGTCTGCGCCGCACGGTCGAGCGCTTCCGCCAGCGGCGTGTCGTCCGTCTCCGCGCAGGCTGCTGCGACGAGCGCAATCGGCGTGACCGAAATGCGCTTGTTGATGACCGGAATGCCGTATTCTTTTTCGATCCGGTTTCCGACTTCGACCAGATGTTCCGCCCGATGGGTGATTTTGTCGTAAATCTTCTCCGCGCAGCGTTTAACGCTTTCCGCGGCACAGTCCGACAGGCTGATGCCCATCGTGATGGTGCGGATGTCCAGATGCTCGTCGGAGATCATTTTGATGGTTTCGAGAATGTCAAAGCTGTTCAGCATGGTTTTCGCACCCTCCGTTTTCAAATCCGGTGCATGGAGTTGAAAATTTCCTCGTGCATGACGCGGACATCCAGACCGAGCGTTTTGCCCAGACCGGTCAGCTCATCGGCCAGATTGCTGAAATCCACGTTCAATTCGGTGATGTCCGCCAGCATGATCATGGCGAACAGATCCTGTAAAACCGATTGGGTAATGTCGACGATGTTGGCGGAATGTGCTTTCAGCACGGCGGAAACGTCCGCAATGATGCCGACGGCGTCTTTGCCGACGACGGTGATAACTGCACGCATGATGGTCTCTCCTTGTCTGATTCTATGATATCGTATGGATGTCGTATGGGATGCGGTGCATCCCGCCCCGTTTTTCCTTTTGACATTCCGTCCGGCATGGCATTCAGTTCAGCGCCATCATCAGGTCGGACAGAATCGTGTTGGAAACAAGCATGCCCTTCGGCGTCAGCGCGTAGCCGTCCGCGTTCTGCACGGCATAACCCGCCGGAATCAGCGCCGCCAGCTGATTTCCGATCTGTTTTGCCGCAGCGGATCCGGCGCACGCAGCAAGCGCGTCCATCGGGCAGCCCGCCGCGGTCCGCAGGGAGAGCATCAGCACTTCCTCCGCTTCGTTGACCGGTTCATCGTCGATCCAGCCGATCTCCGGCTGCGCCGCCAGCGTTTGAAATGCGGCCCTATCCGCCGGGAAAAACCGCCGGACGCCTTCAAAAAAGGAGTGCGCCGCGGCGCCGATGCCCAGATAATCCCCCCGCTGCCAGTAGCGCAGGTTGTGGCGGGATTCATACCCCGGGCGGGCGAAGTTGGAAATCTCATACTGTGCGAGCCCTGCCGCAGCCAGACGCCCGCAGCAGTCGAGATACCAGTCGGCGACCGCCTCATCGTCCGGCAGCGTCACACGCCCGGCAGAGACCAGCCGTTCCAGCGGTGTCCCCGGTTCGAGCTTCAGGCAGTAGAGCGACAAATGCGCCGGCGCCAGCGACAGCGCAAAGTCGAGCGACCGCCGGACGGAATCCTGCGTCTGCCCGGGCAGACCGAGCATCAGGTCAAGGCTGATGTTCCGGATCCCCGCACGGCGCGCCGCGGAAACGGCGGCTGTGACATCCGCGCAGGTATGCCGCCTGCCGACGGCGCGCAGTTCCGACGCCTCGGCAGACTGCATACCGATGGACACGCGGTTGACGCCGTTCTGCGCCCAGACATCAAACAGCCCGTCGGGCAGGGGCGCCGGGTTGGCTTCGGCGGTGATTTCCGCCGACGGTTCAATCCGGAACCGCCGCATCGCACCCAGCACCCGCGCAAAAAGCATTGGCGGCAGGGCGCTCGGCGTGCCGCCGCCCAGATAGACGCTCGTCACCCGGTACGATTCCGCCAGCGGAAGCATTTTTTCCGCCGTCTGTTCCAGTGCCCGGACGTATGACGCCTGCGCCGCTTCCGAGACCGACGGCTGCGAATAGAAATCGCAGTAGGCGCATTTTGAGCGGCAGAACGGGATGTGGACGTAGAGCCCCAGCGTCTTATTCATCGAATTTCAGCACGGCCATGAACGCCTCATGCGTCAGATTGACGCTGCCGATGCTGCGCATCTTCTTTTTGCCCTCTTTCTGCTTTTCCAGCAGCTTCTTCTTCCGCGTGATATCGCCGCCGTAGCACTTGGCCAGAACGTCCTTGCGGAGCGCTTTGACCGTTTCACGGGCGATGATCTTGCCGCCGATGGCCGCCTGCACCGGGATTTCAAACATCTGGCGGTCGATGTTGTCCTTCAGCTTTTCGACAATTCGTCTGGCTCTCGGATAGGCGTTGTCGGCGTGGACGATGAACGACAGCGCGTCCACCGGTTCGCCGTTGAGCAGGATGTCGAGCTTGACGAGCTTCGATTCCCGGTAGCCGAGTAGCTCATAGTCGAGCGACGCATACCCCTTGGTGCGCGATTTCAGCGCATCGAAAAAGTCGTAGATGATTTCGTTGAGCGGCAGCTCATAGTGGATTTCATACCGGTCGGCGTCGAGCAGCGTCATGCCCTTGTGGATGCCGCGGCGGCTCTGGCAGAGTTCCATGATGTTGCCGATGTAGGCGGACGGGGTGATGATGCTCGCCTTGACGAACGGTTCGTAGGCCGTTTCGATCTTCGCCGGATCCGGGTAGTTCTGCGGGTTGTCGATCGTGACCTCTTCCCCGTCGGTCAGCTGCAATTTATAGATGACGGACGGCGCCGTCGTGATGATGTCAAAGTTGAATTCCCGCTCGATGCGTTCCTGAATGATTTCCATGTGCAGAAGCCCCAGGAAGCCGCAGCGGAAGCCAAAGCCCAGCGCAATCGACGATTCCGGCTCAAACGAGAGTGCTGCGTCGTTCAGACGCAGCTTTTCCAGCGCGTCGCGCAGGTCGGGATACCGGGAGCCGTCGTCCGGGTAGATGCCGGAAAAAACCATCGGCTGCGCCTTGCGGTATCCGGGCAGCGGTTCTGCCGCCGGACGCGCCGCCAGCGTGACCGTATCGCCGACTTCGGTATCGCGGACGTTCTTGATGCTCGCCGTCAGATAGCCGACGTCGCCCGCCGTCAGCTGATCGCACGGGGTCAGACCGAGCGGATGCATGACGCCGACTTCAACGACGTCAAATTCGCTGCCGGCGGCCATCATGCGGATGCGGTCTCCCGCGCGGACTGTCCCGTCGAACACGCGCATGAAAACGATGACGCCGCGATAGCTGTCATACTGGCTGTCGAACACGAGTGCTTTGAGGGGCGCGTCGTCGTCGCCCTTCGGCGCCGGGATGTCGGCGATGATCCGTTCCAGCACGGCGCCGATGTTGATCCCCATCTTCGCCGAGATGCAGGGCGCGTCTTCCGCCGGGAGACCGATGATGTCTTCGATTTCCTGTTTGACGCGGTCCGGGTCGGCGGCCGGCAGGTCGATCTTGTTGATGACCGGCACAAGCTCCAGCCCGGCGTCGAGCGCGAGATAGGTGTTCGCCAGCGTCTGCGCTTCAATGCCCTGCGCCGCGTCGACGACGAGCACCGCGCCTTCGCACGCCCGCAGCGAACGGGACACTTCATAGTTGAAGTCGACGTGGCCCGGCGTGTCGATGAGGTTCAGCTCATACGTCTCGCCGTCGGCCGCTTTGTGGCGCAGGGTGACGGCGCGGGCCTTGATCGTAATGCCGCGTTCCCGCTCCAGCTCCATGTTGTCGAGCAGTTGTTCGGTCATTTCACGGCTTGAAACCGCCGAACACGCCTCCAGCAGCCGGTCTGCCAGCGTCGATTTGCCGTGGTCGATGTGTGC
The DNA here is from genome assembly GCA_905205975.1 of uncultured Eubacteriales bacterium. GTDB lineage: Bacteria > Bacillota > Clostridia > Oscillospirales > QAMX01 > QAMX01. The sequence continues at coordinate 42,845 of CAJLFQ010000002.1, read as the reverse complement.
AATGATGGAAAAATTCCGAATTTTTGTCTTGTCTTTCATCCGTTTGGTCCAGCTCCGTTGTCGTAAAAATCAAATCATCCGATCCGCAGGCGTTTGCCTGCATCCGATGTTATTCGTTCACCTGCACCGGGGTGACTTCCGACGCCCCGTACCGTTTTGCCGCCTCGGCCTCCCGGCTCCGGCAGGTCAAAAAGAGGATCTGCCGCGTCTTTGCCAGCTCCGCCAGCAGCGCCATCGTCTGTTCTGCGCGCGCATCGTCGAACGCCGCCAAGCAGTCGTCCAGCACGAGTGGCGGCAGGGGCGCTTCAAAGCAGACTTCGCTCAGCGCAATCCGCATGGCGAGATACAGCTGGTCGAGCGCGCCGCGGCTCAGTGTGAGCATGCCGTGCGGCTCCAGATCGCCCGCAGCGCTGACGTCGGCTGCAAAGTGCCGGTCAATGGTCAGCGCACTGTATTTTCCGCCGGTCATCGCTTCAAACAGTTCGCCCGCCCGGCGGCAGAGCTTCGGCGTCAGACGGCCGGCCAGTTCGCCTGCGCTCTCTTTGAGCCACGTCTGCGCCAGCGCAATCGCGTCATATTCCATCAAAAGCGACGCCAGCGTCTCGCGGAGCCGGTCGGTCTCGGCCGTCAGCTCTGCCAGATCCCGCAGGCGTGAGAGCCGCCCTTCGCAGGCGGCCTGCGCCCGTTCCGCCCGGCGAAGATGTTCTTCCGCTTCCGCCAGCGCCTGCGCAGTTTCTTCTGCGGTTGCAAACTGCGTCGGTTCCTCCGGCGGTTCCGGCTCTGCCGCTGCGACGGCTTGATAGGCGGCCGCGGTGCGGTCGGCTTCTGCGCAGAGCTGCGCATACCGGCGGTTCAGCCGGACGAGTTCCTCCGCCGCTTCGCCTTCCGGCGGAATCCGCAGCAGCGCCGCATATTCATCCGCGCCGTGCTTCACAAAATCGTATTTTTCCCGCAGGGAAAGCAGCGTCTGTCCGGCTTCATCGGCGGCGTCGGCCAGATGACGGCAGTCCGCCAGATGCGCTTCATATGCCCCGGCCAGCGCAAGCATATCGACCGGTTTCTTCACGCCGTATGACGCGCAGAGCGCCTCCCCGGCTTCCCGCGTTTTCCGGCTCTTCACGGCGGAAGCGACCCCGGCGGCGCCGAGCGCCAGACCGGCTGCGCCGAGGATGGCGAGCAGCGCCGGGCCGAGCAGGCTCTCCTCATACGCCGGCAGCGACAGCAGTACTCCGGCGGCAATGGTCAAAAGTGCCGCGGGAAAGAGCCACCGCTTTGGTTTCGCCTTCAGCATGGCTTCACAGCGTGCACTGTCCCTTGCCGCTGTTTCCCGGGCAAACGGTGCAGTGCAGCCCTCAAAAATCGACAGCGCCTTCGGGCAGGCGGCCGCGTTGACGGCGGCCTTTGCCTGATAAAACTCCGCTTCTGCGATGCGGCATTCCGCTTCCCGTCCGGCCGCCAGCCGGAACTGCTCGGCGGCGCGCAGGCACGTTTCGGCGTCGCCGCGCGCACCGGATAAATCATGTTCCTTTCGGAAGGCGTCTGCCGCTTGCGCGGCTTCCTCTGCCGCAGCCGACGCGCGTTCCGCCTGCGCCGTATGCGAAAACACCGCCTGCTCTTTCCGCAGGCGCAGATAGGTTGCTTCCGCCGCCCGGACCTCTGCGCCGATTTTCAGCAGATCGCCGTTCAGCTCGGCAATTTCTGCGGCTTCCGCCTCGTTTTTTCGGATTTGTTCTTCGATTTGCGGGATTCTGCCACGGCTGTTATAGCGGCGCGCCCGCTTCCATGCGCCCAGCAGCTCGTCTGCTGCGGCGGCTGAAATTTCATCGTCGCCCGTTCCGGCGACGGCGGCAATCTTCCGTTCCAGCTCCGCCTCTTCCGTCACCGCCATCTGTCCGCCGGAACAGAAAAGGCTCCGCGTAAACACGCTCACCGGCACGCCGGTCAGCGTTTCCCCGGCATTCATGCCGTCCAGGCCGGGCACCGGCTCGTTGGAATCCCGGCAGACCGCCGAAAACGTCTGAAACATCCGACCGCGTTCGCTCCGGCGGACAAGCGTGATGTCGCGTCCGCCCGCCGAAACGGTCATCCGGCCGAAGGCCGGGCGGCCGCTCCACGGCTGATATTTGATTTTGGCCGGCAGAACCCCCGCTTTGGCGCGTTCGCCGGACTCGACGCCGTACAGAACGGCCCGGATCAGTGCGCACCACGTCGATTTACCCGACTCGTTCGGCGCGCAGTATACATTCAACCCGTCCGACAGATGCATGGCGCCTTCTATGCCGCCGAATCTGCCCGCTATTTCCCGATAAATCAAACTTGACCGCCCTCTCGATCTCAAAAGCGTTCTTGCAAAGCGTTTCTCAAAAGCGTCCGGTTCCGCATGCGCCGTGCGGATCTTCCCGGTTCTCCATGGCGGCCAGACCAAAACGCAGCGCCGTTTCCGCGATCTGCCGGTCTTCCGCCGTTTTTGCCGCGGCGATCGCCGCCTCCGCCCGCGCACAGAAGAGCTGCATGAGCGGCGAACGTTCCGCCGGCAGCGTGGCCGGCTTCACCGGCGCCGTCAGGCGCACATCCAGAAACCGCCGGCTCAGCGCCGCCAACAGCGCTTCCGGGTCGGCCGCTTCGGCCGTTAGGCGCAGAATCGTCCGTTCCGGCGCCGTTTCGCACTGCGCCAGAACGGCTGCCGTCAGCGACGGCGTATCGCCCGGCGCATCCGGAACCGTCATCCGCACGACGCGGCTCCCGGAGGATGGAATCAGTTTCCACGCCGGTGCATCTGCGCCGAGCGTCACCTCATAGAATCCGCGTTCGCCGATTTCGTCCAGCCCGCGCCCTTCCACACTGCCGTTCTGCACAACCAGCGTCTGACCCGCCATGCGGGCGTCCGGCTGATGAATGTGCCCCAGCGCCAGATAGGCCAGCCCGGAAGCGGCAATCTCCGCCTGCGGGTACGCGGCATACGCGGAATCCGGCACAAACGGCTCGCCATGCCCGACAAACACGCCGTCTGCGCAGGCGGTCAGCCGCCGCAGCGGATGCAGCCCCGGCTGATCTGAACAGAATGCGATGCCGGTGACGGAAATATCGCCAAGCGTCGCGGTTTCGGGCGTTTCCGATTTGAAAATGTGGACGTTTTCACTCCACTCCGCCTGACAGTACGGTGAAGCGCCGGTATAAAAATCATGGTTGCCCGGCGTCAGAAAAACGGGCAGCGCCGTCCCCGCGAACGCCCGTGCCGCAGATTCGACGGTATCGCGGTACGGCGTCTGCGAATCGAACAGGTCGCCCGTGCAGAGGATGGCGCAGGCGCCCGCCTGTTCGGCATAGCGGATGATTTCGTTCAGCAGCCCGCGCGCGGCCTTTCTGCGCGCCGCCGCCGTCTCCGGTCGGAGCGCCCGCATCGGCGCGTCGAGGTGCAGGTCGCCGAATTGAATCCATTTCGTCTGTTTCACCGCAGGCACCCCCCGTTATTTCGTTTCCGCCCGGTCATAAACCCAGTCATAAATGTTGTCAAAGACGTCGTCCGCCGTCGGTTTGACGTTGCGGATGCCGAATTTCCGGTTCAGAAGCACCGCATCGCACCGGTACCCGACGGGTACGACGGCCGCTTCCTGTTTCGCCGCCGTCACAATCTGGCGGGCGATCAGTTCGCCGTCTGCCGTTCCGGCGCGGACATAGGACGTCAGCAGCGCGTCCAGCTCGGCACTGCCGCAGCCGGTCCGGTTCTGCGAGCCGCCGGTCGCCAGCAGCCCGCGCAGGTCAAAGTCCGCGCCCGCGTCAAACGCGCCGACGAACAAATCATATGCCCCTTTTTGCAGCGCAGCCGTATAAGCGCTGCCGGTTTCTTTCAGGCACGTCACCGTCAGTCCGGCCGCTGTCAGCGCTGTCTCGGTCGCTTCTGCGGCGGCCAGCTCATCCGGTTCATCCGCGTTGACCAGCAGGCGAACCGTTCCATGGATGGCCCAGCGGGTGGTTCCGTCTGCGTCTGCATCATCAGAATCCGCATAGCCGAGCGCCGCCGGATAGAAGTCCGGGGCCTGCGCCGTCTGCGTTTCGGTCCAATCGGCATCTGCCAGAACCGCCGCCGCCGAGCGGCGAACCGTTTCCGAGGCAAACAGCCCGGAAGCCGTCCGGAAGCCGATGTAGATCAGCGTCGTCGTCGGCATGCGGCATCGGTCGGCATCCGCATGCAGCTCCACACCGGCGGCAATCGTGGGGCGCAGAATGCCCAGATTGCCCGAAACCGCGGCATAAATCAAATCATCGGCGTCGGAAACATCCACCAGCAGCATATGCGTCATCTGCGCATGACCGCTCTGCCCGGAAAAATGCGCCGTATTCGTCACGAGATAGCGCTGACCATCTGACTCCATCATGCGGTAGCGGCCGGTGCCGACCGCGTCATTGTCCTGCCCGGTGCCGTGTTTGATGATCGGGATATCGAGCATCGCCGTCAGGGACGGGTGCGCCGCATGCAGCGTCAGCACAACGCTTCTGTTCCCGGCGGCCTCGATGGCCGTCACGCCGGCAAACCGGCTGCGGTAGCAGGAATGTTCGTCTTCCATGGCCATTCGGAGCGAATAGACCACGTCTTCTGCGCCGAGCATGCTGCCGTCTGTAAACAGCACGCCTTCGCGGATGGTGAGCCGGAGTTTTCCGTCTTCATAGACCGCCTCCGTGCAGAGGTTCGGCTGCGCCTGATAGGATGCATCCACCCGGAACAGCGGGTCGAACAGCAGCGCATCGACGTCGCGGTCCGTCTGAGACGAAGCGGTGATCGGGTTGATGCGCCGGTTTTCATGGAAGGGCACGCCGAACAGCAGGTTGACAGCCGGTTCCGGCGGCGTCAGGATGGGCGCCGTCGTTGCCGCCGGCGTCGCCTCGGTTTCGGCGGGCTGCGCCCTTCCGCAGGCCGAAAGCAGGGTCAGCGCCAGCAGCCAGCAGGTCAGGCGCCAAGCCGTTTGATATCGTTTACGGCACGGTTTCGCCGTGCCTGAATCGTTTTGCGCGTGTTTCACGTTGTTTTCCTCATTTCCCGGACGGCAATCAGCGCCGCCATGCTGCCGCGCGCAAGACCGTCTCTCCGGTGGGAAAAATAAGTTTCCGGCCGGCAGCAGGTGCAATCCGTGCTGACATAGATCTCGCCGACGCCGCAGTGCGCCAGCAGCAGCGCGTTGACCTGCTTGAGGTCGATGTGCGTCCGTCCATCCGGCGACGCCGTCATCACGCGCGCCGCCTCCGCACCCAGCACCGCCTGAACGGCGTCTGAGACGTCTTCATGCGTCAGAAAACAGCAGGAGCCGATGGACGGGCCGACGGCGGCAATGCAGTCGGCGGGGTTAGAGCCATACCGTTCCGCAAGCGCGCGCACGCCTTTCTGCACAATGCGCTGCACCGTTCCGCGCCAACCGGCATGGATCACGGCGCAGGCGCGCCGCACCGGGTCGCAGAGCAGGACAGGGACGCAGTCGGCAAATTTTCCAAACAGCAGCAGGCCGGGTTCCTGCGTGGTCAGGCCGTCGCATTCCGGCGGCGTTTCCGCAAAAAGCGCCTGATTCTGGTGAGAAACCGGCAGGATCACGTCGCCGTGCACCTGATGCGTCCGACAGACCGCCGAACGATCCGCGTGCAGCGCCGGAAGAAGCCGCCGAAGATTTTCTTCGACCGCTGCCGGATCGTCGCCCGTGGAGGTGGTCAGGTTCATCGAAGCAAATGCGCCGGTGCTGACGCCGCCGAGGCGCGTCGTAAACAGATGATCCACCGCGCCGGAGGCGCAAAGCGCATCGCAGACGACATACGGGACGCCGTTTGGCCCGGTCTGCATGGAAAAACCGCCGGTATGAATCATCCGAAGCACACTCCTTTTTGCGCCATCGCCGGGCGTCGTCTGATTTCTCAGTTTCTAATTATACCATAAATGCATGCATATGGCAAATGTATTCTTTTCCACCGCTGAAAGACCTTGACATCCGGGCGGAAAACGCGTAAAATAGAATCTGATTTCAAGTTCTGACGCCGGTTCTGAGCCGGTTCTGAAAGGAGGCGCCCCGTGAAACGTTCCACCCGTCTGATTTTCGCGCTGTTTGCCGCAGCGCTGCTCGTTTCGGCGTTCTCGCTTCGTCTGGCGCTGACCGTTTCGGCGGAAGATACCGTCATCCTCACAGTCACAGGGTACCGCATCAACGAACCCAAGCGGGAAACCATGCCCTATTTTTCCGGTTCGACGCTGTATGTCCCCGTCTCGATGTTTACGGCGCTCGGTCTGACCTGCACCAATCAGTCCACGCTGGTCATCCTCTCCAACCTCAAATCCGGCCGCATCCTCTATTTTGACACCGCCTCCGGAACCGCCGCCGACAGCGACGGTTCCTATCACGCCGCGGCCGTCTGGAAGGGCAGCGTCTGCTTTGTCCCCTTCTCCTTCACCGCCGACCGCCTCGGTCTGGTCGACCGGTACTTTGCCGCCGATCCCGCGCCGTTTGCCCGGCTCTCTTTCCCGGATGACGACGTCATGTCCGACGAATCCTTCCTGCGCTACTATGCGTCCGCTGCGTCCCCGCTGCTGGAAAAATACCGTTCGTCTTCCCCAGGCACATCGCGTCCCGGCAGTTCTGTCACAACGACGCCGCCGCAGACAGAGCCGCCCCGGCAGTATGACGTCAGTTTGGTCATCGACGGTCTGAGCAATCTGGAAGCCGTCCTTGCGGCACTGCGAACCGCCTCGGTTCACGCGGTTTTCCGGGTGACGCCGTTTGAAATCGCGCAGAACGGCGCGCTGCTGCGCCGCGCCGCAGTGGAAGGCCATGCGTTTGTGCTGGCCGGAGACATCGGGACTGCCTCAGCCGCGCTGGACGAGGCCAACCGCGACCTGTTTGAATCCGCCCGCGAGACCGCACGCGTCGTTCTCTTTCTCGACGACCCCGGCAGTGACACGTCGGAGGCGCTTGCTGCGGCGGGCTACTGCCCGGTGACGGCCGGGTTCACGTTCACTGCAAACACCCGCTCTGAGCTGATACAGGCGCATGCGCGGCTCGACACCGGCAGCGATATCCTCGTTCTGCCCGGCAATCAAGCCGCCGCCATTCTGCCCGCGCTGTTCCGTCTCTGTTCGGCGGATTCGCCCACCTATCTGCGCCTTTCCGAGCTGACCGCCGATTGATCCGCTTCCCCGCACCGCGCCGTTCATCCCCCGGATTTTCAAAAAATCCGGGGGATTTTTGCATCAAGCGCGCGTTTCTGCGCCATACTATCGCTATGAACTGCCAGTTTGATTCCGGAGGTTTGAAATCCATGCTTGTCGGCGCACTTATGAATTCCAATGTCGTCACCGTTTCGCCGGAGACGCCGCTCAGCCATGCTGTTCAGCTGCTGACGCACTACCGCGTCGGCGTCCTGCCCGTCACGCACGACGGCGGCAGGCTCTGCGGCATCGTCACCGACCGCGATATGCTGACGCGGAGCGTCGCGCGCGATGCCCCGCTCGGCGAGCTGACCGTCGGCGACGTCATGTCCCGCGGCGTCGTCACCGTTTCGCCGGAGGCCGATGTGCGCGAGGCGGCTTCGCTCATGTCGGAGCACCGCGTCCGCCGCCTGCCGGTCACGCGCAGCCAGCAGCTGGTCGGCATCCTCTCTCTTGCGGATATCGCCCGCGCGCGCAGCTGCGATATGGAGGCCTGTCTTGCGCTCTCCAAAATCTCCGAGCCGATGTAGGAAACCTGTTTTTCCCCCGGCTGCTCTTCCGCCCGCTCTGCAAAGCGCAGAAATGCCCCGTCAGACCACGTCTGACGGGGCATTTGATTGGTTTGCGTTTGACGCGCGGTTCGCGGTTTACTTCGCGTAATCGACTGCGCGGGTTTCGCGGATCATGCTGATTTTGATCTGGCCGGGGTATTCGAGATCGTTTTCGATCTTCTTCGCCAAGTCGTGCGCCAGCAACACCATATTGTCGTCGCTGACTTCTTCCGGCTTGACCATAATGCGCACCTCGCGGCCGGCCTGAATGGCAAACGAACGCTCGACGCCCGGGAAGGAGTTGGAAATCTCTTCCAGACGTTCCAGACGGCGGATGTAAGCCTCGAGGTTTTCGCGGCGGGCGCCCGGACGGGCCGCTGAGATATCGTCGGCGGCGTCGACGATAAAGGCAATGATCGAATGCGGTTCCACGTCGCCGTGGTGCGCCTCGATGGCGTGAATCACTTCCGGGTTTTCCTTGAATTTTTTGGCGATGTCAACGCCGATGGCGACATGCGTGCCCTCGACCTCGTGGTCAACGGCTTTGCCGATGTCGTGCAGCAGGCCGGCGCGCTTTGCCAGCGTCGTATCGACGCCCAGTTCCGCCGCCATGTGGCCGGCCAAATGCGCCACTTCGATGGAATGGCGCAGAACGTTCTGCCCATAGCTCGTCCGGAAGCGGAGACGGCCGAGGATCTTGATGAGCTCGGGGTGAACGCCGTGAACACCCGCTTCAAAAACGGCGCGTTCGCCTTCTGATTTGATGGTTTGTTCGACTTCCTTGCGCGCTTTTTCGACCGTTTCTTCGATGCGGGCCGGGTGAATCCGGCCGTCGGAAATCAGCTTTTCCAGCGTCTGGCGGGCAATTTCCCGGCGGATCGGGTCAAAGCACGAAAGCGTGATGGCTTCCGGCGTATCGTCAATGATGAGGTCAACGCCCGTCGCCGTTTCGATGGCGCGGATGTTGCGGCCTTCACGGCCGATGATGCGGCCCTTCATCTCGTCATTCGGGAGCGGAACAACCGAAACCGTCGCCTCGGTGACGTAGTCGGAGGAGCATTTCTGGATGGCCAGCGAAATGATTTCTTTGGCCTTCTTTTCCGCGTCTTCGCGGAGGTTCTGGTCGATTTCGCGGAGCTTCAGCGCAACGTCGTGTTTCGCTTCGGATTCCACGGTTTGCAGGATGTATGCTTTGGCTTCTTCAACGGTATAGCCGGAGATTTTCTCCAGGACTTCCATCTGGCTGGCCTTCAGGGCTTCGGCCTCTTCCAGTTTTTTGTCGGCTTCTTTGAGTTTGCGGTTCAGGTTTTCTTCTTTTTTATCGACGTTGTCGAGCTTTTTGTCAAGCGTTTCGTCTTTCTGTGCCACGCGGCGTTCCTGTTTCTGGATTTCTGCGCGGCGTTCCTTAAATTCGCGGTCTTGTTCGTTGCGGGCTTTGAGAATTTCTTCTTTTGCTTCGATCAGCGCTTCGCGCTTTTTGGCCTCCGCCGTTTTGATGGCCTCGTTCAGAATGCGCCGGGATTCTTCTTCGGCGCTGCCGATTTCTTTTTCTCCGATCTTTTTCCGGTACAAGATGCCCAGAAAGAAGCCGCCGCCGACGGCGACAAGCACAGCAAGCGCCGGCAGGACATATTTCAGCAGCCAGTCCATAGATCTATCAAACACCTCTCTGTAAAAAGTTATGACAAACCGGAGCGGTGTTTTCTGCCATGAGGCGCCGGCAAAGCTGCCCGCGCCGTGATATGCTACACGCTGCGCTATGGTACATTCGCAAAACACAACGGCCGAACCGGCAAAATCGGAACGGCATTCCATCAAAGAAACGGAAAACGCAGGGCGCCTTCCGGAAAAACGGACTGTATCAGAAAATCGATCAATCGAAAAACACGACTCCGAACAAAAAAGGCGGCTGCGGATCAACGGCGCTTCCGCGCCCCACTCTGCCGCCTGATTTTATCATACATATATATTTTACCGTCGTTTGGGCATTTTGTCAAGACATACAGCCGCACTTTCCGGATTATTTTTGCAGGCCTCCATAAATCGGCTGAAAAAAAAACGCGTATTTCCCTTTTTTCGACAGAATGCGGTTGCAAGTTTGCGCATTTTATGGTATCTTATGAGTGTCCACAATCTCCGCGCATCCCCGGCCCTTCCGGGGAACATTTTACTTGAAGAAAGTGAGGAATCCCCATGCGAAAACGTCTCCTGAGCCTCCTGCTGGTCTGTGTGATGCTGGCAGGCATTCTGCCCTGCGCCGTCGCCGACAGCGGCACCGACCCCGCGGATGTCGTCATCCTGCTCGACCGCTCCGACAACATGAATGAAGAGTTCCGTTCCCAAGCACTGCATTCCTCCACCTATGTGCGGAAAATGCGCCCGGCGCGCAGCCTGGCCCAAAGCGTGATTGACGCTGTCCTCTCCGGCAATGACAGCAGCCGCGTCGCTATTGTCGCATTCGACAAAGAAGCGGCCGTCGCACGCACCTTCAGCAAAAACCGTACGCTTCTGAAATCAACCGTCACCACCATTCTCCGTTCCAGCGAGAAAGCCAACGTAGAAGCCGCCCTGCTGGCGGCGACGGATCTGCTCCAGACCGAGGGCCGTTCCGGCGTCAAGCAGGCCGTCGTGCTCATCAGCGCAGGCAAGGCGCAGTACTACTGTGACCCGACGGACACCCAGACGCTTGGCACCGGCCTGTTTGAAACGGATGCCGCTGTGGACGCGGCGCTCGATCAGGCCCACCTGATGCGCGACTGGGGCATCGACATCGTGTCGGCCGGCATCGCGGTTGAAAGCGGCTCCCGCAGCGAAAAGCTGCTCTGCGCCGCGCAGAACAAAGGGTATTTCCAGCAGACCGCGTCCGGCGCCGAAATCTGTGCCGCGCTGTTTGCAGAAACCGGTTTTGACACCGTCTCCGCGGGGTCAACGTGGACAGCCGGCTTCGGGAAAGAAAGCATCATCCCCTCCGACCTCCCCTTCTTAAGCTACCGTCCTTCGGATCTGCCGGAAAACGCGCTCTATGACCGCTCGATTTTCGGCGAAGACCTGTCGTTTGATCCCGCCGCGCTGACCGGTACGCTCCGCACGGCGATGGACGCCTATCTCGCCATTGACACGGCGTACGCCGCCTATCCGGCAGATGCGCGCGCCGCGCTGAAAACCTCGTGGAAATCGTTTTTGAACCGCGTGCTGCCGCTGGATCCGCCGTTCAACCCGGAAACCGTCGCAGCCTGCGCCGCAACGTTTGACGCGGATTACGCCGCCTATGCCGCTTCCGTCGCAGAAGCCTGTGCGGCGCTCGAATCCGCGCTGGGCACCGACGGTGAAGCCGATGCAGTCGCCGCTTTCCAGGAAGCGCTGCCCGTCTGGTCGCTGCCGCAGACGCGCTACTGGATGGCCGGCTACGGCAACGATAAGCCCTGCCTCGGCTGGATCGATCAGGCATACGCCCGCGCCATCTACCTCGACGACAACACCGGCCGCGGCGGCGTCCTGCTGATCGCCGTTGAATCCGTCGGCATGAGCCGCTCGACCGTCAACGAAATGCGCGACAGTCTGGCCGTCTTTGCCCACGAAAACAACATCCGTGAAATCCACATCATGTGCGACCACAACCACGCCATGGTCGATACGTTCGGCATGTGGGGCAAGCTCCTGCTCGACGCCAAAGACCCGTCCCATATGGAACAGGTTGAAAACGCCGTGAAAAACGCCGCCATCGCCGCCTACGAATCGCGTACCACGGGCCGTCTGTATGCCGGCAGCGCCGACGCCCGCAGCCAGACCGAATACGGCTGCCCGCTCCCGGAAGATACGCGCTACCCCTATGTGACCGAAAACGCCAACATCCTGACCCGGTTCCGCTTCGCGCCGGACGACGCCTCCCGCCGTGAAATCTGGCTGCTCCATCTGCCGGTTCATGTAGAAGCGCTCTACGGCCCGAACCCCGCCGCCAGCGCCGACTTCTTAGCGCCGCTCGCCGATTATCTGGATACCGAAGCCAACGCCGATTTCGCGTTCTTCACCGGCGCCATCGGCGGTCTGATCCGGACAACCAAGGAACACGAATACCCGGAAAGCTTCGTTCCGCGCAACGACCGGCATAAATTCTGGGAAATCACGCAGGTCACAGGGCGCCGCGTCGGCGAGCTGGCCGTCAGCGTGGACAACGAGTTTGAGCTGGCGCCCAAGCTGAACTTCACCTCGCGCACGTTTGAAACGCAGATCGACAACTATCTGCTCGGTCTCGTCGCCTCTCTCGGCATCATCGACACGCGCGTCTATCAGAAAGACGTTTCCACCGGGATCCGCAGCACCGCGCGCGGGTTTGCCGATCCGGCGCAGTTTGCTGCGGCGCTCGCCGACATGCGCGCAGCCTACAACCGCTACAAGGATTCCGGTCTGTCGGAAGGTGAACTGATCGGGTATGCGCTTGCCTCGTTCGCACAGTCCTACTTCCGCATGACGCAGCAGAATCTGCCGCTCTGCTCGACGACGGAGATGAGCTGGGTTGAATTCTATCAGAAAGACGGCGCCCGGAAGAAGAGCATCGTCCTCACGCCGGGCGAAATGTTCCCGGAACTCGTCTACGGCGGTCTGCTGACGGAAATCACCGGCAGCATTGAAACCGACCCGCACAACCCGGATGCCGAGAACCCGGAGACCTTCGTGGAAATCGCAGCCCGTTACGGCAAGACGTTCGGCGAAAACAACGAAGACCTGATCGTCTTCGGTCTGTCCAACGATATGACCGGCTACGTCGTGCCGCCCAACGACTTCCTGCTGCACCCGACGCTGCCGTATATCAACGGCAACAAGGTCTGCCAGGGGCGCAGCCACTACGAAGAAACCAACTCGGTCGGCCCGAATATGGCGTACGTCATGGCGGGCAACTTTGAAGCGCTGCTCGCGTCGATTCAATAGCGCGCCGCTTCGCCGCATCCATCTCTGCATTCACTTTTGCATTTCTCCAAATCACCGCGCAGGCGCGAAACGCCCGCTGCACAGGCTTCTGTGCAGCGGGCGTTTTTCTTTTCATATGGTCACGGGGCGGTCTGTTTTTCCGCATCGGCGCATATAAAGAAATGACCGCCCTGCGGCGGCATCGATACGAAAAGAGGAGACAAACATGAAACGAAGCCTGATTTTCACCTTATGCCTGCTGGCGGCATCCTTTGCGCTGCCGCTGGCCATCTTTTCCAGCCGGGCAGACGCGCTGCCCGCACTGGAAACAACTGCATCCCCCAGCACGCCGGCCGCCTCCGCCAGCACCGTTGCACCACCCGCTGCTTCCGATGAACCGGCGGATACCGGAGAGCCCATCCAAGCGCCGGAAACCACTTCGCGCATCACCGTGCTGGTGGACGGCGTCGAGACGCAGATGACGCTGGACGAGACCGTCGCCGCCATTGTCGCCGCCGAAATGCCGGCGCTTTACCCGGCGGAGGCGCTCAAGGCGCAGGCCATCGCCGCGCGGACATACATCTGCTACCGCGCGGCACACCCGGTTTCCGCGCATGAAGCGGCTGTCCTCTGCGATAACCCGGCGCACTGCTGCGCGCTGGCCGACCTCAACGCGCTGGCGGCAGGCTGGGGCGAGCAGGGGCAGACATACGCCGACCGCATCCGAAATGCCGTCGCCGACACATCCGGGCAGATTCTCACCTATGCAGGCGAGCCGATCCTTGCTGTGTTTCACGCGATGTCCGGGCGGACGACGAACAGCAGCGCCGACGTCTGGGGCGGCGAAGTTCCGTATCTCGTCAGCGTCGACGCACCGGCTGGCGAATCCGCGCTGAACGGCTGGCGGAATGCCGTCGTATTCGACTGCGCCGAATTCCGTCAGATGTTTTGCAGCCGCCATCCGTCGGCCGTGCTGCGCGACGGATCCGACTGGTTCACCGACGCAGTCCGCACGGCGGGCGGTTTGGTGCAGACGATCCGCGTCGGCGGCGTCACGGTCACCGGCGGCGAACTGCGCGCGCTCTGCGGTCTGCGCAGCGCCTCGTTTACCGTGACCCAAGGCGCGGGACGCATCCGGTTTGAAACAGAAGGGTATGGTCACGGCGTCGGCATGAGCCAGAACGGCGCGAAAGTCATGGCCGCCGACGGCCACAGCGCCGCCGCCATTCTGTCGCACTATTACCCCGGTACGACGCTGGAACCCACGACCAAGTAGCAGGTGGACTGCAAGCGAAGGAAAGCGCTGCGGCGAATCAAAGCCTTCCCCTACGAGGGGAAGGTGGTTCTTTGCTTTTCGGGGAAAAACAAAGAACCGGATGAGGTGGAAGCGCGGGGATCCGCCGGGGAAAAGGCAAATCCGCCAAATCCGCCGGGGAAAAAACGCCTTCTTCCTTCTCATCGCGACGCAGGCTCTTGTCATGTACCTGCCGCAAACCCGCAGGCTCCGCCGCACGCCAAAAGGGCATCCGCTTCAAAATGCGGGTGCCCTTGCATTTGCATTCAGATCGTCAGCGTAGCGCTCAAAAACGCCTGAAGGCGTTTGCTCTTCGGATTCGTAAACAATTCGTCCGGCGTGCCCTCTTCTTCGATCCGGCCGTTATCCATAAAGATCACGCGGTCGGCCACTTCTCGTGCAAAGCCCATCTCATGCGTGACGACGATCATCGTCGTCTTCGCTTCGGCAAGCCGCCGCATGACGGCCAGCACCTCCCCCGTGATTTCCGGGTCCAGCGCGCTGGTCGGCTCGTCGAACAGCATGAGCGACGGATTCATCGCCAACCCGCGCGCAATAGCGACGCGCTGTTTCTGGCCGCCGGAAATCTGCGCCGGGTAGACGTTTTCCTTGCCCTTGAGCCCGACGAGTTCCATCAGGGCGCAGGCGCGCGCCTCCGCCTCTTCTTTTGGCTGATGCTTGACGCGGATCGGCGCATAGCTGATATTCTGCACGCACGTCATGTGCGGAAACAGGTTGAAATGCTGGAAAACCATCCCCGTTTCGGTGCAGATGCGTCGGATTTCCCGGTCTTTCGGATAACAGACCCGGCCCGATTCATTCGTTTCGACCAGCGTATCGCCGTTGACGACGATTTTGCCGGCCGAGACTTTTTCCAAATAGTTGATGCAGCGCAGGAGCGTCGATTTCCCTGACCCGGACGGGCCGATGATGGCGACGGTTTCGCCCTTTTTGACGCAGAGATCGACGCCGCGCAGCGCCTCGCAGTTGGCATACCGTTTGCGGATGCCCTGCATGGTCAGAACGTATTCCGCCTGTTTGTTTGTTTCCACTGTGCTCACCTCCGGGGTTCGCCGTCTGCGCGGCGCTTCCAGAAGCGGCGCGCCGGGCGTTTCTGCTGGCTGGCATTGGCTGATTCCGCCGACGCCTCATACCGCGAAAAGTGCGATTCGATCCGCCGGGTCACCATCGTCAGCAGGAAGGCGCAGATCAAATACAGAACGGCCGCAATCAGGTAGGCCATCGCGTTGGCGTCGCGGTTGACCGCCCCCTGCGACGCCTTCATCAATTCGCCGACGCCGATGACGTAGACCAGCGCCGTATCCTTGACGAGCGTGATGGCTTCGTTGGCCACCGGGGGCAGCACACGCTTGACCGTCTGCGGAAGGATGATGCCGAACATGGTGCGCAGGCGGCTGAGCCCGAGCGACTGCGCCGCCTCATATTGGCCGCGGTCGATGCTCTCGATGCCGCCGCGGTAAATCTCCGCGAGATAGGCGGCATAGTTCAAAACGAACGTGATAACCGCCGTCGGAAAGCTGTCCAGCCGGATGTTGCAGGCGATGGGCAGAAAAAAGTAAAAGAAAAAGAGCTGGAGCATCAGCGGCGTCCCGCGGAAAATCCAGATGTAGGCCTTGCAGATCCAGCGGACCGGCGGAACGCGGCAGATGCTGCCGAGCGCCAGCGGCAGGCCGAGCGGCACCGACAGCGCCAGCGTCAAAACGAACAGCTTCAGCGTCACCCAGAACCCGTTCATCAGCGCGGGCAGAATGCCCTCTGCATAGCGGAGCGTTTCCGCGATGCTCTCTCCAAAAATGTGCATATTTTTGAACCCTCTTCCGCCGGGAAATCTTCTTCCGGCGCATATTTCCCGGCAAATCGGCCAGGGCAATTTATCCGGCTACAATGATACCATAAAAAAGAGATTCTGTCAACAGCTCTGTCGTTTTTTGTGCAAAAGCGCGAAAAGCCGCTTCGTCTGTACCGCGGCGCGCGGGGAAACTTCGACCGCATCCGGCGAAAGCGATTTTCGCGGAAAATCGTTTTCGCCACCTTCCCCTACTCAGGGGAAGGCTTGTTCCATTCCCTTTGCCTTCCCTACGAACGAAGCGAACACACCCCGCAGATGAAAAGCCAGCGGCCATGCCGGCAGGCAATAAGCCTTCCCCTATGAGGGGAAGGTGGTTCTCTGCTTTTCCCCGAAAAGCAGAGAACCGGATGAGGTGGAACTTTGCGTATCCACCGAGGTTCACCTCACAAACGATATCCACCCAGCATCCCCGCAGCTGCAGAATCACGGCCAAACAAAAGGGCCCACCGTCATGCACAGACAGCAGGCCCTTTCGGACGCTTGAACGATTTGCGTTTCTATGATTTGTCTCACTTTTCGCGGGTACGCCGCGTCGGCTGCGCTTATTCCAGCGCAGAAATGGCGTCGGAGATGGTTTTTTCAAACGCCTCTTTGCCATAGCGGTCGACGTCCGCCTTGTTTTTCTCGCCGTGGGTCAAGCACCCGGCGCCGCCGATGCAGCCGCCGGTACACGCCATCCCCTCGATGAAGTTTTCGGTCAGGAGATTCTTTGATTTTTTCAGCAGCGCGATGCGGCACGCTTCAATGCCATCGCAGGCGCACGGCTTCAGCTCGAAATCTTCGATGCCGTTTTCCTTCAGGCCTTCGCGCACGGCATCGCTCAGCCCGCCGGAACGGGCAAAGATCCGGCCGAAATACGACGCGTTGTCCAGCAGGTTTTCCGGCAGCGCCGTGATATCCATATCCTTGCTGTCGAACAGCGCCTGAAGCTCTTCAAACGTCATGACCGCATCGACATACGGTTTGACTTCCTCCCGCTGCGCTTCGGCTTTCTTCGCCGTGCAGGGGCCGATGAAAACGACCTTGCAGGGTGCCTCATGCTCCTTGATGTATTTTGCGATCGTCGCCATCGGCGACAGGTTGTGGGAAACAAACGGCTTCAGCTCCGGGAAGGATTTTTCGATGTAGCTGACAAACGCCGGGCAGCAGGAACTGGTCAAAAAGCCCTTTTCAGCCAGTTCCTTGGACTCTGCATTGGCGACCATATCGGCGCCGAGCGCCGCTTCGACGACGGTGTGGAAGCCAAGTTCTTTCAGCCCGGTGATGACCTGACCAAGCTTCGCATAGGTAAACTGGCTCGAAATCGCCGGCGCAACCACGGCAAACACTTTATACTGCGTGTTGTTTTCGCTCTTTTTGAGAATGTCGATGACGTCCAAAATGAACGATTTGTCCATAATGGCGCCGAACGGGCACTGGTAGACGCAGGCGCCGCAGGCGATGCATTTGCTGTTATCGATGCCGGCCGTCTTGTTTTCGTTCATCTCGATGGCCTTGATCTTGCACGCATTTTCGCACGGGCGCTTCCGGCTGACAATCGCCGTATACGGGCAGACTTTCGAGCAGGCGCCGCAGTTTTTGCACTTGGTCTTATCAATGTGCGCGACGTGCTGATCGTCAAACGAGATGGCGCCGAACCGACAGGCGTCTTCGCAGCGGTGCGCCAGACAGCCGCGGCAGGCGTTGGTCACTTCGCAGCCGCCGATCGGGCATTCGTCGCAGGCGATTTCGATGACCTCGATGACGTTCGGATTCGACTTGTCTCCGCCCATGGCGACTTTGACGCGTTCCTCGATGATCGCCCGCTCCTTGTAGATGCAGCAGCGCATTGTCGGCGTGTTGCCCGGGATGATCGTCTTCGGAATGTCCAGAAGGTTTTCGGTCAGCGTTCCCTGCCATGCCTGACGGGCGACTTCCCGCAGGACTTTGTATTTCAGTAATTGTACTTTCGTATCGAATTTCCGCATGGTAAACCTCCAAAAACAGAAATTGGCGAACGTTTCTTATGCATCAAGCTTCGGCAGGATGTCGTTTTCAAAAAACGCTTTCGTCGTTTCGGGCGTCACGGAATAGAATTCGCCGTCTACGGTTGTGCAGACGCCGAGCTGGCATTTGCCCATGCAGAACGTGCCGGCAAGCTCAATTTTGTCTTCAAGGCCTTTTTCCTGAATCAGTTCCTGCAGCTGTTTGACCACGCTGTGCGAACCTTTGACATGGCAGGAAGAGCCGATACAAACGGTTACTTTCATAAAATCGATGTCCTTTCTGGTTTCTAATCAGGTTGCGCGTTCTATTTGGGCGTCTCTGCGCACTGGATTTTTTTGTTCAGATGCGCCAGCGACAGCGCCATGTTTTCATACTGCACCGGGAACCCTTCCGGCACATGCAGCATACACGGTGCAAAGCACCAGATCGCCTGAATCCCGCAGGTCAGAAACTGGTCGCAGACCGACTGCGCCGCTTCCGCCGGGACGGCGATGACGCCGATGCGGACCGCGTGCGTCCGGCAGAAATCCGCCAGCTCCCGCATGGGGAAAACCGGCTTGCCGGTGTTGCTTTGTTCCGCCGTTTGAACGGCGATATCGAACGCCGCTGCAACGTGCAGACCGTATTCGTCAAACCCGCCGTAATCGAGCAGCGCCCGGCCGAGCTTCCCCGCGCCGGCGATGACGACAAGGCTGTCGTCTCCGCTCAGGAAGGATTCAAACGCACGGATCAGCTGACGCGTATGGTATCCGACCCGCGGGCGCCCCGCGCCGGAGACGGCGCTCAGATCCTTCCGCACCTGCACCTCGCCCAGCCCAAGCGCATGCGCGAGGGCCGTTGCCGAAATGGTCTCCGTGTGCCGGATGCTCTTCAGGTATTTCAGATATGTCGGGATCCGGCCGATGGTCGCCCGGGATACTTCTGCCTGTTTCATAGGTACCGCCTTTGATTGATGATCGCCGGACTGTGGAAAAACTGCAGGTTATGCCAGCTGTGCCGCTTCCGCCGCTTCGTCCAGCTTTTTGTTCCGGAAGTACAGCATGACGTCGATGGAGATCTCGATGAAGTTCAGCACATAGAAGAAGAAGCTCAGATAGAAGAGGAAGCCGCTGCTGCCCTCTACCGTCTGGATCACCTTGCGGGCGATGCCGCAGGCGTAGCCGATCAGGAGGAAGATTTCAAAGAACAGGCTCTTGCCCTTTGCCGTGCGGGAGACGAGCGATTTGCGGATGGAGATCGGCCACGAAAGACCAAAGCAGAAGATGGTCATGGCCTCAAGAAAATCTGTCATGTTATTCCCTGGCTTTCTGTTTTATTTCCGGCGGTAATCCGGCAGGAGTTTCGGCGAGACGAGGTCGGTTTCGATGCCGGCCGCCGCCCGCTCCGCGTCAAACGCGGCGATGTGGGCAAGCGTCAGGCGACCGTTGCTGACCGTTCTCGCCTGCACGGCGGCATGCTGACCGGCGCTGCGCCCGAAGACGATGACGTCCAGCAGTGAGTTGCCCATCAGGCGGTTGCGGCCGTGGATGCCGCCGACGGCTTCGCCCGCGACATACAGGTTTTCCACGTTCGGCGTCATGCCGTCCACGCGGATGTCCAAACCGCCGTTCTGATAGTGCAGTGTAGGGTAGACGAGGATCGGCTCTTTGCGGATGTCGATGCCGTAGCTGCCGAACATACGCATCATGGCCGGGATGCGGCGTTCAATCGTCCCCTCGCCGCCGATGGCCTCAATCATCGGCGTGTCGAGCCAGACGGCCTTGCCGCTGCCGGTATCGACGCCTTCATCGCGGTCGGAGCATTCACGGATGATCGAAGCCGCCGCAACGTCGCGTGTTTCCAGCGGGTGCATGAAGACTTTGCCGTCGCGGTTGACGAGCTTCGCGCCGAGCGAGCGGACTTTTTCGGTGACGAGCGCACCAAAGATCTGCTGCGGGAAGGCCGCGCCCGTCGGATGGTATTGCAGCGTGTCGGCATACAGCAGTTTTGCGCCTGCACGGTAGCCGAGCACCAGACCGTCTGCCGTCGCGCCGTAGTGGTTCGAGGTCGGGAAGCCCTGATAATGCATCCGGCCTGCGCCGCCCGTCGCCAAAATGACGGTTTTCGCGCGGGCAACCATCAGCTCTTTCGTCTCCATGTTCATGAGGACGGCTCCGGCGGCTCTGCCGTTTTCATCGAGGATCAGTTCGACCGCCGACGTGAAATCAACGACCGGGATTCCGCGGTTCAGCACTTCGTCGCGGAGCGTACGCATGATTTCGGCGCCGGAGTAGTCTTTCGCGGCATGCATCCGCTTGCGGGAGGTGCCGCCGCCGTGGGTGGTGATCATGGTGCCGTCCGGCGCTTTGTCGAATTCGACGCCCAGATCGTTGAGCCACTGAATGGCTTCCGGCGCATCGCAGACGAGCTTGGCGAGCAGTTCGCGTTTGGCCGCAAAATGACCGCCGCCGAAGGCATCCAGGAAGTGGATCGCCGGAGAGTCGTTCGGCTTGTCGGCAGCCTGAATGCCGCCTTCTGCCATCATGGTGTTGGCGTCGCCGATGCGGAGCTTCGTCACGATCATGGTTTTTGCGCCCGCGTTGTCGGCTTCAATAGCCGCAGAAGCGCCTGCGCCGCCGCCGCCGATGATCAGCACATCGACGTCATAGCGGATGTCTTCGAGGTCGACGTCTTCCGCGGAGATGCGGCTGTGCGCCTGAAGCATATCGCACAGTTCATGCGGGACATTTTCGCCCTTGTTCGGGCCGATTTTCAGCGTTGAAAATTCGCTTTTCTTGTAGTCCGGGTGATAGGCTGCCAGCAGATCGTCTTTCTCCTGCGCGGTCATGCGCGCCGGTTCATAGGCGATGTTGGCTTGACGGGCGGCTTCGACCGCCTTGAGGGATTCCTGAAATTCGTTCGCGTACATGGTCAGAGCCACCTCACTTTTCGATTTCGCGGTTGTTGTAGAGTTCTTTGAGTTCTTCGACCGGTTTGCCCATCAGCGCTTCGATCAGGTCGTTGAACGTGCCGTCTTTGATTTCCTTGACGCGTTCTTCCAGATGTTCGCTCTTCGGGGCGAGGTATTTGCCGTTCAGGCGGCGCGCCAGCATGGCGACCTGCGGATGCGAAATCCCGGCCGGGCAGCGGGACGAACAGACGCCGCACATCACGCAGTCGAACGATTCTTCTGCGCACTTGTCAAATTCGCCGCGCTGGGCATAGGCGATGTACTGCATGACGTTCAGCGACTGGGTGCAGCTCTTCGTGCAGGCGTTGCAGCCAACGCAGGCGTAGATCTCCGGATAGAGCTGCATCATGATCTGTTCGGTGGGTTTGACTTTGTTGATGTCGTAGACCTGTTTGACCAGCGGGAAGAACGGCAGGGTCGCGACATACATGTTGTTTTCAACCTTGGTCTGACAGGCGAGGCACGTTTTGAGTTCCCGGTCGCCTTTGATGCGGTAGATGGTCGCGCAGGCGCCGCAGAATCCGTTCCGGCAGCCGCAGCCGCGAATCAGCTGATAGCCGGCATATTCCATGGCACGCATAATCGTCAGATCGCCCGGGACCGTATACTGCTTCCCGAACAGGAAGACGTTGACCATGTTTTCCATCATGCATACACTCCTTTTGTGGTGTGAGTGGGATTGGTTGGATGTGCTTGGGATCCATGGGACAGAAGGGACAGAAAAGTTTTTCGGGAGAGCCGCGCAGACGTTTCGAAAAGCCCGTCCGGCGGTCTCCTTAATATTCGTTCGGCAGTTCGTCGAGCTGGTCGCAGCGGAAAACCGGACCGTCTTTGCAGACGTACTTCGCGCCGATGTTGCACCGGCCGCATTTGCCGATGCCGCACTTCATGCGCAGTTCCATCGTCGTATACACCTGCGTTTTGTCAAAGCCCAGCTCCTGCAAGCCGGCCAGCGTAAACTTGATCATGATCGGCGGGCCGCAGAGAATGGCAATTTTGTCCGTCGGGAAAGCCAGCTCTTTGACGTAATTCGGGACGAATCCGACATGGCCGTCCCATTCCGGCTGTTCGCGGTCGATCGTCAGATGGACGCTGACGCCGGTATCCTTCGTCCACTCTTCGACGATTTCACGGTAATCGACGAGGTCCTGCATGCTGCGGGAGCCGTAGACGATGTCGATCTTGCCGTAACGGTCGCGGTAGTGGCGGCAGTAGTTGATGACGGAGCGCAGCGGCGCAAGACCGATGCCGCCGGCGATGAACAGCAGGTCGTGTCCGGTGAACGCTGTATCGACCGGGAAGCCGTTGCCGTAGGGCCCGCGGATCGTAATCTGCTGGCCGACCTCCATCGAATGGAGCCATTCGGTCACGCAGCCGCACTTTTTGATGGAAAACTCCATAAATGCTTCATTCGTCGGCGACGAGGTGATGGAAAACATCGCTTCGCCGACGCCGGGAATCGACAGCATGGCGCACTGGCCGGGCTTATGCTCAAACGCTTTTTTGCCGTCCGGCGTCACGACGCGGAACGTCTTGACGTCCGGCGTGTCGATGCGGATGTCGGTCACAACGCCGATCGCCGGGATCAGCGGTTCTTTCATTTCAGGCATGTTCTCGGCCTCCCAGCGTTTTCATGACTTTGACGATGTTCATCTGAATCGGGCACTTTGCGACGCAGCGGCCGCAGCCGACGCAGGAGAAGAGCCCGTCGTTGTTGGTCGGATAATAAACGAGTTTGTGCATGAACCGCTGACGGAACCGTTCCAGCTGCGTCAGTCGCGGCTGACCGGCCGACATCTTGGTAAATTCGGAATACATGCACGAATCCCAGCAGCGGAAGCGCTTGACGCCGTGTCCGGTGTTGAAATCCTTGATATCGTAGCATTGGCAGGTCGGGCAGACAAACGTGCAGGTGCCGCAGCCGAGGCAGGATTCCGAAAGCGATTTCCACTCCGGCGCGTTGAAGAACGCCGACGTCTTGCCGTCGCCGAAGGCGTCCGCCTTCAGGTCAGCGAGCGGCAGCTTTGCCAGCCGTTCGGCGGTCTGCGCTTTCTGCGCTTCAACCGGTTCGGTTTCGGCCGGTTCGGTCACGGCTTCAAGCTTTGCAAGCAGCGCCGCGCCCTTTTCGGTCTTCGCATCCAGATAGAGCGCGTCTTCCGTCTTCCAGCAGGCGACGTCGCCGGCCGGGTTTGCGGCGTCGATGCCGAACGTCCCGCAGAAGCAGGTTTCGGCCGGCCGCGTGCAGGCGAGCGAGAAAATCACGCCGTGTTCCCGGCGGTTTTTGTAATAGGTATCGACCGGCTCCGACAGGAAGACGCGGTCCAGAATGTCAAAGCTCTTGACGTCGCAGGCGCGGACGCCGAACACGACGAAATCTTCGCTTTCTTTGCGCGTGTCAATGATTTCAATCTGTTTGCCTTCAACTTTGAAGTCCATCAGGTTTTCCGTCTGCGGAAAGAAGAAATCCTTCGGGCCGCGCACGGTGTTCAGCGCGTCGGACAGCGTTTTCCCGCGCGCCCAGCGTTCGAACTTTGCACCGGCGGCCGTATCGACCGGCAGGTACAGCGCAGCGTTCTCTTCGATGGCCGCAAACAGCGATTCGAGTTGATGCAGTGCAATTTTACGCATGTTCATGCCCTCCTACCGCTTCACCCGGTTCGAGATCGTCCGTCTGATAGTTGACAATCGGAGCACGGCTGCCGACCGTTTCACCCGCCTGATAATCGCCGTAGAAGCGGTCGATGTCGTGGATGAATTTCCGGTTCAGCAGGTGCAGCGGGATGTGCTGCGGGCAGACGCGGGAGCATTCGCCGCAGTCGGTGCAGCGTCCGGCGACGTGGAACGCCCGGATGATATGGAAGAGTTTTTCTTCAAACGAATTCGACGCCGCTTTGTTTTCAACGCCGGAATTCGGGTTGTCAAATACGCATTTTTCGCAGGTGCAGGCCGGACATACGTCGCGGCATGCGTTGCAGCGGATGCAGCGGGAGAGCTCGTTCTGCCAGAAGGCAAACCGTTCGTCCGGCGTCATCCGTTCCAGCGCTTCGACCTCGTCGAAGCGTCCGGCGTCGCGCACGTCGCCGTCTTCGCCGAGCAGCTCGTCGTAGGCGACGTGTTTTTTGGATTTGCAGTGTACGCAGCGGTCGGGCAGCATCGTTTCACGCGGGAAGGTGCGCGTACCGTCGTACAGGGTTTCGACCGTCACCGTGTCGCCTTCGGTCTGAACGGCGGCAATACCGTCCGCCGCGGCGCGGAGTTTCCCGGCGTCGAGCATCCCTTCACAGGGAATGCCGACGGCATAGACCTTTTCACGGTCAAAGCGGTGTTCGGTCAGGAGCTGATTGAAGCTGTACGTATCGCAGGGTTTCAGGAAAACAAGCACTTTTCCGTCGCCCTTAGCCGTTTCTTTGACGAGATATTTGGAGAAATTCGCACCGCAGAAGTCGTTCCAAACGAAATCCTGCGCCATCGCTTCCGCCGAAGTGAAGAGCGCCGGCGTCACGTCATAGGCAAATTCGCCGCGCTTCCAGCCGAGCACACGGTCAACCGTGCCGTTTTCGAGCAGGCGTTTTGCGGTATCGATCAGCGATTCGCGTCCGATTGCTTGCATCGTAAATCCTCCAATCTCTTGTTCTCGCCGAGCGCGGCGACGGTTTCGACAAAGTCTTTCATCGTTGCGGCAAATTTTGCGCCTTCTGCCGCAGAGACCCATTCGACGCGCGTCCGCTGCCGTTCAATGCCCAAGTAGTCGAGCATCGAGAAGAGCAGGGCCATCCGGCGGCGGGTATAGTAGTTGCCAGACGTATAGTGGCAGTCGCCGGGGTGGCAGCCGCAGAGAATGACGCCGTCTGCTCCGCGCTGGAACGCGCGCAGGATGAACATCGGGTTCACCCGGCAGGAGCAGGGCACGCGGATGATTTTGACGTCGGCCGGATAGCTCAGGCGGTTATTGCCCGCCAGGTCGGCGCCCGCATAGGAACACCAGTTGCAGCAGAACGCCACGATGAGCGGTCTGTATTCGTTTGCTTGCGTGTCTACTTGCATATCGCGTCTACCTCCGCCATGATTTGCCGTGTCAGGAAGCCGCGCAGATCCATTGCGCCGGACATACATGCGACGGTGCAGGCGCCGCAGCCCTGACAGACCGCTTCGTTGACGACGGCGACACGACGGCGTTTCGTCGTGCGGTCCGGCATCCTGAAGTCTTTGTCTTCATATGTGATCGCGCCGTACGGGCAGACGTTGGCGCAGGTGGAACAGCCGTTGCACATCATCTCATCGGAATGTGCGACGCACGGGTTGCCGACGAGGTGATCCTTGGCGAGCAGGCCGATGACTTTCGACGCCGCGGCGCCGGCCTGTGCGACCGTTTCCGGAATGTCTTTCGGCCCCTGGCAGGTGCCGGAGAGGAACACGCCGGCCGTCGGGCTTTCGACCGGGCGCAGCTTCGGGTGCGCTTCGGTGAAGAAGTCGTTCGTATCCATGCTGGCCGTCAGCATCGTCGCCAGCGGGCGGGCCGATTTGTCCGGTTCGATGGCGGCCGCCAGAACGACCAGATCGGCGTCGATGTGAAGCTGTTTGCCGTAGATCAGGTCAGAGGCCTGCACCTTGAGCTTTTTGCCCTCCGGCGAAACCTTGCCGACCATGCCTTTGATATAATGCACGCCGTATTCTTCAACGGCGCGGCGGTAGAACTCGTCGAAGTTCTTGCCCGGCGTCCGGACGTCGATATAGAAGACATAAACGTCGGTGTCCGGGTATTTGTCGCGGATGAGCATCGCGTGTTTCGCGGTGTACATACAGCAGATCTTCGAGCAGTATTCCTTGCCCTTTTCCGAGCAGGCCGCGCAGCGCGACCCGACGCATTGGACAAAGACGATCGTGTGCGGATGTTCGTGATCCGACGGGCGCAGCAGCGTGCCGCCGGTCGGGCCGGCCGCGTTCATCAGGCGCTCCAGTTCGAGCGACGTGATGACGTCCTGCGACTGCGCGTATGCGAACTCGTCAAACGGCTCCATGGAAATCGGGTCGAAGCCGGTGGCGACGACGATGGCGCCGTACTTTTCATCGATGAATTCGTCTTTCGCTTCGTAGTCGATTGCGCCTGCGGTGCAGACTTTTGAGCAGACGCCGCATTTGCCCGTTTTGAGCTTCATGCAGTGTTCGGGGTCAATCGTCGCAACCTTCGGGACGGCCTGTGCAAACGGGATATAGATTGCATGGCGGTTATCCATGCCGAGGTTGAATTCGTTCGGGATTTTCTTCTGCGGGCATTTTTCCGTGCAGGCGCCGCAGCCGGTGCAGAGGTCTTCTTTGACATAGCGCGCGCGGCGTTTGATCGTCACATCGAAGTTGCCGACGTAGCCCTTGACGGCGGTCACTTCGGAATACGAGAAGATGCGGATGTTTTCGTTCTGTGCGACGTCCACCATTTTCGGCGTCAGGATACAGGCCGCGCAGTCGAGCGTCGGGAACGTTTTGTCGAGCTGCGCCATTTTGCCGCCGATGGTCGGCTTGGTTTCCACGATGTCCACCGGGAAACCGGCGTCGGCGATGTCGAGCGCCGTCTGGATGCCGGCGATACCGCCGCCGATGACGAGCGCGCGCTTCGTGACCGGGCTTTGACCCGGCGTCAGCGGCGTGTTCAGGTTGACCTTTGCGACAGCCGCTTTGCCCAGGATGATGGCCTTTTCCGTGCCGGTGGCCATATCCTTGTGCACCCACGAGCACTGTTCGCGGATGTTGGCGATTTCGACCATATAGGCGTTCAGCCCGGCGGCCGCCGCCGTCTTGCGGAAGGTCGCCTCGTGCATCCGCGGCGAGCAGGAGCAGACGACGATGCCGGTCAGGTGATGTTCAGCAATGGCTTCCTTGATGAGGTTCTGCCCTGCCTGAGAGCACATATACGGATAATCAGCGGAGAAAACGACACCCGGTTCGTGCAGGAGCGCTGCGGCGACCGCTTTGACGTCGATCGTTCCGGCGATGTTCGTGCCGCAGTGGCAGACAAATACGCCAATTCTTTGCATGGTTTCGTCTCTCCTTTCTTATTTCGAATATTTCCGCATGGCGCTGACAACGGCCTGCTGCGGCAGATCCGGATCCGCTTCGGCAAGCGGCGGCAGATCGTCTGCGGTCAGGTGGTTGGCGCCTTTTTCGCGGATCACGCTGAGGCGGATGGCTTCGACCAGCTTTGCCGGTTCCACGCCGCGGGGGCAGCGGTCCACGCAGGCAAAGCAGGACAGGCATTTGTAGATGGACTTTGACTGCATCAGCGTTTCAATGTCGCCGGTTTCCACCAGGTAGACAAACTGATGCGGATGATATTCCATTTCGTCATATGCGGGGCAGGTTCCGGAGCATTTCCCGCAGCGCATACATTTGCGCGGGTTGACGCCGCTGATTCTCAGAACCTGCTCTTTCAGGCGTTCAGATGAATTCTGCATGCAAAATCCTCACACTTCACTCAGAGTTCGACGCCGAGCGCTTCCGCCAGCAGCTCGGTAAAGTATACGACAGGGACAGGGCTGTCATTTTTCACAAGGTTGTAGCGGCAGAGCGGACAAGCCGTCACGATTTCCTCTGCGCCGTGCGCCGCTGCGCTTTCGCTGACGGCACGGCTCTTCTTTTGGGCGGAAGCCGGGTCTTCCAGCGCGACGTATCCGCCGCAGCATTCGTTCCGCATCGGCGAAACGACCGGTTCCGCGCCCAGCGCGCGGATAAAATCTTCGAGAATGCGCGGATTTTCCACGTCGTCAAACTGCATGACCTTGCCGGGCCGCAGGAGCATGCAGCCGTAATAGGCGGCGATTTTCCGGCCGGTCAGCGGATGCTTGACGGCGGCCTTGAGCTTGTCAAAGCCGATGACATCGCGCAGGAGTTCCAGATAATGGTATACTTTCGTTTCGCCCGCATACGGCGCGCTGCCGGTTTTGTCCTGCGCGAGATAGCGGTTGACTTTTCCGGCAAATTCCGGATCGTTCTGCACGGCGTCGTTCGTCTGCTTGATGACGTTATGACAGGCCGAGCAGACGGTCACCAGCGGCTGGCCCGCATCCCGCGCGGCAATCAGCGCGCGGACGCTCGACAGCTTGGTTGCGATTTCATCCTTCGCGCTGACAAACACGCCGCCGCAGCACTGCCAGTTTTCCGGTTCGCAGAGTGCAACGCCCAGCGCTTCCGCCGATTTTCTGGCGCAGACGTCAAGCGTTTTCGCCTTGGTGCGCAGCGTACAGCCCGGGAAGTAACAGACTTTCATCATGTGGATGACCATACCCCTTTCTCACGGTTTGCCCGTCCGGTCAGGCCATCTGCTCCGGGTGGAAAACCTCGTCAAACCGTTCCGCCGTCAGGAATCCGAGCGCAACGCACGCCTCTTTCAGCGTGATATCTTCTTTATAGGCTTTTTTCGCAACTTTCGCCGCGTTTTCATAGCCGATATACGGGTTCAGCGCCGTGACAAGCATCAGCGAATGATACAGGTTCGTGCGCATTTTTTCGCGGTTGGCGCGGATGCCCGCGGCGCAGTGCTTGTCGAACGAAGCGACCGCTTCCGCCAGCAGGCGTGCCGATTGCAAAAAGTTATAGGCGATGACCGGCATGAAAACGTTCAGTTCAAAGTTGCCCTGGGAAGCGGCGACGCCGACGGCGACGTCGTTGCCCATGACCTGAACGGCGACCATCGTGACCGCTTCGCACTGCGTCGGGTTGACCTTGCCGGGCATGATGGAGGAGCCGGGTTCATTTTCGGGGATGTGGATCTCGCCCAGCCCATCCCGCGGGCCGGAGGCCAGCCAGCGAACGTCGTTGGCGATTTTCATCATGTCGCAGGCCGTCGCCTTGATGGCGCCGTGCGCGAAGACGATTTCGTCTTTCGAGGTCAGGGCGTGGAACTTGTTCGGCGCCGTGACAAACGGTTTGCCGGTCAGATCGGCGACTTTCTGTGCGACAAGCTCTGCGAAGCCTTTCGGCGCATTCAGCCCAGTGCCGACGGCGGTTCCGCCGAGCGCCAGCTCATACAGCGGTCTGACCGCCATGCGCAGCAGTTCGACGTCGCGCTCCAGGCTGGCGCGCCAGCCGGAGATTTCCTGGCTGAAGCGGATCGGAACGGCATCCTGCAAATGGGTGCGGCCGGACTTCACGACGTCTTCATTTTCGGCTTCCAGGCGTTTGAACGTTTCAATCAGCGCGGAAACAGCCGGAATTAGCTTGTCTTCGATCGCGCAGACGGAGGAAATCGAAATCACCGTCGGGAACGTATCGTTGGAGGACTGGCTCATATTGACATCGTCGTTCGGGTGGCAGAGCTTTTGCCCGGCGATCTGGTTGGCGCGGTTGGCGATGACCTCGTTGGCGTTCATGTTGGACTGCGTGCCGGAGCCGGTCTGCCAGACGACGAGCGGGAAATGGTCGTTCAGGCAGCCGGAGATGACCTCGTCACAGGCGGTTTCGATGGCGGAGAGCTTCTCCGCGGTCATTTTTTCCGGTTTCAGCTCGGCGTTGGCCTGTGCGGCCGCCTTTTTCAGAATGCCGAACGCGTGGGTCACTTCGCGCGGCATCGTTTCAATATCGACGCCGATTTCAAAATTCTCGTGGCTCCGCTGCGTCTGTGCGCCCCAAAGCCGGTCGGCCGGGACTTTCATTTCGCCCATCGAGTCGTGTTCAATGCGATAATCCATGAATGTGCGCTCCCTTTTTGTTTTTGTGTCGGACTTTCTCAGATGTCGAGGCTTCTGATAACGCCCTTCAGCGTATCGGCGCTGTGCTGCAGCTGCGCGACTTCGTCATCCGTCAGTTTGACGTTGACCTTGCCGCGGATGCCGTCGTGTCCGACCATGTTCAGCGTGCTGAGGCAGACGTCGTCGATGCCGTATTCGCCGTGCATCATGGTGGAAACGGTCATGGTCGTGTCGATGCCGACGAGCAGCGATTTGCAGATGTGGCAGACGGAGACGGAGACGGCGTAGAACGTCGCGCCTTTGCGGGCAATGACGCGGCCGCCGGATTTTTTGACATACTGGGTGATTTCATCATAGTCGAGCTCCGGTGCGGCGATGCCCGGCGTCGCAAGGAGCTTTGCACAGTCCTTAATCGGCACGTTGGAGATGTTGGCGACGGACCACGGGATAAAGGAAGAGTCCCCGTGTTCGCCGAAGACGTAGGCGTGGACGTTGCTCTGGTTGATGTTGTAGTATTCGGAAAGGCGTGCGCGGAGGCGCGCCGTATCGAGAATCGTGCCGGAGCCGATGATATGGCTTTCGGGCAGACCGGAGATTTTGTTGAACGTATAGGTCAGGATGTCCACCGGGTTGCTGACGATGATGTAAATGGCATCCGGCGCGTACTTCGTGATTTCCGGGATGATCTGTTTCGTGATGTTGACGTTGGTCTGCGCCAGTTCCAGACGGGTCTGACCCGGTTTGCGGGCAATGCCGGACGTGATGATAACGATGTTGGAATTCGCGGCGTCGCGGTAATCGCCGGCGTAGATGGAGCAGGCACCGCAGAACGGCGTGCCTTGCCGGATATCCAGGGCTTCGCCCAGCGCTTTTTCGCTGTTGATGTCGATCATGACGATTTCAGAGGCCAGACCCATAACCGTCAGGGTGTAAGCGATGGTCGAGCCGACGCTGCCGGTACCGATAATGGAAATTTTGTTCATAACGCACCTTCTCTATTGTACTTAATCGTTTCTGGTCTTATTATAGCATGATTCGACGCATTTGGCAATTCCCTTTTTTTGATATCAATATTGTATTTATCGATATCAGAAAACTGATTATGGGCAAAAACAGAAAAAAAGCATGGAAAACCGCAACGAATCCGGCTGTTTCATCAGAATTTGTGCGAAGCGCATGGAAAATCATACAAAAAAAGCGCCATTTGCGCAATCGCTTTCGACAGAAGACAGCGGCAGGAAATCGATTCCCGCCGCAACACACCCGCAGTATATCCCCCAACGCACCAACCATCGGATATCCGCCAACACAAACCCGCAGCCTATCCGCCAACTTACCCCCGACACGCAAAAAGCACCCCGCAGGGTTAACCCTGCGGGGTGCTTCTCAGTTCACTGTTTCAGCTTTCAGAAAGCTTACTTGTACTGGATCCAGATGAGGATGTACTTAGCGCCTTTGTAGATGCGCAGAGCGCCTTCGTAGATCTCTTCGCCTTCCAGCGTCACGACGCCGTCTTTGGCGATCAGCTTCGTTGCATCGATGACCGTGTCAAGATCCTTGTTGTAAACAACAACAACCTTGTCGCTGAGCTTCGTTGCGTCGAAGTTTTTCTCATTCCAGTCGTCCAGCTTGACCTCCGTGCCGTTAGTAAGGACGACGTCGCCCTTCTTCAGGTCGTCAGTGTCTTTCGCCTGGAGGCTGTATTCGTAGACGTTGCCAACAACCGGCGTGCCTTCAACGCCTGCTGCCTTGACGATGATCGTCTTGATTTCGGCGTTGACAAGGGCCTTCACGACATAGATCGTGTTGCCCGCGGAAGCGGTCGTCGTAACATCCAGGACGTATGCGTAGGTGCCCAGCGGCTTCGGTGCTTCGGCCTTCTTGGAAACACCAAGGATCAGGTTGCCGTAAACCAGTGCGTTCAGCGTCTTCGCGTCCTTGCTGGCGATCTTGTCAAACATGTCTGCATCCTTGGAGAGCATCGTAACGTTGCCGAGGACTGCGTTCTTAGCGGTGACAACAGTCATTTCTTCGCCCTTGTAGGTGAAGGTGTAGTTGCCGCCCTTGACGGAAGCGTTGATGTCAGCGACGTCGATCGTCTTCGGGGTGCCGACGACTTCGACTTCGTTGCCGTTCACACGGACTGCCAGCCATGCATTGTCGTCCAGCTTTTTCATCGGAACATACAGATCGTTGCGGTTGTAGGTAACGTAGTATTTGCCGGTGTACTTGTTGTCCTTGACTTCGCGCTTGATGCCGCCAATGGATTTGACGAAGTTGCCGTCGATGAAGACGACCGGGTTGTAGATGACGGAGATGGAATCGCCGTTGTTGATGAGGGTGATGGCTTCGAAGCCCAGACCGTTCTGTTCAGCTTTCAGTTCGTCTTTCAGAACGTCGATAGCAACTTCTGCGCCCTTCATCGTGTTGTTCTTGAAGAGGTAAGCCGTCTTAACTTCGGCGATCTTCGCGAAGTTCTTTTCGTCAGCGCGGTAGTAACCATCTTTTTCGTCGATGGCGCCGACCGTCGTGTTGACAACGCCCTTATCCAGGGACTTGATGGCGGAAACGACTTTGCGATCTTCTTTGGGTTCGGCGGGTTCGACGCAGAATTCGACCTTCTTGCCCATGAAGTCAGCAACCTTCAGGTCGCCGATCGGGTAAAGTTCGCCGTTTGCGAATTCGAAGCAGTCAACTTTCTTGTCGTTCTGCTTGGTGCCGATGACAACGCCTTCGACCTTTTCAGCGAGCTTGAAGGCGTACGGAGCGTGATCGACAGCGTTGTAGATCATGACAGCGACGTCTTCACGCGTGATGTTCGCGTTGAAGTCAGCGATGTCGAGACCCTTGAACAGCTTGTACTTGGCGCCGTAGGAAACAGCGTTCTCGAACCACTTCGGACCTTCGAAGAGGTTGTAGGTCTTGCCGTCCACCACGTAGGTGATTTTCACGCCTTCCGGGTTGTTGTCGAACCCGTACATGCGGTCAGCACCCAGCGCGCGCAGGAGAACGATCGTCGCCTGGACGTAGGACAGGTTGCCCAGCGCATTGATTTCCTTCTTCGCGTTGCCGACGAAGATGTTTTCAATGTAGGCATAACCCATGTAGTTCTTGCTCCATGCCGGAACCTTCGCCGCGTCGACGAAAGCAGCCGTCAGGAAGCCGCCGTAGTAGGATTCGACGTCGAGGCCGATTTCCTTCATGGCGTACATAATTTTGGACATTTCGTCACGCGTGAGCAGACCCTTCGGGTTGAATTCGCCCTTGTTGTTGCCCTGCATGATGCCCCAGTCGTACACTGCGTTAACAGCGTCGACTTTCGACTCATCGATGTCTGCTGCGTCGACATAGTCAAACGCACCGACGCAAAGCGTCAGAACCGTCGCGACTGCGAGGACCATCGAAAGAAGTCTTGCAAACTTTTTCATAGCTTTTTCCTCCTATTTTTTTGGGTTCGCTTCTTTTCCGGAAGCGCCCTGTTTACAGTTGCTATTATACGCGAACCGCCGGGCAAAGTCAAGCGGTTCGGCGCACCTGTAACAAAAGTGACACATTACAGTCTTTTCTGCACGGCGGCCCGCTTCAGAGCAGTTGACTTTTCCGGGCGGACGTAATAAAATAGAAGCAAATCCGCCGGAAAGCGAGGCGTTCCGATGGCAAACGAACCCGACACAGTCAATCCCGCACCGTTCCCTGCTCCATCCCCCGCCCGGAACCCACACGCCGGCCACCGCAGCCGGATGCGCAGCAAGGCGCTGACCTACGGGCTCGATCATCTGGACGACCATGAAGTGCTGGAGATGCTGCTCTATCATGCGATTCCCCGCGGCGACACAAATGAAACCGCCCACCGGCTGCTGGAGCGGTTCGGCTCCTTCCGCGGCCTGCTGGAGGCGCCGCCGGAAGAATTGCAGGCCGTCCCCGGCGTCGGCGAATCCGCCGCGGTTCTCCTGAAGCTGACGATGGAAGCCGCCCGCCGTTATTACGCCGCGCGCAGAACCCGCCGCCTGCATTTGACGTCCACTGAGGCGATCGGCCGGTTTCTGACGCCGGTTTTCATCGGCCGCCGCGAAGAAAACGTCTATCTTCTGTGTCTGGACGCCAAAAAGACGCCGGTTTACGGCAGGATCATCACCGTCGGCGGCGTCGCAGCCTCCACGCTGGAGATCCAGCAGATTCTCTCCACCGCCGTCTCCGTCCAGGCGAAATACGTCGTGCTGGCGCACAACCATCCGAGCGGCTATGCCGTGCCGTCGGAGTCCGACTTGCAGACGACGCTGCAGCTCAAGCATGCGCTGGCCGGCGTGAACATCTGCCTGCTCGACCATTTGATCATCGCCGACCCCACCGGCGCCAGCGACCCGACCGGCGATTATGTTTCCCTCGCAGACAGCAACCTGATTTGATTTTTGCGCCCCGGATGCCGCCATCCGGGGCGTTTTTGCATGCGGAGCGCTTGGAGCGGGAACACAGGGTATGCTCAAAGCCAGCGGGCTTTCCGAAGGAACGCCTGCGTCCTCTGAGAAGGGGAAGGTGGCGGAAACAATTTTCCGCGAAAATTGTTTCCGCCGGATGAGGTCGAACTCTGGATATGCACCGAGGTACGCTCCCCTGCCGTTTCACAGCAAACCGCCGGGCGCAGGGCTGCGTCCGGCGGTTGTTTCCATATTTCGTTCAGATCTCCCGGCGGCCTTCCAGCGCGTGGAGCAGCGTGACCTCGTCGGCAAATTCCAGATGCCCGCCGACAGGGATCCCGTAGGCAAGCCGCGTCACGCGGAGGCCGAGCGGACGCAGCAGGCCGGAGATATACATGGCCGTCGTTTCGCCTGTCGTATCCGGGTTGGTCGCCATAATCACTTCCTGAATCCCGCCGTTTCGGACGCGGGTCAGCAGCTCTTTGATTTTGATGTCTTCCGGGCCGACCTGATTCAGCGGCGAAATGACGCCGTGCAGCACATGATAGACGCCGTGGTACTCCCGCGTGCGTTCAATCGCCGCCACGTCGGCAGGCGATTCGACGACGCACACGACGGCATGGTCTCTGGCCGGGTTGGCGCAGATCGGACAGATTGCGCGGTCGGTCAGGTTCTGGCAAACCTCGCACTGAAAAACCGTATGCTTGACATCCAGAATCGACTCGGCAAAGTTCTGCGCCGACGCTTCATCCATGCTCATCACATAAAAAGCCAGCCGTTGCGCGCTCTTCCTGCCGATGCCGGG
Organism: uncultured Eubacteriales bacterium; assembly: GCA_905205975.1. Classification (GTDB taxonomy): domain Bacteria; phylum Bacillota; class Clostridia; order Oscillospirales; family QAMX01; genus QAMX01. The sequence goes on along the minus strand of CAJLFQ010000002.1, from coordinate 8,211 downwards.
CAGGCGCTGGAAGCATTCAATCAGCCGCTCAACCGGTGCGGCAAACGGGGTATCGGGCATGAAATTCTCTCCTTTTGGGTGAAAACAGGTTGGATGAACCGCCGTTTTCGTCAGCGGATATCTGCAAAATCAGGGTTGTCTGCGGCGAAGCTGAGCAGCTCGTCGAAGCCGTCCGACGCGCCGGACGGCGCGCCGTCTCCGGCGGGTGCGGCCGGGGCGGGCGTGCCGCCGACCGACAGCTCCGCAGAAACGGTCATCGGTCGGTCGAGCGTCGCCAGCGTATCGGTCACGGCGTCCAGCGTTTTGCGGCGGGAAACGATCTCATGCGTCATTTCGTCCGGCGAACGGATCAGCAGCTTTGCGCCGTCTGACAGGAGATCGCACGATTTCATATAGGTATACGTCCCGCGGTCCAGCGAATCGCGCAGGGCGGACAGCAGCTCATCGCGGTAGGAAATCGGCTGGAACCCCGAAGCAGCAGCGGCCGGTTTCGCCGGAGCTGCCGGTTTTGCCTTTGCCTGCGCCGCCGGGGCCGCTTTGGGTGCGGCGGTTTCTGCGGGAGCAGACGCCGGTTCTTCCGCCGGCGCCGCTGCCGGGACGACTGCGCCGGAAGCGATGCGCGTTTCGATCGCGGCGATGCGCGCCGAAAGTGCGGAAGGATCCCCGCCGAGGCTCGGCTTGCAGAGCGCGAGCAGCGCCATTTCGACGTCAATCCGGCGGTTCGGGCTGCGGTTCAGCTGCAAGAGCGCGTCGCGCAGCGTCTTCACGGAGTAGAGCAGGCGCTCCGGCGTATACTGCGCCAGCAGACGGCTGAGGTCTCCGGCGGTATACCCGCTGCCGATGAGCAGATCGGTGTCGCTTGTTTTGCGGATGAGCAGATCGCGGTACAGCGCCATAAGCCGGTCGGCAAAGCCGGACGGTTCGACGCCGCCTTCATATTGTTCGGTGAACAGCGTCAGCGTGCTTTTGACGTCGCCGGCGGCAATCATCCCGGCGCATTCGAGCAGCGCCTCCGCCGTGACCAGTCCGAGCGCCTTGGCGACGCCGTCGCTGTCGAGCGTCACGCCGCTGCCGGACAGCGCGGATGCCTGCTCCAGCAGGCTGAGCGCGTTGCGCATGGCGCCGTCGGACATGTGCGCAATCGTCGATGCGCCGCTTTCGGCGAGGGGAATCCCCTCCTCTGCGGCGACTTTCATCAGGCGGCGGGCGATGTCGCGGCGTTCGATGCGGCGGAATTCAAACCGCTGGCAGCGGGAAAGAATCGTCGCCGGAATCTTGTGCAGCTCCGTGGAGGCGAGGATGAACATGACGTGTTCCGGCGGCTCTTCAAGGATTTTCAGCAGGGCGTTGAACGCGCTCTGCGAAAGCATATGGACTTCGTCCATGATATAAACTTTTTTCTTCAGCTCGGCCGGGGCATAGACAGCCTCATCGCGGAGGTCGCGGATGCTGTCGACGCCGGTATAGGCGGCGGCGTCCAGCTCAAAAACGTCGGTCGCACTGCCGTCGTTGATGCTGCGGCAGGCTTCGCACTGGTTGCACGGGTCGCCGTTGACCGGCTGGAGACAGTTGGCCGCCTTGGCCAGAATGCGTGCGCAGGTCGTTTTGCCCGTGCCGCGCGGACCGCAGAACAGATACGCATGGGCGAGCCTGCCGAGCGCAGCCTGATTTTTCAGCGTGCGCGTGATGTGTTCCTGGCCGATCACATCGTCAAACCGCATCGGCCGCCATTTGTTGTAAAGCGCAAGACCCATGAGCAGACACTCCTTTGAACGTCAGTCGTAAGCTGTATGATATATGCGATAGATCGCTGATTGGGTGTTGATTCGTTGGTTTGTTGGTTCGTTGTTTGGTTCTTCGATTTGTTTCGATTTGTATGGTTGGTTTGTTGTTGGCTTGTTGTTTGGTTTGTTGTTGACTCGTCGTTTATTTTATATGGTTGGCGCAGGCCGGCGCCGTCTGCGGTTTGGGCGCAGCACCGATCTCGTCCCGCGCAGATTGGCAAACCCCGATCGGCCATGCCCGGGTTGAAAACCGCCGCACGGTATGGTACAATAGGTGGTGTTCCATGCCGCAGACATAACCGTGCCCCTGCGCTCACATCTTCCGCAGATACATGCCGTTCCGCCTTTTCCCCGGCGCACGGGATAACTTCGACCTCATCCGGTTCAAACGATTTTCGGAGAAAATCGTTTGAACCACCATCCCCGCTGTTATCCCCTGCGCCCAATGCAAAAACATTGGGAACTGTATGCGCCAGCTGGCTTGGCACCCGTTCAACCGATATCCTCCGGCTTGTACCATCCCGGCTGCCTCTCCTGCGGACGAAGTAACTTCATCCGGCAGAATGAGCCTTCCCCTATGCAGGGGAAGGTGGCGAAAGCAATTTTCCTCGAAAATTGCTTTCGCCGGATGAGGTGGAACTTTGGACATCCCTCGAGATCCCCCCCGCAGGCGCGGAAACCTCAGGCATCCACCCAATCCCCCGCAGCCGCGGGCGAAGCAAAAGAAAAAGCACGGGCCGGATATTGTGCAGCCTTGCGGCCTGCTGACTGCGGCACACCGCGAATCCCACTAAATGCTGCTCGGTTCCCCGCCTGACATGGTTCGCAGGTCGCCGTTGCGCAGGGCAGAATCCGCAGGGCTGCACAATATCGCCCATGCTGTTATCCATTATATCACATCCCGCACAAAAATGCAAGAGAAAGCCGGCGCCGGCAGAAAAAATCTTTTCTGCACCCGCCCGGATCAGAAAGAAGGATTTTCCATGACCAACGAATCCATGACCAGCGAATCCTCCGGCACTCGCTCCGCCATTCCCCCCGCAGCCGAAGCCTGTCTCGCGGCGCTTTCAAAGCGCGGTTTTCAGGCGCGCTGGTTTGACGATCGCCAAGCCTGCGCCGCAGCACTGCTTGAGGCGATCCGCCCGGATGAAGTCGTCGGCATCGGCGGCTCGATGACCGTCGAAGAGCTCGGCGTTTACGACGCGCTGATATCGCGCGGCAACACCGTCTGGTGGCACTGGAAGTCGAAGCCCGAAGACGGCGACGTGCGTCCCAAAGCGCTGCTCTCCGATGTCTATCTGTGCAGCGCCAACGCCCTGACGGAATCCGGCGAGCCCGTCAGCATCGACGGCGGCGGGAACCGCGTCGCCGCCATGTTCTACGGGCCAAAGCGCTGCTTCATCATCTGCGGCGTCAACAAGCTGGCCAAAGATTACGACAGCGCCATCGAACGCATCAAAACCGTCGCCTGCCCGAAGAACGCCGTCCGCCTCAGGATGAACACGCCGTGCGCCAAGACCGGCCGCTGCCATGAATGCGCTGCAGACCTGCGGATGTGCCGCGTCACGGTGCGCTATTCCTACCCGATGGTCAACCGCGAGACGCATGTCTGGCTCGTCGGCGAGCCGCTCGGATTTTAATCAGCCGCCCATGCGGCGCAAAAGGAGAAAGCAAACAGCATGATCGACATTCCATTTGAATTGTTTGTCTCGCCGTCCGGCGTACCGAGCAGCTTCCACACGCACACCTGCTTCTGCGACGGCAGAGATACGCCGGAGGCCATGGTGCAGGAGGCGATCCGCCTCGGCTGTCCGGCCATCGGCTTCAGCGGCCATTCCCATACCGCGTTCGACGAAGGCTACTGTATGTCCAAAGACGGCACGCAGGCCTACTGCGAAGAAATCCGCCGGCTCCGGCAGGTCTACGGCGGACAGATCCGCATTTTCTTGGGCATCGAGCAGGACTATTTTTCCGATGCGCCGTGCAGCGATTACGACTACGTCATCGGCTCGGTGCATTACGTCTGCAAAAACGGCGAATACCGCCCGGTAGACCACACGGCGGCCTGTCAGCAGGCGATCGTCGACGACTGGTTCGGCGGCGATTTTTACGCGTTCGCCGAAGCGTATTACGCGCTGGTCGCCGATGTCTGGCGCAAGACGCATTGCAGCATTGTGGGGCATTTCGACCTGATCTCCAAATTCAACGAGCACCACGAGCTGTTCGACCCGAACCACCCGCGCTATACGGCCGCGGCAGACCGCGCGCTGGCGGAACTGATGCCGGCGCCGGTCGTCTTCGAGATCAACACCGGCGCCATCTCCCGCGGCTGCCGGGAGACGCCGTATCCGGATCCGCGCATCCTGTCGGTGCTGCAAAAGAATCATGTGCGCCTGCTCCGCACATCGGACTGCCACCGGAAAGAAAATCTGCTCTTCGGCCTCTGAGCCGGTCTGCGTTTCGTCCTGCCGCGTCTGCCGCTGGAGAAACGCCGTTCTGCCTGCGTTGCAAGTCGTTCCTATCGGCGCATCACGCATTCGCCCGGCGCAAAAGCCATGTGCCATTCTTCACCCAGCAGCACGTCCCCGCACCATTCAGTCTAACCGCGTCATCCCCCGCGGCGCATTGAACCGCGCAAAGCCCCATCGCGGCACGCTTCCGACCGGCGCAGTAATCACCCCATGCACCGCAAAACCGGTTTCGCGCCGTTCTTCACCCGTCGGCGCACGCGCATGCACTATCATCCCATCCCGCCGCGTTATCTCCCGTGCCGCCCGGCACATCATTCAGCGTGCCGTACAATCCAACCGCGTCAAGCGCCGCGCCTCATACAAACCGCTTTTTCGCTGAAAAAACCGGCGGATGCAAAATGCATCCGCCGGTTCTGGCGTTTGGATTTACAGTTTGGCGAGGTTTGCCTTGAGGGTTTCGAGCTGTTCGCGCAGCTCTTTCGGCAGCTTGTCGCCGAACTTCTTGTAGTGTTCTTCGATTTCGGCGGCTTCTTTCTCCCAGACAGCCTTATCGACGGTCAGCAGGTCTTCCAGCGTCTTGCGGTCGATGTCGAGGTCGGTCAGGTCGATGTCTTCCGGCTTCGGGATGTAGCCGATTGCCGTTTCCTTCGCGTCGGCTTTGCCTTCGCAGCGGTCGATGATCCAGTTCAGGACGCGCATGTTGTCGCCGAAGCCCGGCCAGACGAAGTTGCCTTCGTCATCGGTGCGGAACCAGTTGACGTTGAAGATCTTCGGCGCTTTGTCGCCCAGCTTCTTGCCCATGTCGAGCCAGTGCTGGAAGTATTCGCCCATGTGGTAGCCGCAGAACGGCAGCATGGCCATCGGGTCGCGGCGGACAACACCGACTGCACCGGCAGCCGCTGCGGTCGTTTCGGAAGCCATCGTCGAACCGACGAAGACGCCGTTGACCCAGTCTTTGGACTGGTAAACCAGCGGAGCGCACTTTGCACGGCGGCCGCCGAAGATGATCGCGCTGATCGGAACGCCCTGGCCCTTGTCGAATTCGTCGGAGATGCAGGGGCAGTTCTTCGCCGGAGCGGTGAAGCGGGAGTTCGGATGCGCCGCATAGGTCGACTTGTCTTTCTTGTCGAACTTGGTCGGATCCCACGGGTTGCCCTTCCAGTCGATCGCGTTGGTCGGCAGGTTCTTATTCAGGCCTTCCCACCACACGGTGTTGTCGTCGAGGTTCAGCGCAACGTTCGTGAAGATGGTGTTCTTCTTCGTGCTTTCCAGCGCGTTGAAGTTGGAGTGTTCGTTGGTGCCCGGGGCGACGCCGAAGAAGCCGTTTTCCGGGTTGATGGCATACAGTCTGCCGTCGGGGCCGATCTTCATCCATGCGATGTCGTCGCCGACCGTCCAGATCTTGTAGCCCTTGTCGCGCAGGTACTTCGGCGGGATCAGCATGGCGAGGTTCGTCTTGCCGCAGGCCGACGGGAAGGCTGCCGCGATGTATTTGATTTCGCCCTTCGGGTTCTGGAGGCCCAGGATGAGCATATGCTCAGCCATCCAGCCTTCCTTCCAGCCCTGGTAAGAAGCGATACGCAGTGCGAAGCACTTCTTGCCCAGCAGGACGTTGCCGCCGTAAGCGGAGTTGACGGAGATGATCGTGTTATCCTGCGGGAAGTGGCAGATGTAGCGGTTTTCCGGATCGACATTGCACTTCGCATGGAGGCCGCGGACCCAGTCGTTGCTGTCGCCGAGGACGTCCAGAACCTTCTGACCGACACGGGTCATGATGTTCATGTTGAGGACGACGTAGATCGAGTCGGTGACTTCGATGCCGACTTTGGCGAGCGGCGAGCCGATCGGACCCATGGAATACGGGATGATGTACATCGTGCGGCCCTGATACGTGCCGCGGGCGATGTTGTAGAGGCGCTCATACATTTCCTTCGGATCGCACCAGTTGTTCGTCGGACCGGCGGTTTCCTTGTCGGTTGTGCAGATAAACGTCCGGTCTTCGACACGGGCGACGTCGTTCGGACGCGTCCGATGCAGATAGCAGCCCGGAAGCTTTTCTTCGTTGAGCTTGATCATTTCGCCGGTTTCAACGGCTTCTTTGCGGAGCGCGTCAAGCTGCTCTTCGCTGCCGTCAATCCAGACGACCTTGTCGGGGTTCACGAGGGCTTTGACCTCGTCCAACCACTTCAGGACGGTTTTGTTGTTGGTCATATTCCTACGCACCTTTCTGCTGTTAACTTGGCTGATTCTTGATGAAGGCGGCCGAAGGCCATCCCTTCAGACTTATAGTATATCACAATACGACCGAAAAAGCAACCGCAAAACACTTCGGCTTTGCCGTTTGCTGATGTTTTGTCTGTATGCCGGCGATACGGCGGTGATATACCATGACCGGACGCTGGCACACCAACACGCCATCTGCCCGCAAGTTTATTATAGCACAGAAGCACCCGGCTTTGCAAGCCGTTTCCGGTAAATTCTGCATTTTTTACAAACAATTCACAAGCCTGCCGGAAGACCGGTCTTCCCCCGGCGCATGTCTGCGCTTCGACGTCCGCCTGGTCTCTCCCCCGGCGCATCCCCGTACTTCGACCTCTGCCCCGGCGCATCCCCATGCTTCGACCTCTGCCCCGGCGCATCCCCATGCTTCGACCTCATCCGGTTCTTTGCTTTTCAAAGAAAAGCAAAGAACCACCTTCCCCTTCTCAGGGGGATGCAGGCGTTCCTTCGGAACGCCGGCTGGCTCGTTCCATCCCCGCTGGTTCCCCGGTGAACGAAGCGGGCGCATCCGGCAGGTAATAAGCCAGCGGCCATGCCACAGGCATAACCGCGTCCCCTATGCAGGGGAAGGTGGAACTTTCCCTGTGTGCCGCATCCCCCATCTGCTGTCGCAAAATCGCGACTCCCGGCGTTCGACGCCCCCAATCATCGTCCATCCGCTTGACAACGCCGCCTGCGCGTGATATCATAACAAAAAAGGAGGGGTTCTCTTGGCAATCAACGTCCGCTGCCCCAAATGCGGCAGCTTCCGCGTACAGCTTTCCAACGAATCGAGCAAACACGGCTGCCTATTTACCATCCTGTTCGGCGTCTACTATCTCTGCTGGCTCCTCATCCGTTGGACGATCGGACTCCTGCTCCTCGTCTGCTATGACTGGTGGGCGGCCATCATCCACGCCGCCTGCGGGAAGGGGCACGTCTGGCAGAGCCAGCGCTGGTTCTCCAACCGCCGCCGCATTTTCTACTGCCACGACTGCGGTCACAACTTCCGCGCCTGACTTCCCTATGTTTTTCTGACAGCATCCCTCGCGGGACGCCGTCATGCTGTCCTGCCCTTGCGGGACGCCAAGACCGCCGGAGCAAATCGCCCCGGCGGTCTTTTTCATCGTTTTTTCCGCGTGAAGAGCACGCCTGCGGCTGCGCCGATCAGCAGAAACGGCGCCAGACGCACAAAGAGGAATTCAAACACATGGTATGCCGCACCAAACACGGCGGTTTCCGGATCCGACTGATCCCATCCCAGATACGGGCTCTTCAGCGCCGCCAGCAGCGCAAACAGCGCAGTGGTCAGAATGCATACCGCCCAAAACAGCCCGTGCAGCCATTTCCGCCGCGTTTCCTTTTTCTGCGTCAGCTGCTGCGCAAGCTGTACGTTGACCGCCTCCAGCTTCTCGTCCAGCGTTCACGTCTTTGTGTTCGCGTTAGCACTGATTGTACCGACTTTTTGTTGGCCTTCTGGCGTTGACTGAACTTCGACAGCCGCAAAGCTGGCAAATGACATGGAGCTTAAAATCGCCGCAGCGATGAGGGTTTTTACGTTTTTCATAATAGTGGCCTTATGCAGATGAATGACGTCGCAAGCAATTACTTAACGATCGATAACTAAATGATAGATGTGCTCTGTATCACATACAAGATATTTTTTATAACAATCATTAATTAATTTAAAAATCTTT
>CAJLFQ010000001.1 GCA_905205975.1 uncultured Eubacteriales bacterium | reverse complement strand
TTCAGGTTGACCTTATAGTCGTTTTCCGCGCGGCGCCGGTCTTTTTCCTCCTGACGGTTCTGGCTCATCATGATCAGCGGCGCCTGAATCGCCGCCACGCACGACAGCACCAAGTTCAGCAGGATAAACGGATACGGATCAAACGCCTTCGTCGCCATCAGGATGTTGCACGTCATCCACCCGGCCAGCACGGCGATAAACGACAGGATGAACCCCCAGCTGCCGGCGAATTTCGCAATCCGATCCGCTGCGCGCTGCCCGACGGTATCCGGCTTGTCTTTTTCCGGGTTGACCGAAATTTTGCTCGCTGCGAGCAGCGCCAGAATTTCGTCGTCCGACATGTCGCGCCGGATATCCGCAAGCACTTCGCCGATGAGCTTTTTGTTTTCTTTCATATTGGTTTCCTCATGCTTTCAAGCGGTTTTCCGCCGGGGTGATCAGAGCAGTTCTGCGCCTTCGCCCGTCCAATGGTCATAGAAATCCGTGCCGTGCCACATGCCGCGGATGAGCGCTTTATGCGTCGTCTCGCGGGAGGTCCACTCTTCGATGCGTGTCAGGCCGTATGCCTGCCAATCGGCAAAGAAGCGGTTGATTTCCGCCGGATCGTATTCGTTTTTCAGCATCGTGCGGCGTTTGAGCCGTACCCAGCGCACCGAGAGGCGGGCTTTGCCGATCCGCCACAGGCGCAGCGGATCGCCCGCGACGGCCTGTTCCGCCTGATCCATCAGCGCATCCAGATGATCCAGAATTTCATCGCGGAAGAGGTTGGATTTCGGCACGTCGTTGAAGCCGACATGGATGTTTTCCCGCTCGGCTGTATCGCAGAGAAAGTCGATATACTGCCGGACATAGGGCGCCGCGGCGCCGTAGAAGTAGTCCGTGAATTCGCGGATGTGGCGTTCGACATCCGTCTCCGCGTCCCAGAGGAGTTTGGACAGCACATAGGCGCGCAGCTCGTTGAAGTCCGTTCCGCCGCGGCTTGCGCCGTTGGCCTGTTCAAACACACCTTTGACGTGATTTTTGACGAAGGCGCGCATATTCGGCTGGAGACAGCGCCAGTTCGGATGCGGCGACGGATAGTTGGAGAAGCAGGTCGTATAGTCCCAGATATACACGCGGTCGCAGCAGACGCCCCAGTCGGTCAGGTCGCGGATGAAGGAAGACGGCGTGCCGTCCGGGCGCTTGACGCCGCGTTCATCGTCGCACGTTTCAAACGGATGCGCAAAGCACGCCTCGATGGAACAGAGGCGGACGCAGACGTTTTTGCGCGGGCGGACGCCGATCGGCACCGGGCGCGTATACGCATAGGCAAACGTGTCAAAGATGACGTCCGGGAATTCCGGTTCCAGCCGCTCGGCGATGGCGTTGACAAAGCGGAGCATCGTGCCGGACGGGCTGTGCATGGCTTCATCCGAAGCGCGGCACGCTTCGCACTGGCAGTTGCTGCCGTTGTCGTTCTGCGTGATGGAGATGATGCGGGCGTTCGGATGCGCTTTCAGCGCGGCGCGGACGCTTTCCACGGCGATTTCCAGAACCGCCGGATTTGTGAGGCAGAGCTGACCGAAACGCGGATCGGGAACCCGTTTGCCGTCCACCAGCGAGAAGTATTCCGGATGCGTCTTGCCGTATGTTTCCTCCGGCACCAGCATGCCAAATGAGTGGCAGAACCACGCATACGAGATGTGTCCGCCGATTTTCTCCGGCGGCGCCGCCAGCGCGCCGTTCAGGCGCAGTTTAACGGCAAAGCGCTTCTGCGACGTCACTTCATAATAGTTGTGGTCGCGGAATTCCAGAACCGGCACCTGGCGCGTCTCGATGTCCGGGATTTCAAGGTTCGGCTCGGTCGGGATTTTTTCGCTGCCGGCAGTGAAGAAGCGGCATCCGAGGCGCTCCAGCAGCTCGTAGACGCCGTAGATGACGCCGCGCTTGCCGCCGGTGACGGCGATGGCTTCTCCGACCGTTTTCACGATGAATCCGTCTTCGCCCAGCGCGGAATCTTCCACGTCCAGCGCGGCTGACGGGGATGCGCCGACGGCAAAATACCGTCCGTCCGCCGGGACATCCGCGGTCACGCCGATCGGCGCGGACGTCATCCGCTCGAGATAGTAGCGCAGCTCGTCGGCTGCATAGCGTTCCTGTTCGGTTGCGTCGGATGCGATGACAATGGCGTATCGCGCGGTGCGGTTGGATGCAATCAGTCGGTTCATGGAAAACACTCCTTTTTTTATGGGCGCATGGTATGAGCATGCCCCTGTCAGGGGATGCGGTTATGCGGATGCCGAATGAATCCGATCCGCCTAAAGCAGGGGATTTTTGGACTCCGCCGAGGTTCAACTGCCGAAGTACGGGCGGTTTCTTTCAAAAAACGGATACACAGACAGGGTATGTCCGCGTATCCGTTTGCGTGCTGCGGGCTGCAGCCGTTTGGTTTATTCGTCCCAGTTGTGCCAGACGTTCTGAACGTCGTCATTGTCGTCGAGCATATCGAGCAGGCGCTGCATATTTTTCAGCGCGTCTTCGTCGGTCAGTTCGATCATGGACTGCGGGATCATTTTGATTTCGGCTTCCACGAATTCATAGCCCGCTTTTTCAAGCGCTTCACGCACGTCGCCGAAGCTGTCCGGCGAGGTGACAATTTCAAACATTTCTTCGTCAGCCGTGCAGTCGTCTGCGCCGGCATCCAGCGCGGCCATCATGATTTCGTCTTCGTTCTGGCCGTCATTTTCGATGACGAGGACGCCCTTGCGGTCGAACTGCCACGAAACACAGTTTGCGACGCCCAGGCTGCCGCCGTTTTTATCGAAGTAGTGGCGCATTTCCGCAGCGGTGCGGTTGCGGTTATCGGTCAGCGTTTCAACGATGACTGCGACGCCGCCGGGGCCGTAGCCTTCGTAGGTGATGGGTTCAAAGTTGGCGCTGTCATTTTCGCCGGAGTATTTGGCGATCATGCGGTTGATGTTGTCGCTCGGGACATTTTCGGTTTTGGCTTTGGCGATGATATCGCGCAGGCGGGCGTTCGCCGCCGGATCCGAGCTGCCTTCTTTGACGGCCAATGCGATTTCGCGGCCGATCTTCGTAAAGATCTTGGCGCGTTTCGCGTCGCCCGCTTCTTTCTTATGTTTGATGTTGTTCCACTTGGAATGTCCGGACATGGATTGTTTCCCCTTATATATCAAAGTATGGATGTTGAATCGACTGCTTCTATTTTACCACATTTCCATGCGGTTTTCAAGGTGAACCGCGCTGTTTTTCAGAACGATTCCAGCGGCTCCAGGCCGTTCTCCGTCCATTTGACCGGATGGATATCGGAATGCGTATAGCGGATGATTTCTTTCAGCCGCCCAAACTCGGCAATGTCATAGAAAAGGAAGGCCTCGCCCTCCCGTTTGGCTCTGCCCGTCCGGCCGATGCGGTGGATATAGTAGGCGTTGTCCTGCGGGACGTCATAGTTGAACACCGCATCGACGTCATCGACGTCGATACCGCGTGCGGCGACATCCGTTGCGACCAGGATGCGCAGTTTATGCGTTTTGAAGCGGTCCATGATTTTCATGCGGATGCTCTGCGCCACATCGCTCGACAAACCGTCGGCATCGTAGCCGCGGGTGCGCAGCTCCCGCACAAGCCGCTCGGTCATGCGTTTGGTGTTGCAGAAAACGATGACCCGTTTATAGCCAAAGCGGTTCAGGATGTTGATCAGCGCAGGCACTTTTTCACCGCTGGAAAGTTTCAGCGCATACTGCTTGATTTTCGGTTCGTTTTCCTGTGCGCGTTCCACCGTGATTTCTGCGGCGTCGCGCTGATAGAGCCACATGATGTCCATGACCTCGCGCGTGATGGTCGCGGAAAACATGGCCAGCTGCTTTTCGGCAGGCAGCTTGTCCAGAATTTTGGAAACGTCTTTGAAAAAGCCCATATCGAGCATTTTATCTGCTTCATCCAAGACGGCAACGCGGATTTTCTGCGGTTTGATGGTGTGCCGCCCCATATGGTCCAGGAGGCGCCCCGGCGTCGCAACGACGATCTGCGGGCGTTTTTTCAGCAGCGTGATCTGCGTATTGATCGGCTGGCCGCCGTATAGAACCGCCGTGCGGATGCCGCTGGTGTAGGCAGTCAAACGGCAGAGCTCCGTGTTGATCTGATCGGCCAGCTCTCTGGTCGGCGCCAGAATCAGCGCCTGAAGCTCCGGCTGATCGCGGTCGATCTGTTCGATGATCGGGATGCCGAAGGCGAATGTTTTCCCTGTCCCGGTCGGCGCTTTGACCACCAGGTCGCACCCGCTCCGCATGACCGGAATCGTTTTGCGCTGTACTTCTGTCAGCTCCCGGAAGCCCATCGCCGCGATGGCCTTCTGCATTTCGGCAGACAGCGCCACGCCGAAGGGCGCCGCGTCTGTCTCAGTCACGGCGGGTTGTTGATCGGGCTGCGGGTTCGGCTGCTGCACCGCTTGCTCTCCCGCACCGGTTTCTGTAATTTGTTCAGTCATATTGATTTGTTTCTACCTCATTCTGCCGGCAATCTGCTCCCGGCTCTGGCGCATTCTCCATGCACACGTTCTCATGATATATATGATACCCCTTTTTTTGGCGTTTGTCAAATTCACACTCAAAATTCGACCCTATTTTTTGAAAAAACGGCCCTCCGCACAGAAGAGCCGTTGATTCAAGCCGTTTTTTCAGCATTTATTCGATTGATTTTTTGAGTTCCGCCCGCGCCGCTGTGATTTGACGCGCGGTTTCCGCCGGCGCCGGACCGCCGGTCACGCTCCTGCCGCGGACGCAGGCTTCCAGCGAGATGGCATCATAAACATCCGCTTCAAAGCGGCCGTCAAACTGCCGGTATTCCGCCAGCGTCAGCGTTTCCAGCGTTTTGTTCTGTTCGATGCAGTACCGCACAAGTTCGCCCGTGACCTGATAGGCGTCGCGGAAGGCAAGCCCCCTGCCGACGAGGTAGTCGGCGCAGTCTGTCGCATTGATGAATCCCTCTGCCGCCAGCTGACGCATCCGTCCGGCGCGGACTTTCATGGTTTCACACATCGGCTTCAGCGTCTTCAGGCACATCGCCACCGTATCCACGGCGTCAAACAGCGTCTCTTTATCCTCCTGCAAATCCTTGTTGTAGGCCAGCGGAAGCCCTTTCATCACGGTGAGCAGCGCCATCTGATTGCCGAAGACGCGCCCGGATTTGCCGCGGACCAACTCGCAGACATCCGGGTTTTTCTTCTGCGGCATGATCGAGGAGCCGGTTGCAAAGGCGTCGTCCAGCTCGATATAACCGAATTCATGCGAACACCAGAGGACGATTTCTTCCGCAAACCGCGACAGGTGCACCATCATCACAGAGAGCGCGCCGAGCAGCTCCAGCGCGAAATCCCGGTCAGCGACGCCGTCCATACTGTTTTCACACGGCTTTGCAAAGCCAAGGCGTGCAGCCGTCATGGCGCGGTCGATCGGATACGTCGTCGACGCCAGCGCGCCGCTGCCCAGCGGACAGGTGTCCATGCGCGCCGCGGCGTCTTTCAGCCGGCCGATATCGCGCAGGAACATCTGCACATAGGCGAGCATCACATGGGCGAACGTCACCGGCTGCGCCCGCTGCAAGTGCGTGTACCCCGCCATGACCGTTTCGCGGTTGGCCTCTGCGATGTTCAGCAGCGTTTCCACGAAGGAGGCCGTCAGCTCTTGCAGATTTTCAGCCGCTTTGCGCGTCCAGAGCTTGAAATCCGTCGCGACCTGATCGTTCCGGCTGCGCGCGGTATGGAGTTTTTTCCCCGCGGCGCCGAGCCGTTTTGTCAGCGTTTCTTCAATAAATGTGTGGATATCTTCGGCGGCCGGGTCAATCTGCACGGCGCCGGATTCGATTTCACTGCGCAGAGTTTCCAGCTCCGCCGTCAGCGCTTCGCCCTCCGCAGGCGTCAGAATGCCGCAGGCGGTCAGCATGGCGGCATGCGCCATGCTGCCTTCGATATCCTCGCGGTAGAGGCGGCTGTCAAACGCGATGGAGGCGTTGAAATCGTTGACCTGCGCGTCAACGTCTTTGGTAAAGCGGCCTTTCCAGAGTTTCATGATTTATTCCGCCGTTTTCTGCCGGCGCGCCTGATCGAGCAGGGCGCTGATCTTGATCGGCAGGCCGAACAGGTTGATAAAGCCCTGCGAATCAAACTGGTTATAGACCTCGTCTTCGCCGAAGGAGGCAAACGCCTCGCTGTACAGCGAATACGGCGACTGAATGCCTGCATTGATGACGTTGCCCTTGTAGAGCTTCAGCCGGACGGTGCCCGTAACGGTCTGCTGGGTGCTGGTGACGAATGCGCTGAGCGCTTCTCTGACCGGGGTATACCACTGGCCGAAGTAGACCAGATCGGCGAATTTGCCGGAGAGCTGCTGTTTCAGGTGCATGGTCTCGCGGTCGAGACAGAGCATTTCCAGCATTTCGTGCGCTGCATACAGGATCGTGCCGCCCGGCGTTTCATAGACGCCGCGGGATTTCATGCCAACCAGCCGGTTCTCAACGATGTCGATGATGCCGATGCCGTTGGCGCCGCCGATCTTGTTGAGCGCCGTGATGATCTCCAAAGCGGTATGCGTTTCGCCGTTCAGAGAAACCGGTACGCCCTTCTCAAAGCCGATCGTCACATAAGTCGCCTGATCCGGCGCTTTTTCCGGGGTGACGCCCATTTCCAGAATCTGGTCGTACATCGGCTCGTTGGCCGGGTCTTCCAGATCCAGGCCTTCATGGCTCAGATGCCAGAGGTTCTTGTCCTTGGAATAGCTCGTTTCATGCGTCATGCCGATCGGCACGTTGTGCGCTTTGGCATAGGCAATTTCGTCGTCGCGGGAGTTCATTTCCCATGTCCGCCATGGGGCAATGATGTCGAGCTCCGGGGCAAAATGCTTGATGGTCAGTTCAAACCGGACCTGGTCGTTGCCCTTGCCGGTGCAGCCGTGCGCAATCGCGTCCGCCCCTTCGGCCTTGGCGATTTCCACAATACGCTTTGCGATGACCGGCCGCGCAAACGACGTGCCGAGCAGGTAGGTGTTTTCATATTTTGCATCGGCCTGAATGGTCGGAACGATGAAATCGTTGACGAATTCCTCTTTCAGATCCTCGATATACAGCTTTGAGGCACCGGTTTGAATCGCCTTTTCTTCGAGACCGGACAGCTCTGCGCCCTGACCGACGTCGGCGGCGACGGCAATGACCTCGCAGCCGTAGTTTTCTTTCAGCCATGGGATGATGACAGACGTGTCGAGCCCGCCGGAATACGCCAGCACCACCTTTTTGTAGCTCTTCTTTTGTGCATTCAGATTGTTCATATGCAAAACCTCCGTTGTCTGTTCGTGTCAGCATGGTTCTGTCCGCCGCCGTACGGGTGCGTCCAGTTGGTTTGTTGGAATAATTATACATGAATGTGGTTGTTTTTGCAATGGTGATTTTCGATAAGACATCGTCTGTTTTCCGCGTGCATCTGTCGATTTCAATCAATTATCCGCGCCATCCACCTTGTTATCTCCTATGCCAAATCCGTTTCAGTCTGCATCCGTATACAGGAGCAGATGTATCAGCGCCGTATGAAAATACATATTTATGTTTTTACATTCCATGCCTTGACCGGTGCGGGAAATCGGTATATAATATAGATGTGGAAATTTATCTCTTTTTGGATTTTGAGACGTCAGGAGACCGCCGATGTACGGATATATCCGCCCGCTGAAGCCGGAGCTTCGCCTCCGGGAATATGACCGATACCGCGCCGCATACTGCGGGCTGTGCCATGCGCTCAGCCGCCGGGCCGGTTTTTGGGTGCGCTTCTGCGTCAGCTACGACATGGTTCTGCCGGTTCTCCTGCTGCCGGAGGCGCCGGTTCTCTGCCGGAAGCGCTGTCCGGTCAGCCCCTTTCGGAAGCGCTGCGTCTTCTGCGTTTCCGACGGCATCGGGCGCATCGCCGATATGACGCTGATTCTGGCCGGCTTCAAATTGCAGGATACCATCCGCGACAGCCGCGGGTTCCGCCGGCTGGGTGCACGGCTCGGTCATCTATTCATGCGGCGCCGCCTCCGGAAGGCCGCCGAAAGGGAACCGGCGTATGCCGAAACGGCCGGTCGGTATCTGGCGGAGCTGAACGCGCTGGAATCTGCCAACGGCTCCTGCGGGGCTGAAATCCTTGACCGTTCCGCCGACTGTTTCGCCTCGCTGACCGCTGCGTTTTCCCTGCTGTCCCCCGGCGAATCCCGCATCTGGCAGGTACTTTTCTACCACATCGGCCGGTTTATCTACCTGCTCGACGCCATCGACGACCTGGCGGACGACTTCTGCAGCCGCCGGTTCAACCCGCTCATCGCCCGGTTCGGTCTGGCTGCACCGGCACTGTCCCCTTCGGACTGCGCACAGCTTTCGGAAACGTTGGAGGGCTCGCTGGCATCGGCCGCCGCCGCGTTTGAGCTGCTGCCCGCTCGGAGCGATTCATCCATTTGCGCCAACATCCTCTATCTCGGCCTGCCCGCCGCCATGCGCGCCGTTTTCGCCAGATACGCCGAAGGCGAATGCGCAGGCTGCGGTCACAAAAAGAAGCACAGAGAGGTTTTTTGAACGACATGAACCCTTATCAGATCCTCGGCGTCAGCCCGGATGCAACCGACGAAGAGATTCGTCTCGCCTACCGGGCGCTCGCAAAAAAATATCACCCGGACAACTACGTCAACAACCCGCTCGCCGATCTGGCGGCGGAAAAAATGAAACAGATCAACACCGCGTATGACGAAATCCGCAGGATGCGCGCGGGCGGTTCCCAAAGCGCTTCTCCGTCCGGCAGTGCGTCCGCTCGTTCTGAAGCGGATGCGTACCGCAGTTCCGCCAATGAAAACGACCCGCAGGCCGCGATCTACCGCCAGATCCGCCTTCAGATTGCCAACGGCAACTTGGACGCCGCCGACAGCCTGCTGAATGCGATGTCCGTCCGCAGCGCGGAGTGGCTTTTCCTGAAGGGCAGCGTCTGCTATCGCCGCGGCTGGCTCGACCAGGCCAGCCAGTATTTCCATCAGGCTGCCGCGGCAGATCCCGGAAACGCCGAATATGCAGCCGCCTGCGAACAGATGAGCCATGTGCGTTCGGTTTACCGCGAACGGGGTCAGGCGGCCGGTTCTCAAGCGGACGGCTGCTGTGCCGGCTGCTGCGATTCCTGCGCCACCTATCTGAGCTGTCTCGCCTGCTGTTCCTGCATGGACGCATGCGGCGGCCGCTGATCACCGGCGGAGGTTTTCTCAATGAAACCGGTGAAAAAACTGTCCTTTACATCGCTCATGGCGGCGTTTGCGCTGATTCTGCTCTTCGCCGCCGGATTCCTTTCAACGCTTTCGATTACGCTGGCCGTTTTTGCCGGGCTGCTCGTCGCCGTCGTCTTCGTTGAATGCGGCCGGACATATGCCTTTCTCTGTTATCTGACTGACGCCATCCTTTCTTTTCTCTTTGTGACGGACAAATCGGTCGCGCTGATGTATCTGCTGATGTTCGGGCTGTATCCCATCTTCAAGTCGTTTGCCGAATCGGCCCGAACCGTTGTTTTTGAATATGCGCTGAAGTTTCTCTTCTGCAACGCCATGCTGGTGCTGCTTTATTTTCTGGTGCAGGCGTTTGCCGCGCTGCCTGTTTTCCCGGATATTCCGTTTGTGTATCCTATCACGCTCGTTTTTCTGAACGCCGCGTTTTTCATTTACGATCTGGGCTTTTCCAAGCTCGTCTCGCTGTACCGTCATTTCCGAAGCCGCAAAAAATAACCGGCTGCGTTTCGGGCAGCCGGCTCTAATCGGGGTTGTTCGGTTTTACGGTTCTGTCTGCTGCGGTTTGATTTCGCCGTCCGGCTGTCCCTGATTCTGCCGGTTTTTGGCTTCTGCGGCGCGTTTTTCACGCATTTCCGCAAAAAAGGATTTCAGAAGCGCCCTGCATTCCGCTTCGCAGACGCCGCCGGCCACCTCGGGCTGATACTGTCCGGCCGCCTGCTGAACGGCAAACCGCCCGCCCATCGCGCCCGTTTTGTCGTCGGCCGCACCGTAGACGACGCGGCGCACGCGTGCGTTGATGATGGCGCC
This sequence comes from uncultured Eubacteriales bacterium, assembly GCA_905205975.1. Classification (GTDB taxonomy): domain Bacteria; phylum Bacillota; class Clostridia; order Oscillospirales; family QAMX01; genus QAMX01. Next base: position 77,280 of record CAJLFQ010000001.1, on the reverse strand, counting down.
CGCACACATGAGGCACGGTTCCAGCGTGACATACAGGTCGCACTGCCAGAGCCGCCAGCCGCCGAGGCGTCTGCACGCTTTGCCGATGGCGCGCAGCTCGGCATGCGCCAGCGCGCTCTTGTCGATTTCACGCCGGTTATAGCCGCGGGCGATGATCTGCCCTTCGCAGACGATGACACAGCCGACCGGCACTTCGCCCAGCGCCGCCGCTTTCCGGGCCTGCCGCAGCGCCTCCCGCATGAAGCGTTCGTCGCTTGACGGTTCTCGTTCCGTTCCGGTTTTCACGTTTGCAGCCTCCCCATTTGATTTTTGCATCCTGTTCCGCATCCGGTGACAGAAAAAGACCGGAACGGGACAAACCCGCTCCGGTCTGGCGCGCCCGGCGCGATTCGAACGCGCGGCCTTCCGCTTAGGAGGCGGACGCTCTATCCAGCTGAGCTACGGGCGCACGGCACCGCTGATATGCCTGTATATTGTAATACAACCGGCACCATTTGTCAACCGCGTTTTCGTCATTTCAAACGCCTTCCAACGAAAGAAAGGGGTCCTCTTCATGCACGAATCCACCGAACCCACCGGTCTGCGCCGCTATATCTGGCGCGCGCTGCTCATCCTGCTCGGCGCCGCCCTCTATGCATTCGGCGTAGAAATGTTTTACGCGCCCGCCGGGCTGACCACCGGCGGGCTCACCGGTATCTCGCTGATTCTGAACAAGCTCGTTCACCTGCCCGTCGGCGTCATGACTTTTGTGATGAATATCCCGCTCTTCTTCCTCGGCTACAAGAGCATGGGGCGGTTTTTCTTTGTTTTGAGCGTCGTCGGCGTGCTGGCGTCTTCGCTCTGGATCGACCTGTTCGCCGTGATCCTCCCGGCTGTTCCGGCATTTGCGGACGACCGCATGCTCTGCTGCGTGCTGGGCGGCGCCATCACCGGCCTCGGTCTCGGCGTCATCATGGCTGCCGGCGGCAGCACCGGCGGCACGGATATCGTCGGCCTGCTTTTGAGCCGCAAGCATGAAGAGCTGTCGCTCGGCCGTGTCATCCTGATCGCCGACGTCGTCATCGTCGTCGCCAACACCGTCATTTTCAAAGACCTCTCCGCCGCCGGCTATACCGCAATCGCCATGTACATCGCCACCGTCGTCATCGACGCCGTCATGTACGGCGCCAATATCGCCTCAGTCGCGCTGATCATCACCAAAAAGACCGACGAGATTGCCGACCTGCTGATTCATTCGCTTCAGCGCGGCGTCACCATTCTGAACGGCACCGGCGCCTATACGCACACGCCGCAGTCCATGCTCGTCTGCGCGGTTTCCCGCCGCCAGCTCTCGCACATGAAGCAGCTTGTCCGTATGCATGACCCCAACGCTTTCATCATCATCACAGAGGCGCGCGAAGTGCTCGGCAACGGCTTCAAGGCGATGTAAGAACCACGTTTTTTGCCGTCCCGGTTGATTTTTTGTCGAATATATAGTAAAATATAGTGGATCGTTCTTGGAGGTTCAATTATGGATACCGATAAAAAGAAAGCGCTTGAGACAGCGCTCGCACAAATCGAAAAGACATACGGCAAAGGCAGCGTTATGCGCCTTGGCGACAACCCCGTGATGAACGTTGACTGCATCCCGACCGGCTCCCTTTCTCTGGATCTGGCGCTGGGCATCGGCGGCGTTCCGCGCGGACGCATCATTGAAATCTACGGGCCGGAATCCTCCGGTAAAACAACGCTTGCGCTGCACATCATTGCGGAAGCGCAGAAACGTGGCGGTGAAGCCGCATTTATTGACGCAGAACATGCGCTTGACCCGGAATGGGCGCGCACCCTCGGCGTCGACGTGGACAGTCTGCTGGTCTCCCAGCCGGACTGCGGCGAACAGGCACTTCAGATCACCGAAGCGCTGATCAACAGCGGCGCTTTGGACGTCATCGTCGTGGACTCCGTCGCTGCGCTGACGCCCAAGAGCGAAATTGACGGCAACATGGGCGACGCTTATGTCGGCGTATTGGCGCGTCAGATGTCGCAGGCCATGCGCAAGCTCGCAGGGCCGATTTCCCGCTCCAACACCGCGGCGATTTTCATCAACCAGCTCCGCGAAAAAATCGGCGTTTCCTACGGCAACCCGGAAGTTACGACAGGCGGACGCGCTTTGAAGTTCTACTCCTCCGTCCGGATGGATGTCCGGCGCGTGGAGAGCCTGAAGGTCGGTTCGGAGGTCGTCGGCAACCATGTCCGCGTCAAAATCGCGAAAAACAAGGTTGCACCGCCGTTCCGCGAGGCCGAATTTGACCTGATGTTCGGCCAGGGCATCTCCCGCGAGGGCGAGCTGATTGACATCGGCGTCAAGCTGGATCTGGTGCAGAAGAGCGGCTCCTGGTTCAACATGGGCGAAACGCGCCTCGGTCAGGGCAAAGACAACGCCAAAATCTACCTGAAAAACAATCCGGAAGTCGCCGCTGCGCTGGAGGCGGAGATCCGCCGTCAGATTTCCGAAAACGGCCTGCCCCGCGGTGAAAAGGCAAAGGCCGCAAAAGGCAAGGAAAAAGCGGCGGAACCGGCTGCGGCACCCGCCCCGGTTCTTGTCGAAGACTTTGAAGAATAAACTGAACAGACGATGGCTCTGATCTGTTCCATAAAACCCGCCCGCCGCGGCGGACGGCTGCTCTTGCAGCTGGATGACGGCAGCCTGCTCCGCGTCACGCGGGACATCGCCGCCGAAATGGATCTGCGCGCCGGCAGAACGCTTTCGGAGGCAGATGTTGCGTCGCTGGCCGCGCACGGCGGTCTCCGCGCAGACGAGGCTGCCGCCATGGTGCTCGGGCGGCGCGCCTGTTCCGCCGCAGAACTGTCTGAAAAGCTCTCCGACCGCGGCTATTCCGAATCGGAAATCGCGGAGGCGATCGAAAAGCTCTCCGCCTATGGGCTTGTCGACGATGCCGCCTATGCCGCCGCATTGACGGAGCAGGCCGCCGCCAAGCATCAATCGCGCAAGGCGCTGCTTTATGAGCTGACCAAACGCGGGATTGACCGGGATCTGGCGCTGGAAGCCGCGGAAGCCCTGCCGGATCCGGCGGACTCGCTCGACGCGCTGATCGCTGCACGGCTGCGCGGCGCACCGCTCGACCGCGCCGCACGTGACCGAATGTACCGGTATCTCGCTGCACGCGGGTTTTCCGCTTCCGACATCGGCGCCGCGCTGCACCGCTATGCGTCGGATTCGGAGTTTGAACCCGGCTGCTGACCTTTGAAACTGCAAAACGAAAGGTTGTACATATTCCTATGAGTGAAAAAATCGGGCTGGTCTCGCTCGGCTGCTCCAAAAACCTGGTGGACAGCGAGCAGATGCTCTACCTGCTGGACGAAGCGGGGTATTCCCTGACGACGGATCTGGACGAAGCCGACGCCGTCATTGTCAACACCTGCGGCTTCATTGACGATGCCAAATCCGAGGCCATTGAAAATATTCTGGAGCTCTGCGAAATCAAACGCGACAAGCAGAGCCGTCTGAAAGCCATCGTTGTCACCGGCTGTCTCTCCGAGCGGTATCGGGAACAGCTGTATGAAGAGCTGCCGGAAATTGACGCCGTGCTCGGATGCAGCGCCCATGTTCGGATCGTCGAGGCACTGAAAGCCGCGCTGGCCGGTGAAAAGCCGCTGCTGTTCGGCGAAAAGGATGCGCCCGTCGCCGAAGTCGGCCGGATTCCCTGTATGCCGCTTTATACCGCTTACGTCAAAATCGCCGAGGGCTGCGACAACCGCTGCTCCTACTGCACGATTCCGTCCATCCGCGGCCCGCTCCGTTCCCGCCGGGAAGAAGATATTCTGGCCGAATGCCGGACGCTGGCCGAAAACGGCGCCGTTGAGCTGATCATTATCGCGCAGGACACGGCGAAATACGGCATCGACCTGTACGGTGAGGCGCGTCTGCCGTCTCTGCTTCAGAAAATCTGCGCCATTGACTCTGTCCGCTGGGTCCGGCTGCATTATGCCAACCCGGACGGCATCAGCGACGAGCTGATCGACGTCATCGCCGCCAACGAAAAAATCGTCCGGTACCTGGATATCCCGATCCAGCACATCGACGATGCGCTGCTGGCCGCCATGAACCGCCATTATGAATCGGACGATGTGCGCCGCCTGTTTGCAAAGCTGCGCGAGCGCCTGCCCGGCGTCGTGCTGCGCACGAGCTTGATCGCCGGTTTCCCCGGCGAAACCGAAGAAAAATTCGAAGTACTCTGCACGTTCCTCCGCGAAGCGCGGATCGAACGCGCCGGTGTGTTTGCATTCTCTCCGCAGGAAGGAACGCCGGCCGCCGAACTGCCGGATCAGGTGGACGACGAGGAAAAAGAGCGCCGCGTCTCCCTGATCACCATGCTGCAAGGCGAAATCATGGACGCCTACAACGAATCGCTTGTCGGACAGACGCTGGATATCCTGTGCGAAGGATATGACCGCTTGTCTGAGGTCTGGTTCGGCCGCAGTTTTGCCGATTCGCCGGACGTTGACGGCAAGGTCTTTTTCACTGCAAAGAAGGGCGAAGCTGCCGAAGGACGTTTCTGCCGTGTCCAGATTGACGAACTGCTGGACGGCGAACCGCTCGGCCACATCGTCTCCGAGGCCTGAATTCAAGAAGAAAGAAGATCCGACACCATGACAACTGCCAACATCATCACACTCATCCGGCTGGCGCTGATTCCGCTGTTTGTGCTGTTTATGGAACTGCACAGCACCGTTGCGCAGGTTCTTGCGCTCTGCATCTTTGCGCTTGCATCCCTGACAGACCATCTGGACGGTCATATCGCCCGCAAGTACAACCAAGTCACCGACCTCGGCAAGATTCTCGACCCGCTGGCCGATAAAATGCTGGTTTTTTCGGCATTTGTCCTGTTTGTCACCCGTGGGCTGATGCATCCGATCGCACTGCTGCTCATTCTGGCGCGGGAGTTTACGATCCTTTCCATCCGCATCGTCATCGCCTCCAGCGGCAAAGTCGTCGGCGCCGCATTTGCCGGCAAGCTGAAAACCGTTCTGCAAATCGTCGCGATCCTCTGCATTCTGTTCATGCCGCTGCCGTTTATGGAACCGCTCATCTCCGACGCCGCTTACCGCCTTGTTTCCAACATTCTCTGCTGGGCGGTCACCGCTGTGACGGTCTGGTCCGGCATCGAATACTGCACCAACAGCCTCTCGCTGAAAAATCTCAAGAAATAACGTAAGAAGGACTCGATATGTCTGATCTCATCCTTTATAACTCCCTGACGCACAGCCGCGAGCCGTTTCATCCGGCCGTCCCCGGTAAGGTCTCCATGTATACCTGCGGGCCGACCGTCTACCACTTTGCACACATCGGCAACCTCCGCACCTACATCATGGAAGATGTGCTGGAGAAATTTCTCCGCTATTTGGGGTATGACGTCAAGCGCGTCATGAACATCACGGACGTCGGCCATCTGGCGTCCGACGCGGACACCGGCGAAGACAAAATGCTCAAGGGCGCCCGCCGGGAACACAAGACCGTCATGGAAATCGCGAAGTATTACACCGATGCGTTCTTTGCCGACTGCGAAAAACTCCACATCAAACGCCCGGACGTCGTGGAACCGGCGACCAACTGCATCCCGGAATACATTCATCTGATCGAAACCCTGCTCGAAAAGGGATACGCCTACTGCGCCGGCGGAAACGTCTATTTTGACACGTCCAAGCTGGAGCGGTACTACGTCTTCAACGACCACGACGCGGACGATCTCGCCGTCGGCGTCCGCGAAGGCGTCGAGGAAGACGGCAATAAGCGCAACAAGAACGACTTTGTCCTCTGGTTCACGAAATCCAAGTTCGAGGATCAGGCGCTGAAATGGGAATCGCCCTGGGGCACCGGCTATCCCGGCTGGCACATCGAATGTTCCGCCATCAGCATGAAATACTGCGGCGAGCATCTGGATATCCACTGCGGCGGCATTGACAACGCCTTCCCTCACCACACCAACGAAATTGCACAATCTGAAGCCTATCTTGGCCACAAATGGTGCAATTACTGGTTCCATGTCCTCCACCTGAACACCAACTCCGGCAAGATGTCCAAATCAGCGGGTGAATTTCTGACGGTTTCGCTGCTGGAATCCAGGGGATATGACCCGCTGGCCTACCGTTTCTTCTGCCTGCAGTCGCACTACCGCAAGTCGCTCCTTTTCACCTATGAAAACCTGGACAACGCTGCGGCGGCTTACGGCAAGCTGGTCGCCCGGATTGCGGCGCTCAAGCCGGATGCCGGAGAATCTGATCCGGCCGCCGAAGAAGCGCTGCGCACGCGCTTTACCGACGCATTGAACAATGACCTGAACACGTCGCTGGCCGTCACGGCGCTGTATGACGTGCTGAAGGCGAAGATCGGCGACGGTGCCAAGCTGCGCCTGATCGCGGAATTTGACCGTGTGCTTTCGCTCGGTCTGATGGAAGCGGCAGAACGCGTCCGCGCAGAGCAGGCCAAGCAGGCACAGCCGGACAACGGTCTGACCGGTGAACTGGCCGATTACGTCAACGCGCAGATCGCTGCGCGTGCCGCCGCCAAAAAGGCGAAGAATTACGCCGAAGCAGATCGGATTCGCGACGAACTCAAGAGCCGCGGCATTCTGCTGGAAGATACGCCGTCCGGCGTCCGCGTCGTTCTGGCCTGATTGCCCTCGCATACAGGATAAACGCCAACCAAAAACAGAATGCCTGACGGAACAGCACCCCATTTGTTCGTACAAGCGTGGCAGCATGCTGATGCGAACAAATGGGGTGTGTTTTTGTGCTGAAAGAAATGGGAAATAAAGGGCGGTGGATGCGGAGAGGGCTGTCTCGCCTGCACCTCCGGCGCGCAGCGTAACTTCGACCTTATCCGGCCGATTCGTCTTTTCCTTGGAGAATCCCCGCTCTTCCACCTCATCCGGTTCATTGCTTTTCCGGGAAAAGCAATGAACCACCTTCCCCTGCATAGGGGAAGGTGGCGGAAGTGATTTTCCGCGAAAATTGCTTCCGCCGGATGAGGTGGAACATTGGATATCCACCGAGGTACACCCGACGACGCACACCCCCACGCCGGATATCCGCCAGGCTGCATTGATTTACAACACCCACCGGTCAGCCTGCACCGGCACCAAACATCCGCCAGCTTACCCCAACCATTACATATCCGCCAACCTCCCCCAACACGCAAAAAACACAGCACCCCGTCTGGCCGACGGGGTGCTGTTTTCGATTTAGGAATCGGCTGACGGGTTTTCTTGGGTCTGATCACGGTTCGGCGGATCAAGCCCCTGCATTTCCGCCTCATCCGGCGTAGAAACCGCATCCGTGCGGATCAGGTAGGATGCAATCGCCCCGATAAACGCCGCATTGCCCGGTCGTTCTTCTGTGGGGAATCCCGACACCTGATCATAAAGTTCATGGTCGCCGTATTCCCAGAACGTGCGAATCGCCATGCGGATATTCTTTTCAACGTTCGCCTCTGTCACACCGTATTCCGCTGCAATGCGCGGGTAAATGCAGCTGGTGATATCCGAAACGGCCGTTTCGTTTTCAAGAGCGATTTCAATCGCGTTGAGCAGCATTCGATACCCTTTGTATTTGGCTGAAACCCCCAGCCGATCCAACAAAGTACGCACCGCGCCACTCCTTCCTCTGCTGGCAGGTAGATTCCATTCCAACATGTATCATAGCATAGATTCGACAAAATTCGAGCAATTTTCCCTGCTTCCGACAAATTTCGACCTTCAAAATCAGCCGTTTCGTGCCATTTTCTGCCGTTTTTCGCTTGTTTCCGCCATTTCCGGCGGTCGAAAACGCACGGTTTGCGTGTCCGGTTGACAGGGAATGGAAAATATAGTATACTATTATTATAGCATATTTTCGGCGATTCCCGCGGCGTTTCTGCGCCGCGATGCTTTTAAATTCTGATGTTTGGAAAGGTGAACAAACAAATGGCGGCAAAATCCTCCGCTGGTTACGGCAACGAGAGCATCAAGCAGCTCAAAGGTCCCGACCGTGTGCGCAAGCGCCCGGCCGTTATTTTCGGCTCTGACGGCATTGAGGGCTGTGAGCATTCTTTTTTTGAGATTCTTTCCAACTCGATCGACGAAGCGCGCCAAGGGTACGGCAAAGTTATCACTGTGACGCGGTTTCTGGATCATTCCATCGAAGTCGAAGACTGCGGCCGCGGCTGCCCGGTCGACTGGAACCCCCTTGAAAAACGCTACAACTGGGATCTCGTCTACTGCGAGCTCTACGCAGGCGGCAAATATCATACCAACGAAGGCGAAAACTATGAGTATTCGCTCGGCTTGAACGGTCTCGGCTCCTGCGCGACGCAGTATTCCTCCGAATATATGGACGTCATCAGCTGCTACGACGGCTTTCAATATACGCTGCACTTCAAAAAGGGCGTCAACGTCACCAAGGCGGAAGGCAAGCTCATCAAGGAACCGGCCGGACGCAAGAAAAACGGGACGATTCACCGCTGGCGCCCCGACCTCGAGGTTTTCACCGACATCGACATCCCGCTCGACTACTACATTGATACGCTGAAAAAACAGGCCGTCGTCAATGCGGGCGTCCGCTTTGTCCTCAAAAACGAAACCGCGCCCGGCAAATTTGAAACCACGGAATACCTCTATGAAACCGGCATCTCCGGTTATGTCGAAGAGCTGGCCTCGTTTGACGCGATTACGCCGGTGCATTTCTGCCAGTCGGAGCGCCGCGGCCGCGACCGTGCGGACAAGCCGGAATACAAGGTCCGGCTCTCTGCCGCCTTCTGCATGACAAGGGGCACGCCGTCGATCACCTATTTTCACAATTCCTCCTGGCTGGAACACGGCGGCGCACCGGAGAAAGCAGTTAAAAGCGCCTTCGTTTCCGCCATCGACGCCTACTGCAAACAAAACAACAAGTATCCGAAGGGCGCCTCCAAAATCACATTCAACGACGTCGCCGACAGTCTGATCCTCGTCACCAGCTCGTTTTCCACGGTGACGTCCTACGAAAACCAGACCAAAAAAGCCATCACCAACAAGTTTATCCAGGACGCCATGACCGACTTTCTCCGTTCGGCGCTGGAAGTTTACTTCATCGAAAACAAAGCGGACGCCGACAAAATCGCCGATCAGGTGCTGCGCAACAAGCAGATCCGCGAATCAGCAGAGGCCGCCCGCCAGAACACCCGCAAAAAGCTCTCCGGCAACATGGACATCACAAGCCGTGTCGAAAAATTCGTCGACTGCCGCAGCCGCGACACGGAACGGCGCGAACTCTACATCGTGGAGGGCGACTCGGCACTCGGTTCCTGCAAGCTGGGCCGCGACGCGGAATTTCAGGCGATTATGCCTGTCCGCGGCAAGATTCTGAACTGTTTGAAGTCGGAACCGGCCAAAATCTTCAAAAGCGAAATCATCACGAACCTGCTCAAGGTTCTGGGCTGCGGCGTCGAGCTGAACACCCGCTCCAAAGAGCTGGGCGTGTTTGACCTCGCCTCCCTGCGCTGGAGCAAGGTCATCATCTGCACCGATGCCGACGTGGACGGATTCCACATTCGCACGCTGATTCTGACCATGCTCTACCGGCTGGTGCCGACTCTGATTTCCGAAGGCTATGTCTACATCGCAGAGACGCCGCTGTATGAAATCACCTGCAAAAAAGAGACGTTCTTCGCCTATGACGACCGCGAAAAGGCTGAAATCCTCGAAAAAATTGGCGACCAAAAGTACACGATTCAGCGCTCCAAAGGGCTCGGCGAAAACGAACCCGAAATGATGTGGGAGACGACCATGTCCCCCGCGACGCGGCGCTTGATTCAGGTGACGCCGGAGGAAAGCGAACACACCTCGGCCGTTTTCGACCTGCTGCTCGGCGACAATTTGCAGGGGCGCAAAGATTATATCGCTGAAAACGGCGCCGCTTACCTCGAGCTGGCGGACATTTCCTGATTCGCCCGCGTGCTGATTATTCATCGGAGAAGGAGAATTTGACCCGATGGCCAAGAAAAAAGAGACCCGGCAGACTGCTCTGCCGCCCAAACCGGCGACGCCGATGCCCATCACGCGGACGCTGGAAACCAACTTCATGCCCTATGCCATGAGCATCATCGTCTCCCGCGCGCTGCCGGAGATTGACGGCTTTAAGCCCTCCCACCGCAAGCTTCTGTATACGATGTATAAAATGGGGCTGCTGACCGGCGCCCGGACGAAATCGGCCAACGTCGTCGGCTCAACAATGAAGCTGAACCCGCACGGCGACGCCGCCATCTACGAGACGCTTGTCCGCCTGAGCCGCGGCTGCGAGGCGCTGCTGCACCCGTTTGTCGATTCCAAGGGCAACTTCGGCAAGGCCTATTCGCGCGATATGGCCTACGCCGCGGCCCGTTATACCGAGGTCAAGCTGGAGGCCATCTGCGCCGAGCTGTTTCAGAACATCGACGCAGACGCCGTCGATTTCGTCGACAACTACGACAATACGCTCAAGGAACCGGCGCTTCTGCCGACAACGTTCCCAAATATCTTAGTCAGCGCCAACCTGGGCATTGCCGCCGGTATGGCGAGCAACATTTGCAGCTTCAACTTAGCTGAAGTCTGTGAAACGGCGATCGCGCTCATCCGCGACCCGGAAGCCGACCTGCTCGAAACGCTCAAAGCACCGGACTTTCCTTCCGGCGGCGAGCTGCTCTATGACCGCGTGGCGCTGAACGAAATCTACCGCACCGGACGCGGCAGCATCCGCGTCCGCGCCGTCTGGTCGTATGACGCGAAGCAGAACTGCATCGAAATTACGGAGATTCCATACACGACGACCATCGAGGCCGTCATCGACAAGGTGGCCGAACTGATCAAAGCCGGGAAAATCCGCGAGATTTCCGACATGCGCGACGAAACCGACAAGCAGGGTCTCAAGCTGACGATCGACCTGAAGCGCGGCGCAGACCCGGACAAGCTCATGGCGCGCCTGATGAAAATGACCCCGCTCTGCGACAGCTTCTCCTGCAACTTCAACGTGCTGATCGCCGGGACGCCCCGTGTCCTCGGCGTGCGGGAAATTCTGGACGAGTGGACGGCATGGCGCACCGACTGTATCCGGCGCACCGTTTACTTCCGGCTGCAAAAGATGAAAAAGCGGCTGCACCTGCTGCGCGGCCTTTCCAAAATCCTCCTGGACATCGACAAGGCCATCGCTATTATCCGCGGAACAGAAGAAGACGCGCTGGTCATCCCGAACCTGATGGTCGGCTTCGGCATCGACGAGACGCAGGCGGAATTCATCGCCGAAATCAAGCTCCGCAACATCAACAAAGCGTACATTCTCTCCCGGCTGGACGAAATCGCCCAGCTGGAACACGATATTGCCGACGCCGAAGAGACGCTCGCCAGCAAGAAAAAGCTCCGCGCCATCATCGTCGCCGAGCTGAAAGAAGTCGTCAAAAAATACGCCATGCCGCGGAAAACGAAGATCGTCTATGAACACGAAACGATTGACGCCGCAGCGGATGAGGACGCCGTTGAAGATTATCCCGTCCACTATTTCCTCTCGCGTGACGGCTATTTTAAGAAAATCACGCCGCAGTCTCTGCGCATGAGCGGTGAGAACAAGCTCAAAGAGGGCGACGAACTGATTTTCACGCAGGATGGCTCCAACGCCGACGATCTGCTCTTTTTCACGAATCAGCAGCAGGTCTATAAAGTCCGGTGCAGTGAAATGCCGGAAAACAAAGCGGGCGCGCTGGGGCTCTACCTGCCGCAGCACCTCGGCATGGACAGCGGCGAAGAGGTCCGCGCCATGGCCGTCGCCTCGAAGGGCGATTACAGCGGCAGCCTGCTCTTTGCGTATGCCGACGGCAAATGCGCCCGCGTCGTTTTTGAAAGCTACGCGACAAAGACGAACCGCAAAAAGCTGATCAACGCCTATTCGGACAAATCGCCGCTCGTCGGCATGCTCCGTCTGGCGGAAGACAAGGAACTGACGCTCTATTCCAGCGCAGACCGTGCGCTGATTTTCTCCACGGCACAGCTGACGCCCAAACCGACGCGTGATTCCGCAGGCGTCAAGGTGATGACGCTGAAGCCGAAGCAGACCGTCGTCCGGCTGGCCGAAACGGAACAGACGCCGATTCAGAACCGCGCGCGCTACCGTGCGCGGACGCTGCCCGCCGTCGGCGCCATTTTGAAGCCGGAGGACAACGGCGTCGTTCAAACCGAATTGGTGTAACACCGCCTAAAAACCGTTCAGCGCGGCTGCGGCGGCCGCTTCTGCCGCCGCAGAAAATGCATCGGCGCTGCTCCGCCAGACCCAAAACGCCTGTATGCCGGCCGTTTGACCGGCGGCGGCGCACAAAGCCTGCGCCGCCTCTGCGGACCGCCGCAGCGCCGCAAGCGCCGGATGAAACCGTTCCGGCCGGCGGAACTGGGGCAGCGCATCGACCACCGCGCACAGCGCATCGGCGCAGGCGCGAAAAGCCGTCCGCAGCGTTGGCGGCATCGTCTGACCGGCGTCCTCCGTCAGATGGAGGCTGACCGCAGCGATCCGCTCTGCCAGAAAGGCGAGATCCCTCCGCTCCAGCGGCGGCAGGAATTCCCGCTCCAGCTGCAGCAGAAACGCATCCCGCCAGCGGGATGCCTCCCGGCGCACAGACGTCGGTTCGCTGAGCGCGTGCGCAGCAAGCGCCGCACCGGCTGCCAGCGCCTGAAAATCTTCCTGCCGGTTTGCCATCATCTCACCCCATTCTCAAAAAGATCCTTGCCGCTATGTACCCCGCTGCGGCGCAGCCGGGAAACGTGAGCACCCATGCCCACGCCATTTCACCGGCCACCCGCCAGTTGACCGCCCGCATGCGCCTTGCCGCGGCGGAACCCATGAGCGCCGCTGTTTTTCCATGCGTCGTACTGGCAGGGATACCCGTCAGCGCGGCGCCGGTCAGCAGAACCGCCGCGGAGAGATCCGCCGCCACAGACACATACGGCTCCGGTCTGGACATCCGAACGCCGACCGTTCGGATAATCTTCTGTCCGCCGAGCGACGTTCCCGCCGCCATCAGCAAGGCGACAGCCGCTGTCAGCCAGAGCGGCGCTGCCCCCAGATCCGTCTGCTGTGCCAGCGATGCGCTGAGCAGCAGTACGCCGGTGAATTTCTGTCCGTCCTGTGCGCCGTGGGCAAACGCCATCGCCGCGCCGCCCATGATCTGCGCCCGCCGAAAAAGCGCCGCCTGTCTGCGCCGGTCTTTTGCCCGGTTGAGCCGCACAATCAGCCGGTTCGCCGCCATGCCCGCCAGAAATGCCGGAAGCGTGGACAGGAGCAGCCCGATCAGCGTCCGCCGCCACGGCATCCAGCAGAGACCGCCGAACCCGTGGTGCACGGCCATGGAAGCGCCGCTCAGCCCGGCAATCAGCGCATGACTTTCGCTCGTCGGGAGCCCAAGCATCCATGCCGCGGCCGACCAGACGACGACGGCCGTCATCCCGGCGCAAAGCGCCAGAACCGCCTCCTGCCCTGTGCCGAAGTCCGCCAGACCCGCGACCGTATCCGCTACGGCCGGGCGCAGGGATGCCGCCAGCGCGCCCAGCAGGTTGCAGACCGCCGCCAGCCGGACAGCCGGTTTCAGACGAATGGCGCGGGATGCGACGCATCCGGCAATGGCGTTTGGCGCATCCGTGCCGCCGTTGACCAGCACCATGCCTGCAGTCAGCAGTACCGCCATACCAAACGGCGGGCAGGTCAGCGCCAACCGCAGAAATGCCTGCACCCGCACTGCGCCGCCTCCTCTCCGTATGCCAATCCGCACTGCATCATATATTGAATCTATGACCCTGCGGCCGCCTTCTATGACTGCCGCTTTCAAAAAAACGTGCCGCTGCACGCAAGACCAGATTGGAAGAATGCACGATGAAACACATTGCGAAGCCGTCCCTGCTGGCGGCGTTCAAAAACATCCTGTACGGTTTTATCATCGGCGCCGTCATGCTCATCCCCGGCGTCAGCGGCGGGACAACCGCCATCATCCTCGGCATCTATGACCAGCTCATCGCGGCCGTCGCCGAGTTCTTCAAAGACATGTGGAAAAACGGCCTTTTCCTGCTGACGGTTGCTGTCGGCGGTCTGCTCGGTCTCGTCCTCTGCTCAAAACTGCTTCTGATGCTCGTTGAACTTTGGGAGGTGCCGATGCTCTGCCTGTTTGCAGGCGCCATCGCAGGCAGCTTCCCGCTGCTTGTCCGGAAATCCCGCGGGGGCTTCAACTTTGTCTCCGTGCTCTTTCTGCTGATCGGGTTCGGCCTTGCGCTGGCGACGGCACTCGTCCCGAAAGATCTCTTCGCCGTCGAAGGACACAGCTTCCAGACGTTCTGCATTCTCTTTTTGCTCGGTCTGCCGCTGGCCGTTGCGCTCGTTCTGCCCGGCATCAGCTTTTCCTCGATTCTGGCGGTGTTTTCCATCCACGAAAAATTCATGGCGTCGCTTCAGCCGGCGACATTTGACTTCTGGTTCCTCCTGCCTCTTGGGCTGGGGCTTGTCGCCGGGATTCTCCTGACGACAAAGCTGCTCGAAAAGGCGATGTCCAAGTACCCCGGCCCGACGTATTTTGCCATCATCGGCTTCGTGCTCGGCTCCGTGCTGGAGATTTTCTCCAGCATGCCGCATGTGCCGTCCGGGTTGGAGATTCCGGCCGGCATCCTGCTCTTCGCCGCCGGGGCCGTCGGCGTCTGGTTCTACGCCCGAAATGCCGAATAGGGGGCGCGCTGCATGATTGCCAAAGATCAATGGCTGGACTGGGCCGTTGAAATTCAGAGTCTGGCGCAGGCTGGGCTGGCCTATGGGCAAAACCCGTTCGACATCGAGCGGTATACGCGGCTCCGCGCGATTGCCGCAGAAATGGTCGCCGCGCAGACCGATCTGCCGCTGGAAAAGGTGCAGGATCTTTTCTGCGGTGAAACCGGCTATCAGACGCCGAAAGTCGATACGCGTGCCGCCGTCTTCCAGGACGGCAAGATCCTGCTGGTGCAGGAGCAGAACGGCACATGGGCGCTGCCCGGCGGCTGGTGCGACGTCAACCAATCCGTCGGCGGCAACGCCGTCAAGGAAACGCTGGAAGAAGCCGGACTGCACGTTGCCGCCGACCGGCTGATCGCCGTGCAGGACCGCAACCGTCACAATACGCCCCGCTACGCCTACGGCATCGTCAAGGTATTCATCCGCTGCGCCGTGACCGGCGGCGGAACCTTTGCGCCCAACGCCGAAACGACAGCCTGCCGCTTCTTCGGCCGGGATGAGCTCCCGTCGCCGCTCGCCGTCGAAAAAAACACGCGCGAACAGATCCTGATGTGCTTCGACGCCAACGAATCGCCCGATTGGGTCGTTCCCTTCGACTGATTTTCCCGTGGGCGCCGGCGCCTTTGAGCATCCGGCATCAGCCGCCCGCCGATACAGCAAAACAGCCCGCTGCAAAGATTTCCTTTGCGGCGGGCTGTTTGAGTTTTGGTTAAGCCTGATGTTTTTTGCGGTTCTGGTTGTCTTTGATATCCTGAATCAGCTTGGCATAGCGGCCCTTCTGGATATTCGGGAAGGCGCGCAGGATGCGGTTATGCGTAAAGTTTTTCTGCGCCGCAAGCGCTTTATACCGTTCGTAGCGTTCGCGGAGTTCCGGATGCTTTGCATTCATCTCGGCTGCAAACCGGGCGTTTTTCTCCTTTGCGGAGAGCGCGTGGCTGGCCAGACTTTCGCCCAGCGCATCCGAGACGACATGCAGCGCCTCGTCCAGCTCTGCCAGACGCTTCATCCGGCTGCCCAGATGGAGGACACCGATGAACGTCACAACGAAGTCTACGAGAATGACGCCGATCAGTCCGATTTCCACCGGCACGCCGATGGATACCGGGATCAGACGCAGCAGCTTCATCACGGCCGGATGTACGACGCGCACAACCAGCATACAGGCGATGCCCCAGACGAGCGAGAAGCGCAGGCAGATATAGCCGCCGATGTTCAGCGGCATGTTGGAATAGTCCCACCATTTCTGATGGAGGATTTTTTCCAGCAGGAAGCCTGTCAGCCATTCGAGCAGGCTGGTCAGGAGTGTCGAGCCGATGAACAGAAGCGCCAGATTCTCCCGCACAGGTTCCAGCAGCGTCGTGACGATCAGGACGCCGACGCCGTAGATCGGGCAGATCGGCCCGCAGAGAAACCCGCGGTTGACAAATTTTCCTTTGGTGCAGGCGGCAAAGACAACCTCTGCGCACCAGCCCAGAAAGCCGTAGCAGAAAACCACGGCAATGGCCTCATAGAGTGTTTGATTCATGCGGTCGATCCACCTTTTGTTTCGTTTTTCCGGCAGAGATCCATGCGGTGCTGCATGGCAATGCGGCACTCGGATGCCAGCGCCGCGGCTGCGGCTTTCGGCTTCATCGCGCCGTCCGGCATCTGCGCCGGCAGGATGTTCAGCGTCAGGCACGGCTTCCGTTTGAGCAAGCGGTACAGGCCTTTCGGCTGCCGCTGCGTGATGACCATCGGAACGACAGGCAGCTGTTTCTGCGCGACAAAGCGAAACGCACCGTTTTTGAAGGGCCGCAGCGTCTCGCAGTAGGGAATCAGCACGCCCTCCGGATAGATATGGACAACGGCGCCGCCGTCGGCGGCTTCCCCCATGGCGCGGAACATCTCCAGCATCCGTTTGGGCTGTCCGGGCAGCGGGACGCCGCCCAGAACGCGGATCAGATGGCGGATGCCGGGGATGCGGAAGTTGCTCTCCAGCGTGAGGTAATACGTCCGCTTGGGGTAGAGCGCCAGGTCCACCATCGTGCAGTCGAGCGGATGGACGTGGTTGCAGACGGTGACGGCGCCTTTTCCGCGGAGCGGCTTCAGGTTTTCCCGTCCGACGACGCGGTACCCGAGGATCAGGCGCTCATAAATTTGCAGCACGACGAACGCAAACGTCCGGACAACCGCCGTCAGCGCGCAGAGATACCACGCTTTCCGGCAGTAGTCATACCCGGCTTTCGTCTCAAATTTCAACGGTTCCCACATATGGAAGACGTGTTCGTCGGCGGATTCCGTCCGGTAAGCCGGGGCCTCTGCGTCTTCCCGCAGGTCGGGGCGGATGTCTTCTCCGCTCATACCGGCGCTGCCTCTGCCGGCTGGGCATTTTCTTTGTTTTCGGCAATCGCCTGTTCAAACATGGCTTCCGCCTGACGGACACACTGCTCGAGGTTGTACTGCTTCGCCAGTTCGGCGTAGGCGTGCTCCATCTGCTGCCGTTCCTCCGGATGCTCGAACCAGTAATCGATGTGATCCGCCAGATCGCTGCTGTTGCCCGCTTCAAAGAGGCTGCGCGAATCGATCGCAAACTGCGGCGTCGCGCTTTTGGGGCTGTTGGCGATGATCGGAACCAGCCCGCCTGCAAATGCCTCCATGCAGCTCATGGCTTCGATTTCCATGTCTGCCGCGTGGACGTAGAGATCGCTCATCGCGATCAGATCCAGAAGCTGCGGTTTCGGATAGAAACCGAACCGGACGGAAAGCCCCAGCTGGTCCGCCTGTTTTTCAAGCGCCTCCTGCCGCGGACCTTTTCCCGCCAGCACAAGCTGGATCTCATCGCGGTGTCTGCTTTTTGCGACGGCGCCAATCAAAACGTCCTGCCGTTTTTCAATGGACAGCCTGCCGACCATCAGAATCACGAATTTTCCGGCCAGCGACGCATCTTTCGGCAGTTTGCGGTAGACAAAATCGGGGTCAATGCCGTTGGAAATCACATGGAGCTGCCCGGTATAGCCGTGCTTCCGGAGTTCATCCGCGATAAACTGGCTAGGGCAGTGGATATGTTCGCATTTTTTATAGACGTAATAGTGGAACCAGTGGTAAATGCCCGCATTGACAAAATCCACTTTGCCCAGATGGATGGACGACGAGACGTTTTCCGGCTGGACGTGGAACGCCGCGGTAAACGGTTTGTGCATTCGCTCGGCGATTTTGAGGCCGTGGTGCGTCAGGGCAAACGGCACCAAGAAGTGGACGATGTCGGCCCATGCGATGCCCTCTTCCAGCAGCTTCTCGTCCGTTTTGGCAAACGTCATCCCCTGGGAAGAGACCAGCTTGTCAAACACGGGGATATACTGCTTTTCCATCAGGTAAGCCGTTTCGCCTTCGCTGAGCTGCTCCGGCTTTCCGGTGGACGCAATCCGGACTTCATGGCCGTGCTGGCGCAGGACCTCGGCAAAACGCCGCGCGGAAATCGTCATCCCGTTGTTGGCTGCGTAGAACTGATCGATGACCATCAGAATTTTCATTTGCTTTCCTCCGATGCGTCAGCCTCCGGCTGAGCGTTTTCTATCCCCGCATTAGGGGTTATAAAGCGCAGAATGTCGTGATAAACGCGCAGGCAGCCTGATTCCAGCAGGATCTCGTGCCGCATCCCCGGGAACAGGCGGGCGGTCACGTTCCGGTATCCGGCTCTGCGCATGGTTTCCACCGCGTCGGCAAAGCGGCGGCGGCTGATCAGGCAGACGTCGTCAGCGCCGGAGATGAATCGCACCGGCAGATCCGGGCAGGCTGCGGAATCCCGCGGCATATCGTAAGCCTCATGCATCAGCCAGAACAGCGAGCGATAGCCGTTCACCGTGAAGGTAAACGTACAGAGCGGATCCTCGTTGTGCGCCTCGACCACGGCGCGGTCGGAGCAGATCCATGCATACGGCAGGTTTTCGCTGCGGTATGGGCGTTCAAAGAGATCCGCAAACAGGCGGTCGAACTTCGGATTGCGCCGGTGTTCGTCCCGCGTGAGGCGCCCCAGAATCCGTTCCGCCGAAGATGCGCCGGTTCTGCGGCTTGGTGAGCCGCAGACAATCAGGCCGTCCAGCGCCCGGCCGTAATGCCGGACATAGGCCCGCGCCGCCAAAGAGCCCATGCTGTGGCCGAGCAGGAAGAACGGCAGGCGGCCGAACCGCCGTTTCGCCCATCCCGTCACCTGATAGAGGTCGCGCACCAGCGCGTCGCCGCCGTTTTCGCCGAAATAGCCCAGCTCAGCCGGCGAGAAGACGCTTTCTCCATGACCCCGGTGATCGTGGATGACGCAGGCGACGCCGTGTTCCGCCATCCACTGCATGAACGGCAGGTACCGCTCTTTGTGTTCGATCATGCCGTGTGAAATCTGAAGCACTGCTGTTGGCACCATGTTCTCCGGGTAGACGGCAATCCCGGCGAGCGCCAGACCGTCCTGCTCTGAGCAGACGGTAAACCGTTCCGAAACCGTTTTAATCGCGGATTTCATAGTCGGCCTCGATGTGTTTCTTCTTGTCCACTACCTTGACGGTGTTGGCGGTGATGCAGATGTTCAGCAGGCCGTCGGCCATCAGGGAGATGCCCAGGAAAGTCGCCAGAACGCGGCTGCCGGCAAACGGGTTCAGGATGAGCAGCACGCCGCACAGACCCGCCAGCATGGCGCCGAGCAGGATCGCCCACCAGCTGCGCAGACCGAACCGGCGTGCGTCAAATGCGGTTTGCAGTTTGAAAACGCAGTCTACGATGACATACAACCCGGTCAGCACAGGGATCGCCGTGATGACCGCCTCTGCATGCGACAGCAGCAGGACGCCGAGCAGGATGGTGAAAATGCCGAGCGCCAAGTCAAATTGGAAGGCCAGCCGGTAGATGTCGTTGGAAAAATAACCGATCAGTTTTGCGACGCCGATCAGCACGCAGACCGCACCGATAAACCAGCAGATCAGCGATGCAAAGCTGACCGGCCAGAGAATCAGGCAGAGTCCGACGGCCATCAGAATGGCAGAGATCACGATGTGGATGCATTTTGCTTTTTTGACGATGTTCATCGAACATGCCCCTTTCGCCTATTCATTTGCTTTCATGGATTTCGCCATGTCGATTTTTTTGAGTTTCGGCAGCATGATGAGATCCACCAGCGCCGTAAAGACAACGGTGACAATCGCCGCATACAGGAGGCTGCACCCGCTGAGCGTCCGCCCGAACATCACGGCGTCCACTTCTGCCGTCCGGACGACAAACGCATGCAGCCAGACGCCGAATGCGAACCCGGCCAGAATCCCGAGCAGCGCCAGCACGGACGTTTCGCGGTAGATATAGGCGGCGACTTCGTTTTCGTGGAAGCCGAGGACTTTGATCGTCGCCAGTTCTTTTTCGCGTTCGCAGATGTTGATGTTGGTCAGGTTGTAGAGGACGATCATGGCCAGCGCACCGGCCGCCAGAATCAGCACGACGACGATGTAGTCGATGCTTTTGACCGTATTTTCAAAGCTTTCGCGGATGGTTTCCGAGAACTGCGTCATGAGCACGCCGCCGGAATCGAGCAGGTCGGACGCCAGCGCGTTCCGCGCGGCCTCCGATTCGTCCGCCGTTTTCGCCAGTGCCAGCCGGTATGAGGGCGCCGTGCCGAAGGCCTTCGCATAGCGTTCCGCCGGCAGGAAAATCGCGCCCGTCACATAGTTTTCCGCAAATGCCGTCACCGCAAACGACGCCTTCCGGCCGTCTGCGTTTTCAACCGTGACCGCGTCGCCGACGGACAGGTTCAGCTGTTCGCCGAGTTTTTCGGTCAGGATAACGCTGTCTTCGCCGAACGGGATGTCGTCACGGGTCTTCCGGTCACGCAGAACGATGTTTTCCTTGAGCGACGCCGTTTCCTGTGGGGCATACAGCGTGACGCGCTGCTGTTCGCCGTTGGCGCTGAGCTGCACGCTTTCACTGTGGAAAAGTGCATAGGATGTGATGCGGGACGGGTCGGTCATGCAGGCGTGGAGCGCCGCATTGGTTTCTGTGACGCCGTCGTCTGTCAGGTAGAGGGTGAGGTTATATTGATACAGTTCGCCGAACTGGCGATCGACGATTTCGTGGATTGAATCGCGCAGGCCGAACGCCGTCACCAACAGCGCCGTGCAGCCTGCGATGCCGAAAACCGTCATCAGCAGGCGTTTTTTGTAGCGGAAGATGTTGCGCGCCGTCACCTTAGCGATGAAGCCCATGCGGCGCCAGATGAATTGGACGTGTTCAAGCAGGATGCGCTTGCCGGATTTCGGCGCTTTCGGCAGCATGAGCGCCGCCGGTTTTTCCGAGAGTTGCGTCAGGCAGGCCGCTGCGGTCGCAGCCGTTGTGCAGCCGACCGAAATCAGAACGATCAGACCGGCATAGCCCCAGTAGAAATCCATCACCGTCTTCGGCAGGGTGTACATCATGCCGTAGGCATTGGCAATCACTGGCGGCAGCGTGTAGAAGCCGAGCACCGTGCCGGCCGCGCTGCCTGCAAGGCTCGCGAAGATGCTGTATCCGAGATAATAGGCCAGAATGCGCGATTTGGAATAGCCGATGGCTTTCAGCATACCGATCTGTGTGCGTTCTTCCTCGACCATGCGCGTCATGGTCGTCAGGGCTACGAGCGCCGCCACCAAAAAGAAGAAGACCGGGAAGACCTTTGCGATGGCGGCCATCTTTTCGGAGTTGCTTTTATAGCTCCGGTAGCTGACGTTTGAGCGGCGGTCGCTGAGGATCCATTCGGGTTTTTCCAGCGCGTCCAGCGCTTCCTGCGATGCCGCGAACGACGCCTCTGCCGTTTGGCGCTGCGCGTCCGCTTCTTCCAGCGCGTCATTCAGCGCCGTCTGCCTTTTTTCCAGCGCGGCACTCGCCTCTTCCAGCTTTGCCTCTGCCGCCTGAAGCTGCGCCGGCGTCATCCACGCCTGCACATCGCGTAGGGCGGCGCGCTCCGCCGACAGCTCGTGCGCCGCCTGTAAGAGTTCCGACTCTGCCGCAGCCAGTTGTCTGCCGGTCTCCGTGCTGCGCGCTTCAAAATCCGCTTTTGCATCTGCAAGCGCGCGCGACGCTTCGTTTTTCTTTTCGTCAAAGCGGCTCTGCGTCCGGGTTTCGGCCAGCGTTTTGACCGCCTCGGTCTGCTCGTCAAGCAGATCGCCGTAGGCGTCGGAGAAGGCATTTCGTGCTGCGGCGCCTTTCACCGTCAGAAAGGCGTCGGTTGCGACGTCCATGGAGAAGCATTCCGGGAAAACATACATGATGAGCCGAACGCTGCCGCTGCCTGCGGTGCTGGGTTCGCTTTCGATGGACATATACTGCGGCGTATCCACCAGACCGACGACGGTCAGCGAATCGAAGGCGACCGTTTCGCCGAGCGTTTCATAGTCGCGGTTGTCTTCGGAAAGGGTAAAGACTTCGCCGAGCGAATGGCTGCCCTCGTACGTATTCGGCACAGCCAGCAGGCATTCGCCTTTGGATACCGGCATCCGGCCTTCTTTCAGGCGGAAGCCGTTGATCAGGCTGTCCGGGCGGGTCAGATCGACGCCGTAGAGGCGTGTGACAGCGCTGCCGTCGGATGTCTCCAGAATCAGGTCTTTGGAGACGCATGCCATGACGCGCTCGACGCCCGGCAGACCTTCCAGCGCGGCGACATCCGCACTGTCCAGCCCCCAGGTGCTGCGCACTTGAATGTCATAGAGATGACAGTCATCCGCATAGCGGTCCGCCGTTCGCTGCATATCCGGCTTTGTGGCGAGCAGCCCGGCTAAAAATCCGCTGCCGACCAGCACGATGGCCAGAATCGACAGGAAGCGTG
Organism: uncultured Eubacteriales bacterium; assembly: GCA_905205975.1. Taxonomy (GTDB): domain Bacteria; phylum Bacillota; class Clostridia; order Oscillospirales; family QAMX01; genus QAMX01. Next base: position 54,695 of record CAJLFQ010000001.1, on the reverse strand, counting down.
CAATCGATCCGCGCACACTGCGGACAGCCATTTTTCGATACATTTTGTGGTGGGTGTGTTTCATATGAAGACCTGATTTCACCATTCGATCTGTTCAACCGGCATCGGCGACGCGTTGATTTCAACGCGCTGAACGGCGCCGTTCCGGATGTGGACGACGCGGTCCGCCATCTGCGTCAGCGCGCTGTTGTGGGTGATGATGATGACGGTTTTTCCCGTTTGACGGCAGGTATCCTGCAAAAGTTTCAGAATCGTCTTGCCCGTCTGATAGTCGAGTGCGCCGGTCGGCTCGTCGCAGAGGACGATTTTCGGATTTTTGGCCAGTGCGCGGGCAATCGCCACGCGCTGCTGTTCTCCGCCGGAGAGCTGTGCCGGGAAGTTGTCCGCGCGTTCCGCAAGGCCGACCGCCTGAAGCACCGTCCGCGCGTCCAGCGGGTCGCGGCTGATTTCCGACGCCAGCTCGACATTTTCAACGGCCGTCAGGTTCTGGACAAGGTTATAAAACTGGAAGACAAAGCCGACGTCATACCGGCGGTAATCGGTCAGCGCCCGCTCGCTGAGCGCGCTGATGACGCGCCCATCCAGGCGGATCTCGCCTTCGTCGCAGCTGTCCATGCCGCCCAGGATGTTCAGAAGCGTCGTTTTCCCGGCGCCGGATGGGCCGACGACGACGCAGAGCTCGCCGCGTTCCACCGTGAAGCTGATGTGGTCGGTGGCGGCGATTGTCTGGCCGCCCATGCGATAGTATTTGCAGACGTTTTCAAATTCAATATAGGCCATTTGCGTCCTGCCTTTCAATGCTGCCGGTCAGTCGAATGCCGGCGGATTTGCGGCCTGTTCGGCCTGCTCGTAGAAGATGCCGAGCTTGCCGGTATAATGTGGCTTCCACGGTTTGTTCCGGCCGCAGTAGTGGATCACGGCGCTGTTTTCTGCAACCCAATGCGGCGTCACTTCCCCGTTGGCGTTGCCGAAGACGAGCAGCCGTTCGGTCATGTTGTAGATGCGCGCGTCAATCAGCCGGATCTGCCCGGCATACAGTGCGCTGATGATATCCTGATCGGGGAGCAGCAATGCCTTCTGATGGCGGCGGATGTAATCCAGCACCTGCGCCTCATCCTGCGTTTCCCGCAGGCGGGCAAGATTCATGAGCATGACGCCGGAATTGATATACGGCCCCATCTCGTCCGGCCGTTCACCCAGGCGGATCGCGTTGAGCGCTTTCAGCGCGCCGCGGACGTGCGACGCCGCCGCAAAGCATTGACCGGTCATGTCGGTTTCATAGAGGGCGCGCAGCGGCTTCCGGACGACAAGGTCCGGATCCAGATAGAGGATGCGGTCCAGCGTCTGCGGCAGATACTGCGCGGCGAAGATGCGGTAGTACATTTCCTGCGGGTACCGATCCGTCACCGGGGCCTCCGCCAGCAGGCGGCTGTCCATTCTGACGTCCGTCAGCCTGCACCGGTTGCCGAGCATGGCCGTGAGTTTTTCAAAGTCTGACGGTCGGAGCGACGCATTCATGAGATAGACGTCATATGTTTCCGCCGGGTCTGCTGTCAGCAGCGACGAGAGCATGACAGCCAGCTGATGCAGGTATCCCCTGTCCAGCGTTACTAGAATATTCAAGGCGGTTCCCCCCTTTTCCGGATAGATGCCGCACCTGCTGCGGCACGATATCATGATACCATATCTGCCGGCGCTTTTGTATGGACAAATCGCCCGCCGTGTAAAAAAACTGGACATTTGCCGCTGTTTGTCTGATTTTTGCCCGCAGGGATCCGGCGCCCTCTATATGATACCATATGCCGCGCCGATGTGCAAGAAGGAGGCGTTGAAAAATGCCGTTCTTTGTGCGCTCTGCTGTGCCAAAGATGTTGACAAATTCACAAATTCACGCTATAATGACTATTTGTAAGATGTCGCATTTTGGGTGCGGCATCTGATTTTGCCGGCGCCGGGCTGCTTCGGTTCCGGCTTGAAAGGATGTTTGCATATGGCCAAAAAGCAATTCAAAACAGAATCCAAACGGATTCTCGATATGATGATCAACTCCGTCTATACGCACAAGGAAATCTTTCTCCGCGAGCTGATTTCCAACGCGTCCGACGCAATTGACAAACTCGCCTACCGGGCGCTGACGGATGATACCGTCCACACCGCGCGGTCGGATTTCAAGATCATGGTCAAGCCGGACAAAGAGGCCCGCACGCTGACGATCTCCGACAACGGCATCGGCATGAGCGAAGAAGAGCTGGAATCCAACCTGGGTGTCATCGCCCGCAGCGGTTCGTTCGCCTTTAAAAATGACCTGAGCGAAAAAGATAAAGAGGAAAAGACCGTTGATATCATCGGTCAGTTCGGCGTCGGCTTCTACTCGGCGTTCATGGTCGCCGAGAAGGTCCGCGTCGTCTCCCGCAAATTTGGGGAAGACGAAGCCCACGTCTGGGAATCGACCGGCGCAGACGGCTATACCGTTTCTCCGGCGGAACGCGCCGAAGCCGGCACGGACGTCATCCTCTATCTGAAACCCGACACCGAAGACGAACATTACGACGAATTTCTCGACACCTATGAGCTTCGCCGCATCATCCGCAAATATTCCGACTATATCCGCTTCCCGATCGTGATGGACGTTGAAAAATCGCGCCCGGTCGAATCCGACGAAGTAGACGAAACCGGCAAGAAAAAGACGACGTATGAAACGTATACCGAGCCGGAAACCGTCAACAGCATGGTGCCGATCTGGCAGCGCCCGAAGTCGGAAGTCAGCGATGAAGACTGCTATGCCTTCTACAAAGAGAAATACTACGACAACGAACCGCCGCTCAAGGTCATCCGCATCGAGGCAGAAGGGCTGATTTCCTTCAAGGCAATGCTCTTTATCCCGTCCTCCGTCCCATATGGCTACTATACGAAGGAATTTGAAAAAGGGCTTCAGCTCTATTCCAACGGCGTCATGATCATTGACCGCTGCGCGGAGCTCCTGCCAGAATACTTCCGCTTCGTCAAAGGCGTCGTGGACTCCGACAACCTCTCGCTGAACATCTCCCGCGAGCTCTTGCAGCATGACAAGCAGCTCCGCGTCATTGCGCAGAACATCGAAAAACGCATCAAGCGCGAGCTGAAAAAGATGATGGAAGACGATCCGGAGACGTATGCGAAGTTCTACAAGCTCTTCGGGCTTCAGCTGAAATACGGCGTCGTGTCGGATTTCGGCGCGCACCGCGAGCTGCTCTCCGATCTGCTGATGTTTGCCAGCGCCAAGTCGGACAAGCTCCTGACGCTCGACGAATATGTCAAAGCAATGCCGGAAGACCAGAAATACATCTACTACGCCTGCGGCGAAAGCCTGTCGAAGATCGGCGCCCTGCCGCAGATCGAACGTCTGCGCGCAAAGGACTACAACGTCCTCTACATGACCGACGAGGTGGACGAATTTGTCGTCGAAATCCTCGGCCAGGTCGGCGAAAAGAAATTCAAAAACGTCAGCCGCGACGATCTGGAGCTTGAAACCGAAGAAGAAAAGAAGGAAACCGAGCAGAAAAACGAAGACAACAAGGCGCTGCTCGACTTCGTCAAAGAGACGCTGGGCGGCGACGTTTCTGCCGTCCGCATTTCCCACAAGCTGGTTTCGCATCCGGTCTGCCTGACGAGCGAGGGCAGCGTCACGCTGGAGATGGAGAAGTATTTCGCCGCGATTCCGGGTGAAAACAAGGTCAAAGCACAGCGCGTTCTGGAGCTGAACGGCGATCATCCGGTCTTCGCCCAGCTGAAAAACGCGTTTGAAACCGACAAAGAGCTGGCTGCCAAGTATGCAAAGATTCTGTATGCGCAGGCACTGCTCATCGCCGGGTTCCCGCTCAAAGACCCCGCCGGTTATTCGGAGCTGGTCTGCGGCCTTCTGCGGTAAATTTTCCGCGCTTCAAACAGAAAACAGAGCCGGCGCACGAATGGAATCGTGCGCCGGCTCTTGCGTTCGTCTTTTTTTACGGCGATATCTTTGCCGGGTGGAGCGATCTGAGCGTATAGCCCGATTCAGTTTTCGTCATAATCATGGGCCAGCGGCCACCCTGCCGGAGCGGCGCATACCAGGTCGATGCGTCCTGCGCCTGTCCGATGGGCATGTAAATGCCTTCAAACCGGAATGACGCCTCGACGTAGACGAGCCATGTGTCCGGTCCGATCAGCGGATCGTCCGGTTCAACGCCCCAGTCGTGGAAATCCGTCTCCGTATCCGGGAATCGCCGGACGTCTTCGGACGGGTGCACCTCGATGATGACATCGCGCACCGCCAGGAAGCGGAACGTCCGTCTGTCGTCCGGCTGCTGAAGCGCCGCAAACATCTGATCCAGCAGCTGTTTTGCCGCCGTTTCAGCGTCCGGTTTGGTGTTAATCTTGTAGACATCGGGCGTTGCCAGCGCGGCGTTCCAGGTATACATCTTTACCGGGTGGAGCGATCTGAGCGTATAGCCCGATTCGGTTTCCGTCATAATCATGGGCCAGCGGCTGCCCTGCCGGAGCGGCGCATACCAGGTCGATGCGTCCTGCGCCCGACCAATGGAGGCGTAAAGACCTTCAAACCGGAACGACGCCTCGACGTAGACGAGCCATGTGTCCGGTCCGATCAGCGGATCGTCCCGTTCGACGCCCCAGTCGTGGAAATCCGTCTCCGTGTCCGGGAATCGCCGGACGTCTTCGGACGGGTGGACCTCGATGACGACATCGCGCACCGCCAGGAAGCGGAACGTCCGTCTGTCGTCCGGCTGCTGAAGCGCCGCAAACATCTGATCCAGCAGCTGTTTTGCCGCCGTTTCAGCGTTCGGTTTGGTGTCGATCGTGTAGACATCGGGCGTTGCCAGGGCGGCGTTCCAGGTATGCCCTATCAGTGCCGGGTCCGGAACGTTGGTCGATGGCGGAGCAGCGGTCGGCGGTGTTGTTGACGGAACATTGGTCGATGGCGGGGCAGCGGTCGGCGGTGTTGTTGACGGAACGTTGGTCGATGGCGGGGCGGTGATTGGCGGGGCTGACGCCGCAGGCGTCGTGGTGATTGGGTCTGTTTGATCAGAACAGCCGCTCAGCAGCAAAAGCACCGCCAGCAAACCGATGATAGTCCGGATGCATGCCGTTTTTTTCATATGAAATCCCTTCTTTCTGCCTGCTGAATGTTTTGGTGATCTAATTTTCGGTCCGGTAGTGCAGTTTGTATTGACCATATGCAAAAGGCGTTGTTGCACGAACGCGCAGATAATAGGTTCCGGGAGAAAGCCTTTTATCAATCAGAAAGTTATTTCCTGTTCCGCTGTTATCATCCGCAGCGATCTCATATAAGAATACTGTGTTGTCACCTGTGCCCACACTTTCCCGGTAAAGAGTCGCTTTGGTATCAATGGAATCAGGGCTGCACCAATTGTTGTGTTTCCAGCCTGCCTCATTTTGTCCGTGCCGCGATGAGATGTATGATACCGCCTCCTTTCAAAAAACAAAAAGGGTACATCAAAATGCACCCTTTTACGCTGACACCCTGCGATACCAAGAGCGCAAAAATGTGTTCTCAGCACATGGTTGGTTCAGAAACTGTCGCTATCACTTCTGCTATAACTTCTATGGGACTTCTATGAAATGGTAGTACAGATACTACCCTAATTGTAGTATATCACAAACTTTCGCGTTTGTCTACCCCTTTCAATCACTTTTTCCACTTTTTACGGTCTGCCCCAGCAGCATTCGGTGACGTTTGGCACGGTGAGGAAACCGTCTGCGGCGAAGCGGTCGAAGCAATCGCCCAGCGCGCGGGTGAACGGTTCATACGCCGGATCCTGCGGTTTCGGCGCATACGACGACGAGCACTGCCGGGCGACGAACAGGTCACGCGTATAGCACAGATCGTTCGGGCAGACCGCCTTTTCAAAGCGGCCGTTGAAAAAGTGGCCGATGCGTTCGTCGTCTGTCCGGAATCCGGCGGTGAAACCTTCAAACTGCGGGCAGAACGACCGGCAGACCGCTTCACAGGCGCGGTTGACCGGCGCGTCCGGAACGCGCATGTTCCAGAGCAGGAGCACGATGCCGTCCGGCTTCAGGATGCGCCGGCACTCGCGCTGAAACGCATCCGAGTCGAACCAGTGAAACGCCTGCGCCGCGGTAACCAGATCAAACGTGCCGCCGGGCAGACCGGTTTCTTCCGCGGCCGCGCCGACAGAGCGGTAACCAGGGTATGCGCCGAGCTTTTCGTCGGCGGTCTGGCGCATTGCCGCATTCGGTTCGACCGCCGTGACATCAGCGCCCATGGCCAGCAGCTGTGCAGTCAGTTTGCCTGTTCCGGCGCCGATGTCGGCGACCTGTTTTCCGGCGACGGCAAAGCGTTCCAGGCATGACGCCGGATACGAGGGGCGTGCCGATTCATAGACGCGGCTTTTGCCGTCAAAGCGGTTCTGCGCAGCAAAAAGCCCGGCGGATGCCGGGCTTTCCGAATGGTTCAGATCGGTGTGTGTCATCGTCAGTTCTTCTCCCGTTCGATGGCGGCCGGTTTGGCCGTGCAGGCGCGGATGGCAGCCGGATCGAACTTTGCCTGACGGTCATAGGTATAGAGACCGTTCTGCTCCTGTTCGACGTCGGTGAGCTGCGTATAGCAGAACGCGCAGACGGACGGATTCTCCAGCAGCGCCGTGACAAGCCCGTCATAGCGTTCGATGAATTCCGCGACGGTCTTCGGGCCGTCGCCGTAGCCCCAGCCCTCTGTCTGCTGTGACCAGCGCGCGCCGCCGAATTCGCTGACGAAGTACGGGATTTCGCCCGTCCAGACGTCTTTTGTGACTTCATTGGCGACCGGGCAGCGGCCTTCGGTGGCCGGCTGATGGTTTTCGGCGAATCTGGCCGCGTCCTGCGTATAGTCGTGCGTATCGAAGACGTCGGTGATGACGTGATGCCAGCCGCTGGTGTCAATGATCGGGCGCGTCGGATCCAGACGGCGGGTCGCATGGTAGACGGCGGCGATGAAATCGCGGTTCTGGTTGCGCTGCGTTTCGTTCAGTGGACACCAACCGACGATGCAGGGGTGGCTGTAATCACGTTCGACGACTTCTTCCCACTCCGGCAGGAAGCGGAGCAGCGCCGCTTCGTTGGAAATATCGAGCATCCAGTTGGCGTGTTCATCCCAGCAGAGATAGCCGAGCTTATCCGCCCAATAGAGGAAGCGCGGTTCAAAGACCTTCTGGTGCAGGCGCGCGCCGTTGAAGCCCATCGCCATGGAGCGTTCGATGTCGGCGCGCAGTTCGCCGTCATTCGGCGCCGTATAGATGCCGTCCGGGTAGAAGCCCTGATCGAGAATGAGGCGCTGGAAGACGATCTTCCCGTTGATGCGCATGGCTTTGCCGTCGAGATCGACGTCGCGCATGCCGAAGTAGCTCTGCACACAGTCGCCGGTGGACAGCGAAACCGTCAGGTCATACAGGCGGCCGCAGCCCGGTTCCCACAGTTCCGGCGCCGGGAGATCGAGCGTCAGCTCGGCGGTGCGCCAGTGGGCATGGACGGTCTTCTTTGCCTTTTCTGCGCCCTCATACGAGGCCGTCACGGTCACTTCCGTCGCTTCAGCGGCAGTACCGTTGAGCAGAACGGTGACATGCGCGCATTCATTGGCGACGTCCGGCGTCACGCGCAGCGCATGGACATACGTCTCCGGGACGTGTTCCATCCAGACGGTCTGCCAGATGCCGGTCGTCCGCGTGTAGCTGCATTCATAGGAATGATACCGGGTGGACTGTTTGCCCGCGGGCTGCGTATAGCTGCGGACATCGTCTTCCGCGCAGACGGTAATGCGGTTTTCGCCAAGGGTCAGCAGTTTCGTCACGTCGAGGACAAACGGGCTGTATCCGCCGCGGTGCGTCCCGGCAGATACGCCGTTGACCCAAACTTCCGCCGCGTAGTCGACGGCGCCGAAGTGCAGCAGGACGCGGCCGGATGCCTGCCAGCTTTCCGGCAGTGCAACCGTCCGCGTGTACCAGACGGCCGGCATAAAATCGGTATATGCGATGCCGCTCAGGCGGCTTTCCGGGCAGAACGGGACGCGGATGGTCTGCTGGAGCGTCTCCGCCGCGGTCAGGCCGCGTTCACGGCCGCTGCGGCCAAAGTCCATTTCAAAGGCCCAGTCGCCGTTCAGATTGATCCATGCTTCACGGGCGAGCTGCGGTTCCGGATGTTCCGGGCGGGGAATGTTTTGAGTTGTCATTGTTCGTTTTCCTTTCGATGGATTGTGTCGATGGATTGCGTCGATGGATTGCGATGGATTGCGCATTTTCACGGTGATTCGGATTCGCACGGGGCGCATGCGGTCTTTATTTCTTTCCGGCGGAGAGGTAATCGGCCGTACGCTCGACGGCCAGCTTGACACGATCGGTCACTTTGACGTCGGCGTTCCGATAATCAAAGCTCTTCGTGAACGCCGCCAGGTCTTCGCGGACGCCGTCATGCATGGCGGCGGCACGTCCGGCGGCGGCCTGAACAAAGTCAAACTGCTCCTTCTTCGGCAGCTTTTTCAGCGCCACTTCCAGCAGATCGGCCAGATGCGGCAGGCAGAAGCCTTCCTGTTCGTCAAAGAGCCGCCGGAAATCCGGCTCGCTCTTCCAAAGGAAGACGATATTCTTGATGTAATGCTCCATATCGTCGGCGATGCGGTTGCAGACAAAGCAGCTTTTCTGCGCCTTGCGGGCGGCGGCGGCCAGTTTTTCACCGTCATAGCCCTTGCCGAACAGACCTTTTGCGTTGCGGAAGACCTGCTTCTGCACTTCGTCGAGCCGGCTTTCGAGCATTAGTCCGAGGCTCAGCTTCGTTTTCATCGCAAGCATATCGGCGAGATGTTCGCGGCAGAAGCCCTCTTCGTTGCTTTGAATGCGGACGGTCGGTTCCATCATGGCGGAGCCGGTGATGTAGTCGAGCGCCTTTTCGCGGGCACGGGCATAGAGGCGGCAGACCGGGCAGCCGCACTTTTCTTCAAACGCTTCGTTGATGGGGATGGTATAAATTTTTTCAATCATCGGTTGTCTTTCCTTTTTTGCGGTGTTTCGCGGGCGGACAGCGCAAGAATGCGCGCCGCTTCCGGCTTCATCACGTCTTCCGGGCGGTAGAGGTATGACCGCAGTGCCGTATCGTCGCCTGCGGCCAGCAGGTTTTCCGCCGCGGTACAGAATGCCGCGGCCGTATCGAGCCATCTTTGACATTCTTTGCGGAATGCCGCCGGCGCCGACGCATCCAGCCGCTGAAAAAGCCGCCTGCTCTCGCGGACATAGGCGCACAGCACATCTGTTCCGGCTTCATATGCCGCCTCAAACGAGGCGTTCCGGCCGGTTGGCGCGTCATACCGGTAGTGAAAGCCGCTGTGTGTCAGACAGGATTTCCAGCAGAATTCGGCCAGCCGCCGGACAGCCGGAAGAAGTTCCGCCCCGACCGTTTCACAAACGGCGCGGTCGAAGCTTTTTTCCGGCTGATAGCCTGTCGGATCGTTCAGAAAATCCGCCGCCGTCAGCAGCGGGATCAGCGACAAATGCGCGAATTCCATCGGGTTCAGCACAATGCCGCGGCATTTGCCCGCCAGCTCCGGTGCCCGCCCGGCATACGGCGCCAAGTGCAGCTCATCCACCATTTCGGCGTCGTTGACCGGGTAATTGTCCCAGAAAAGCGGCTGGCGGCCGGTGGCGGTCTGAAATGCTTCCGCGTCCGCCGCCGTCAGTTCGGCGGAACAGATCCGGCTGCCGGTGTAAAAGAAATCGACCGCCGCCGGAAGGCTCCGGCTCAGCGTCCGCAGATACGGCGTATCCGGGCTGCCCCAGTATTGGGTCGGGCAGACGACGAGCGTATTTTGCGGGTCGAGCGCCGTGAGCATGCGGAAAACGCGGTTTGCCAGCGCGGCATGCGCTTCCGCCTGTGTCGGATACGCTGCTGCATCCGCCGGATAACAGGATGCCTGTTCCAGATCGTCGAGCAGGAGCCCGAACCGGCGGACGCCGAAGCGGTACACCTGCGCGTATTTCCGTTCGATTGCCGCAAGATCGGCCTCGGACGTATAGCGGATATCCAAGCCGGGCGCCAGCAGATAGCAGAACGACATGCCGTTGGCTTCGGCAAGCGCGATCATCTCCGGCAGCATGCCGCCGTCCGGCGGATAGAGCGCCCGCCAGCGTTCGCGGTGCAGCGGATCGTCTTTTGGGCCGTAGAAATAGGCGTTGATGCCCCGGGCCGCCAGCTTTTCCAAAACAAGCCGCCGGTCCTGCATCCGCCATGGGGTTCCGTAGAAGCCCTCAATTAGGCCGCGGGTCTGAAATCCGGATAATTTCATGCGCACCTCCAGCGCGGCGCCGCATTTTCTATGCGGTTACTGTTCGCAGTCCACCAGAATCTTGCACGAATAGGTGCATTTTGCCTTCAGCATTTTTACGGTGTAGGAGACCTGAATGGTGCCGTAAATCCGGTAATCGGTATCTTTCCGGCTGCCTTCGTGGAGCGTCAGGTCGTATGTAATCGTCATTTTGTTGCCGTCATCGTCTTCATCGACCAGTTTGCCTTCGGCGCGGCCCTTGACAAATTCCAGATCGTTGATGGTCAGGCTGCTGGAGGAGAGAAAAAGCGCGCCCGTCCGAATGGAGAGCGAATCGTCATCCAGGGTAATGCGGGCATCCAGCTGGGTATCTTCCAGCTCTTTGAGCTCCGCTTTGTCATACAGGCCGACAAATTCGGCGATCTCCGCATAGTCGCCGCCCACTTTGACCCGCTGCACGGTCACTTCGCCGTCGTAGTTCCCGACGATATCGCGATAGCGGTAATTTTTCAGCACGTCGCCTGCAGGGCCGCTGCCTGAAAAAACACAGATCAGCACGATGATGAGCGCGAGAACCGCAACACCGCCGGCAATGCCAAGCACCGCTTTTTTGTCGATCGGTTTTTTCGCCGGAACCGGCTGCGGATACGCCTGCTGCACGGGTTGTGCTTCCTGCTGCACGCGCGTCCCGCAGGACGGACAGAAGGATGTGCCGGGGTCGATTTCGGATCCGCAATTGCCACAAAACTGTTTGTTCATGGTTTGACCTCCTTGAATATGCCGCTGAGGCTTTGATCCTGCGGCTTCTCTCTTCCCTTTATTATAGCATATTCTGCTGAAAAATGCATCTGTTTCCGTCCGTTTTCCGCTCGGAACCCTATAAAAAGCACCCGGGACAGGTGTCCCGGGTGCTTTGGTCACTTTGTCAGCAGAAGGCCGTGTTCTCCGATTTCAATTGCGCCGTCCCGCGGGGAAATATACGGCGTGAAGGAAACCGTTCCGGCGGCATCCGTCAGCTCGACGTCGGCGTCAAAAAAGATGTCGCTCGCGTTGCAGTGGAGGATGATGGGCTTGCCGTCCGGATCCTCATAGGCCACGCTCTTTTCGCCGGTGTCAAAGTCTTCTTTGAGCACGCGGAGCATCGTCCCCGGATTTCTCGGGATGACGAGATAATATTCACCATCGGAAATTTCGACCGTTTCGGGGCGTTCGCCGTTCAGATACGTCTCAATCCATGTGTCCAGCGCTTCCGGTTCGTCGAATCCCGCATAGGCGACGGCATACAGCTGACCGTCTGCAAACGGAATCGCAGGCGGCGTCGTTTGTTCTGTTCCCGCCGGGAGAGACGGCGTCGTCTCCGTCGCGTTCGGTTCGGTTTCCGTGGTTGACGCCGGTTTTTTGATGGTTTCGGCGGCGCAGCCGGTCAGCAAGACCGCGCCAAGCAGCAGCGCAGCTGCGGTCAGCAGCCGCAGGATGACATGCATTCGTTTCATGTGGATCCACCTCGTGTTCATTTTTGTTTGTTTTGCACCGTTTGGCCCGGTTTCATACAGCACGTTCGGCGATGAGCTTGCGGAATTCCTCATTCCGGTCATATTTGCCTTCCGCAAAGCCGGGGATTTCTTTGATCGCCTTGCAGACGGCCAAGCTGATTTCCGACAGAATCGCATTGATTTCGTCGTCGCTGTATGTACAGCCGCCGGTGACGATCAACGTCGCCATCGCGTGGACAGGCAGCCACAGATCGCGGAAATACCGTTCGGCCGCCGCAGCGTTCATTTCATAAAAACGGCAGATGGACGCCTCTGCGATTTTCTGCGTTTCGCGCATGGCTTCCGGCGCGCCGTCGCCGCCGAGAAACAGCATCCGGTAGAGCTCCGGCTCTTCCCGGGCAAAGCGGATGTATTGCGTTCCAAACCCGTAGAATGGGATTTTCGCCCGCAGGCCCTCGTTCAGGTATCCGAAGCAGATTTCCTTCGCCGCATCCTGCATGGCCTGACGAAGCTCCTGCATGGAGCGGAAATGCGTGAAGACCGGCCGGGTCGAAACGCCGAGCACCGCGGCGATGTCCCGCGTGGTAACGCCGGCCGCGCCCTTTTTCCGCGCCACTTCCAGCGCGGCCTGAACAATCTCATCTTTTGTGAATTTCACTTTCGGCGGCACAGGCTCCGCCTCCTTCTTGGTCAGTTGCATAACAAGCGATGCATAACGTAAGTAATTATAGCATGTCTCTTTTCGTTTGTCAAGCCGCAGTCTCCGGCCGAAACCGCTTGTTTTCCGGCCCTCTTTTTGATATAATACAGGTATCGCACCGCAGAGGCCGCAAAGACCGCCGCGAAAAGGGGATTTCTATGAAATTGAGCGAAAAGATCTGTGCCTGCCGCACTGCGGCGGGCCTTTCACCCGAGACTTTGGCGGAGCGTCTCGGCGTTTCTCCAGAAACCGTATCCCTTTGGGAATCAGGCGGCGCAGAGCCGGATCTTGCCCGGCTGCGGCTGCTGGCCGCCGAATTTCACGTTTCGGCAGACTGGCTGCTGTCGGACGCGCCGCTGCCGGAAGCGGTATCCCGAGCGCCCGCTCAACCGCCGAAAAAGCGCGGCTTCCGGCAGTGGGGCTGGATGTTCGGCATCCGTGTATTGGCGCTGCCGGGGGCGGCGCTGACCCTGTTTGGGCTTTTGGGGCGTTTCCTGCTCGGTTCAGCATGGCGTTCCGTCGATCGCTCCTATCCGTTTGCCGCTTCCGGCAGCCCGCTCAACCCCATTTTCACCGTCCTCTGGATCGTCGGGCTGGTGCTGCTGGTCGCCGGGACCGTATTGGCTGTCGCCCTGTACCCGCGGCGGCGGTAAGTTTTTTTGGAAATTCTGAAAACCCGCTTGACAAACGAATCGCGTTGTGCTATGCTATATTCAACGTTTGATACGTTTCAAACCTGTGATTGAGAGAAGTACCCGAATGGGAACCCCTTCAGAGAGCGGCACATTGGTGCGAGTGCGGCGGGCGGATCTTCGGCGAATGGGCTCATGAGGGCGGAGCGAAACGGCGTCTGCCGCGGTAGTATCCGACGGGGTCTCTTCCCGTTACCAAAAGAGCGCGTATGAAAGCCGTTTGTTTCAGGGTTCGCTCTGATCGTTCCAAATCGGCAGGGAGGTACGCGGCTGAGCCGGGCGTTTCGCCAATTTGGGTGGCACCGCAGAATGTGTATATCACGCTTCTGTCCCATATTTTCTGGGACAGAAGCGTTTTCTTTTGCTTTTTGTCCCGCAATCAATTCAAAAAGGAGCAGACAGACATGAAAGACATCCCCTACAAAATTTATCTGGAAGAATCCGAGATGCCGAAGGCATGGTACAATATCAAAGCCGATATGAAAGAGCAGCACGACCCCTTTATCCACCCCGGCCGTTTGACACCCTGCACGCGGGAAGACCTGCTGCCCGTTTTCTGCGATGAGCTCGTTGACATGGAGCTGAACAGCACCGACCGTGAAATCCCGATTCCGGAAGAGATCCGTTCCTTCTACCGGATGTACCGTCCGTCGCCGGTCGTCCGCGCGTACTGCCTTGAGAAGCTGCTCGATACGCCGGCGCGCATCTTCTATAAATTTGAGGGCAGCAACACATCCGGCTCTCACAAGCTGAATTCCGCCGCAGCGCAGGCCTATTACGCCAAGAAGCAGGGGCTGACCCGTGTGACGACGGAAACCGGCGCCGGGCAGTGGGGCACCGCGCTGTCGATGGCCGGCGCTTATTTCGGCCTTGACGTCACCGTTTACATGGTCAAAGGCTCTGCCGAGCAGAAGCCGTACCGCAAGGCCGTCATGGAAACGTACGGCGCACATGTTATCCCCTCTCCTTCGAATACGACGAACGTCGGCCGCGAAATCTTAGCCGAGTTCCCTGGGACGTCCGGCAGCTTGGGCTGCGCCATCTCCGAAGCCGTTGAAGTCGCCACGACCACGCCCAACTGCCGCTATGTGCTGGGTTCCGTGCTGGATCACGTCGCCCTGCACCAGTCCATCATCGGTCTGGAAGCAAAAGCGGCGCTCGACAAATACGACGTCTACCCCGACATCATCATCGGTTGCGCAGGCGGCGGCTCCAACCTCGGCGGACTGATCGCACCGTATATGGCCGACCGGCTGAACGGCCGGGCAAAGCCCTACTTCATCGCCGTGGAACCGGCTTCCTGCCCGTCCCTGACCCGCGGGCGCTACGCCTATGACTTCGGCGACACCGGCCACATCACGCCGCTCATGCGGATGTATACGCTGGGCAGCAAATTCATCCCCTCGCCGAACCACGCGGGCGGCCTCCGCTATCACGGCATGAGCCCCGTGCTCTCCAAGCTCTACCATGACGGCTACCTCGACGAAGCACGCTCCTATGAGCAGACAAAGGTCTTTGAAGCGGCGACCATGTTCGCCCGCTGCGAAGGCACCCTGCCCGCGCCGGAATCGTCCCACGCCATCCGTGCCGCCATTGACGAAGCCATCAAGTGCCGCGAAACCGGCGAAAAGAAAGACATTCTCTTTGGTCTGACCGGCACCGGGTACTTCGACATGACGGCCTACATGGCATACAACAACGGCACCATGACGGACTACATTCCGACTGACGAAGACTTGCAGCGCGGATTTGACTCGCTGCCGTCGATCCCAGGCATCCAGTAAGCGTTTCCCGGAACCCATTTTTCAATTTTCAAGAGCGCCCGGATTTGTTTCGGGCGCTCTGCCATATCGAAACAGCACGAGGAGTGTCCTTTCATGCCGTATCATGACCAGCTTGCCGCAGAATTCCATACGAAACCCGGATATGCCGCCAACATCATCGACCTTTTTGACGCGGGCAACACCATCCCTTTCATCGCGCGATACCGCAAGGAAATGCACGGTTCGATGGACGATCAGACGCTGCGCGCCTTCTGCGACCGGCTGACTGCGCTGCGCGCCATCGACACCCGCCGGGAAGAAGTCCGGGCGTTGATCGCCGCGCAGGGGCAGCTGGGCGATGACGTCGCCGCTGCGCTTGACCGCGCCGCAACCGTCACGGAAATCGACGACGTCTACCGGCCGTTCCGTCCGAAGCGCAAGACGCGCGCCTCCATCGCGCGTGAGAAAGGGCTTGCGCCGCTGGCCGGGCAGATTCGTGAACAGCACTCCGGCGACGACCCGCTCCAGCTGGCGGCCGCCTATCTGGACGCCGAAAAGGGCGTCGATTCGGCAGAAGCAGCGTTGGCCGGCGCGCAGGACATCCTCGCGGAGGAGATCTCCGACGATGCCGCGCTGCGCGGACGCATCCGGAATTTGGTCTGGATGAATGGCGTCATTCGCTCCGCTGCGATCGGCGACGCCGATACGGTTTACGCGCCGTACGCCGATTATCAGGAACCGGTCGCCAAAATCCCTGCGCACCGGATTCTGGCGCTGGACCGCGGCGAAAAAGAAGAAAAACTGCGCGTCAGCATCCAGATGGATGCCGAACGACCGCTTTCCGTTCTGCACCGGCTGCTTTTGAAAAACGACTCCGCCTGTGCCCGCGTCGTTTCCGCCGCGGCGGACGACGCCTATGACCGGCTTCTGTTCCCATCGGTAGAGCGTGAGACGCGCGCGGAGCTGACGCGCCGCGCCGACGAATCGGCCATCTCCGTGTTTGCGCTCAATCTGCGGCAGCTGCTGATGCAGCCGCCGGTGCGCGGCAAAACGGTCGTTGGGCTGGACCCCGGATACCGTACCGGGTGCAAGGTCGCCGTCGTCGATCCGACGGGCAAAGTGCTGGACACCGCCGTACTCTATCCGACGCATTCCGCCGAGAAAATCGCACAGTCCAAAGCGGCTCTCCGCCGTTTGATTGAACGGCATCATGCCGACGTGCTGGCCATCGGCAACGGCACCGCCTCCAAGGAGACGGAGCTGTTTGCCGTCGATGTGCTGAAATCGCTGGATCGCCCCGTGTCCTACATGGTCGTCAGCGAAGCGGGCGCATCCGTCTATTCGGCGTCCAAGCTGGCGGCGGAAGAGCTGCCGTCGCTCGATCTGACGCTGCGCAGCGCCGCGTCGATTGCGCGTCGTTTGCAGGATCCGCTGGCGGAACTCGTAAAAATTGAGCCAAAGGCCATCGGCGTCGGGCAGTATCAGCACGACATGCCGCAGAAACGGCTGGAAGAAGCGCTGGACGGCGTGGTCGAAGACTGCGTCAACCGCGTCGGCGCCGATCTGAACACCGCCAGTCCGGCGCTGCTTTCGCACATCGCCGGGCTGAGTGCGGCGGTTGCGAAGAATATCGTCGCTTATCGCGAGGAGAACGGCGCGTTCCACACGCGGAGCGAACTCAAAAAAGTGCCGAAGCTCGGCCCCAAGGCGTTTGAGCAGTGCGCGGGCTTTTTGCGCGTGCCGGAGAGCCGGAACCCGCTCGACCGCACGGGCGTTCACCCGGAGAGCTATGCCGCAGCGACTGCGCTGCTGGCGCACTTCGGATTCCAGCCCGCAGACGCCGCCGGCGGACTGCCGGTTTTGCGGGAGCTCGTCGATGCCGCCGGACTGGAACCGCTGGCCGCGGAACTGGCGATCGGCGTTCCGACGCTGACGGATATCGTCGCGGAGCTGATCCGTCCAGGGCGCGACGTCCGCGATACCCTGCCGCCGCCGCTGTTGCGGACGGACGTCATGGATCTCTCCGACCTGCACGAAGGGATGATTCTGAAGGGAACGGTGCGCAATCTGACCGATTTCGGCGCATTCATCGACATCGGCGTCCATCAAGACGGGCTCGTTCACG
The DNA here is from genome assembly GCA_905205975.1 of uncultured Eubacteriales bacterium. Classification (GTDB taxonomy): domain Bacteria; phylum Bacillota; class Clostridia; order Oscillospirales; family QAMX01; genus QAMX01. Next base: position 37,622 of record CAJLFQ010000001.1, on the reverse strand, counting down.
TCTCGCAGATTGCCGACCGCTTCATCAAACATCCGTCCGAATGCCTGCACGTCGGCGACATCGTCTCCGTCAAGGTACTTGCCTGCGACGCGAAGAAAAAGCGGATTTCGCTGACAATGAAAGGGATTCCGACCGAAAACAAGGCGCACGAAACCGCTTCCTCGATTTGATTCAAACCATCTGAAAACCGAAATACAAACCTGCGCCCTGCGCGTTCGATGCTGTTCCGAACGCGCAGGGCGCAGGTTTGAAGGTATTGCGTTGCTGCTGGCCGCAATGTGCCGGTCAGGCGAAATAGGCGGCGATTTCCTGCATTCTGGCCTGCTGGGCGACGCCGAACGGACAGCGGCTGTCGCAGTGGCCGCATTGGAGGCAGACGTCGGCTTTGATGGCCAGCTTGCCGTAGTGGTCGTGCGCCATTTGGTCGCCCGCGCGGGAAAGGTCATAGTATTTGTTGACCAGCCCGACATCGATTCCGGCCGGGCAGGGCTGGCAGTGATTGCAGTAGACGCAGTTTCCGACGGCGTTCTGCGGCGTAAAGCTGCCGATCACCGCGTAGTCGTTTTCTTTTGGCGTCGTCTGCAAGAAGGGCAGGAGCGCGTCCAGATCCGCAAGGCTGCGGACGCCCGGAACAGCCGATAAAACGGCCGGACGGTCGAGGACATATTGCAGGCACTGATTTTTGGTCAGCGCCCGGTGGAAGGGTGAGGTGGCGTCCGACAGAAGCTGGCCGCCGTGGAAGGGCTTCATGACGGAAATGCCGACGCCTTCCGCCTCGCAGCGGCGGAACAGCTCTGAGCGCTCCGCAGTCGTTCCGATGCCGTATGAATCGCCGCATTCGAGGTCATAGGCGGCGTTGATGGAAAACATCATCATGTCCATCAGGCCGGTGTCCAGCAGCTGATTGGCGACCGACGGCGTGTGTGAGGAAAAGCCGATATGGCGGACGACACCTTTTTCCTTCAGGGCGCACACCGCATCGAGGATGCCGGCGCGCTGGATCTCCGCCCAGTCGCTCTCTTCATCCACGCAGTGCAGGAAGCCGAAATCCACATAGTCGGTTTGCAGGGTTTCCAGCTCCCATGCGAACGTTTCCTGAATGCGGTTCCAATCGCGCGACCAGCCGTATTCGCCCGCTTCGTTGTAGACCGCGCCGAAATGCAGCTGGAAGAAGACCTGTTCGCGTTTTCCGGCGATGGCGCGGCCAAACGGCGCATAGATGGCTGTGCCGCCGCCGCAGAGGTCAAAGAAGTTGATGCCGTTCTGAATCGCTTTGCGGATTACCGCTTCAATTTCCGCCGGATCGGCATTCTGAATGCCGCCCATGCCGAGCCCCAGTACGAAAATCTGTTCCTCGCCGTGCGGCAGCTTTCGGTATGTCATCATTTGGTTTCAAACTCCTTTGCAACGTCTCTCAGCAGCGAACGAATCGGCAGATGCTGCGGGCAGGCTTTTTCGCATTTGCCGCAGCCGATGCAGTCCGACGCTTTGCCGTTGTTTTTGGTATACACTTCGTGATAGTAGTACGAGGCGTTCCAGTCCTTATAAAGGCGGACCGAATTCATGCAGGAGAAGAGGTTCGGGATTTCAATGTGCTTCGGACAGCCGTCCGTTGCAGTAGCGGCAGGCAGTGCAGGGGATCAGGTGCATGGAACGGAAGATCGCGCACACCCGGCTGACGGCCTCCTGTTCACGGACAGAAAGCGGCTGAAACGATTTCATATAGGAGAGGTTATCTGTCATCTGCGCCATGTCGCTCATGCCGGACAGCACCATCCGGACGTTTTCAAAGCCTGCGGCATAGCGGATGGCATAGCTCGCCGCACTGCCGCCGTGCAGGTCTGCCAGGATTTTCTGCGCCTCTTCCTGCAGGCGCGCCAGACTGCCGCCCCGCACAGGCTCCATCACGATGACCGGCTTGCCGAACTGCTGGCAGACCTCATAACACCGCCCGGCCTGAACCGCGGGATCGTCAAAATCCAGATAGTTGAGCTGAAGCTGCACAACTTCAATCTGCGGGTATTCGGTCAGGATTTCCGCCAAAACGGCGGCCGTATCATGGAAGGAAATGCCGAAATGCCGGATCTTGCCTTCATCGCGGAGTGCCAGCGCCGTTTCATAGGCATGGCAGCGCTTGTATTTTTCAAAGATCTGCTTGGTCTGCGCGTGCATGAGGTAATAATCAAAAAAGGTCACGCCGCAGGATTCCAGCTGTTTTTCAAACAGCGGGCGAATCTCTTCCTCTTTGCTGAACAGCGCGTTGGACAGCTTATCCGTCAGCAAAAACCGTTCCCGCGGGTACCGCTTTGCGACGCATTCGCGGATGGCCGTCTCGCTTTGGCCGTTCAGATAGACGCGCGCGGTGTCAAAATAGCAGAAGCCTTCCGCCAGAAACCGGTCCGCCATTTCGGCGAATGCAGCCAGGTCCACTTCTTCGCCTTTCATCGGCAGCCGCATACAGCCAAAGCCCAGTTTTTGATGTTCTGGCCGATCACATGGCCGGAGTTGTTCATATCGATCCATCCTTCCATTTTATGCTTTTTTATGTTTATGCTTTTTATGCCTTTATGTTTTTATGCCTTTTGAGGCGCTGATTGATGCCGATAATTACCTATTTGCCGTCTTTTTGTTCTGCCGCCCACGTTTGAATGTCGGAAGCCGCGGCGTCGGAGGCGAACCGCATCCCCGTGCGCCAAGTGCCGCCGTTTGCCGCTGCCGCCAAGTCTGCGGCGCTGCTGCCCAATGCGGACGACGCCGAGGTGCAGAACGGAATCACCGTTTTGCCTGCAAAATCATTCTGCCGAACGAACGACCTTACCGGCCATGCCGCGCCGCCCCACCAGATCGGATAGCTGAGAAACACAACGTCATAGGATACCCAGTCCGCCGGGGTATCGACCGCCAGCGGAACCTGTTGCCGGGTCGTCATGTTCCTGGCAGACCCGGCTGTCTTTTTGGTTATAGCGGAGGTCTTCCGCCGTATAGGGCTGTTCCGGCTCGATGGCGAAGCAGTCTGTGCCGGTTGTTTCGGCAAGGATCTCGGCTGCGCGTTTCGTGCTGCCTGTGGCTGAAAACCAGGCGACCAGAATCTTGCCCGGCTGACTGTCCGGTTCCTCTCCGGATGTGTCGGGCACGGAGACATCCCCTTCCGTTGTCTGTCCTGTGGGCAGAGATGTGTCTGCGGGCGTTGTCTGCGCGGGCTCGTTTTGAGCGCCGCATGCCGTCAGCAGCAGCATCGCCAGCATGACAAAAAGCATGCGCCATCGTTTCATCGCTGTCTGCCTCCGTTCCGGCTCAGTCCAGCGCGTCATACGCGTCGTCCTGCACCGGTTCGCACCATTCGGTGCGGCTGTTTTCGCCGGGGATTTCGACCGCGATGTGCGCGAACCAGCTGTTTTTTTGCGCGCCGTGCCAGTGTTTAACGTTGGCGGGAATGGTCACGACCATGCCCGGCCGCAGAGAAACGGCCGGTTTGCCCTCCTCCTGATACCAGCCCTCGCCTGCGGTGCAGATCAGAATCTGACCGTCGCCGGAAGACGCATGGTGGATGTGCCAGTGGTTTCGGCATCCCGGTTCAAACGTGACGTTGGCCAGAGAAAGCCCGCACGCTGGCTGCGTCAGCGGGTTCAGATAAGAATTGCCTGTAAAAAAGGCGGCGTAGGCTTTGTTTTCGCTGCCCTTGCCAAAGAGATTCTGTTGTTCAAATGATTTCAGCGCCTGATCTTCCTGTGGTTTCATCCGGATGCATCCTCCTGACTGCGATCGTTCGGACGGGGAATTCGCCCACACATATGATACACCCTGAAGTTGGCTTTAGGTCAATACCTTTTTTCGTTTTTTTGTGCGGTTTTTCTACGGGATTTGCTTCAGACATAAAAGCACCGCCGCAGACGAAACCGTCCGCAGCGGCGCATGTGAGGACTATCAATTCGATTTTTTCGCCTCTTCTGATGCGATTGCTTTCAATTCCTGTTCCAATACATCTGCAAAACGCTGAACAGGCTCGCCAAGCGTTTCAGCATAGTCAAACGTCTCTTGATCATCCCGGTATTTCAGCGGGCATCTGCGGACATCCAATGCGGTTGTCAGTGCGTGCACATCCGGGCAGAGGTCGTTTTGAAGCGCCCATGCTGCCGCCTTTGTTTTCGAGATGATCCTGCCTGTGCGAAGCGTATAGAGGCAACGGGAGATATCCAACAGCCAGCCGAACGCATAAAAATTTCTTCCGGTGCTTTGTGCGTACTTTCTGATCGTCTGATAATGACGATTCACATCGGCATACAGCTCGTGCAAATCGGGATATTTCAGTTCATTTCGTATGTCCTTTCCGTGCAAAAGAACGCTGTGTTCAATCAGTTCTGCCTTGCAAAAGCTATCGAGCGAATACCTGTTCGTAATGCGCTCCCCGCTCGTGCCCCAATAAACCACCCGGTCATCAGCGTTTGTGAGAAAGGCGCGCTTCGTGAGCATACCACCTTCAAAAGAACGGTAATAACGGTTGTCCGGTTCCTCTTTGAGCATCGTCTGGCGGAGATTTACAAGCAAATCTGCCTGCGATTCAGATATTTGCTTCTCCGTGAGAACCAAGATATCAATATCGCTCCAACCCAATCTGAAATCATCCAACACAGACGAACCATACAAATAGATCGTCGGGTCACAGTCCGCGAGAATTTGGCTGATTTCCAAAACCATACGATTCGTGGATATCTGTCTGGCCTTTCGCTCTGCACCGGCGGGGAAAAGGACAAATTTTTGATTCGGGTAACCAAATTCCTCTATCAGCGCATCTGGAACAAAACCAAATTGCTCATACAACGCTCTCGGCGCCGCTCCGTTTTCATCATCCGCCCGAAACGTAGAAACCGTTATTTCTTTTGTCCGATCCAAATTGGCAAGCGCTTCGTTCATCAGCATTGTAGCTGCACCGCGGCGGCGGTATTGGGGTGCCACTGCAAGGCAGCAGATCATGTTGTGTTTCCGCGAAAACAACAGAACACCGGCTATTTCGGCTTCTTCTTTTACGCAGACAGCCTGCCGCTTTTCCATAAATTGCAGGACGGTGGTTTTATGCGCGTCCAGCTTTTCCTGTGTTTCGAGACCCGGGAAATTCCATCGAACCTCCTCTATCAGGTTCATCCATTTTTCGATATCTTCGGGTACGCCATAAAAAAGCTGCACAGGATTTCACCTTCGTTCATCGTGTGATGGATCTGCAAAACGGTTCGCTGAAATTTTGCCGTATAAAAGGGCTGCATGATGGATGCAGCCCTTTTATGGTGCGGGCAGTGGGACTTGAACCCACACGAATTGCTCCACAGGAACCTAAATCCTGCGCGTCTGCCAATTCCGCCATGCCCGCAAATCAAATCCGCCGCGATGAATTGCCACCACGGCGGATTGAGGCAGTCATTCCGCACGGATCCCGGAGCCGGGAATCGGTGTGAATGCCGTTGGTTTAGTTTTTCGCTGCCACTGCGCTCTTCGCCGCGTCTGCGATGTCAGACGGCGTCATGTGGAACTTCTTCTCCAGGTAGTCGAGCTTGCCGACTTCACCGAAGTGATCTGTGACGCCGATGCGGCGCATGACCGTCGGGCACTTTTCGGCGAGCACTTCGGCAACGGCGCCGCCCAGTGCGCCGATGATCGAGTGGTTCTCCGCAGTGACGACGGCGCGGCACTTGGCGGCATACTTCAAGACGGTTTCTTCGTCGAGCGGTTTCAGCGTGTGGACGTTGACGACGGTGGCGTCAATGCCCTGTTCGGCCAGAATCTCCGCTGCGGCCAGCGAGCGGATGACCATGATGCCGGAGCAGAAAATGACAACGTCTTTGCCGTCACGCAGGACGTCGGCTTTGCCGAGCTGGAAGCGGTAGTCCGGACCGTAGACTTTGTCGGCCGCGGTGCGCTGAATGCGGATGTACGTCGGCGAATCGTTGTATGCGATCTGCGGAATCGCCTGGCTGAACTGTTCGGCGTCCGTCGGCTCAAACACGACCATGTTGGCAATGGCGCGCATCAGCGCCATATCTTCCAGGCTCATGTGCGTACCGCCGTTGAGCTGTGCGCAGATGCCGGGGTCGGTGCCGCCGATTTTGACCGGCAGTTTGGTGTAGGCGCAGGAAATCGTAACCTGATCGAGGCAGCGGCGCGTTGCAAACGGCGTGAAGCTGTTGGCAAACGGGATTTTTCCGCAGGCGGCCAGACCGGCGGCGACGCCGATCATGTTCGCTTCGGCGATGCCGACGTCAAACGTCCGCTCCGGGAAGGCTTTCAGAAACGCTTTGGTGCCGTTGGCGTTCATCAGGTCGGCCTCACAGATGACAATGCGGTCGTCCTTTTCGGCCAGCGCGATCAGGCCCTCAGCATATACGGCACGAAGCTCTTTTGCATCTTTTTCAATCTTCATTTCCGGGTTCCTCTTTCTTTATCGCTTCAGCGCCGCAAGCGCACTTTCGAGCTGTTCTTCCGAAACCGCCGTGCTGTGGGATGCGACCGTGTTTTCGCAGAAGTTGGCGCCTTTGCCCTTGATTGTTTTCATGACGATCATGGTCGGGCGTTCCTTTTCGGCGATGGACAGCGCAATCGCCGCGTCAAGCGCCTTGACGTCATGGCCGCAGCATTCAATGACGTTCCATTTGAAGGCGCGCCACTTGTCGGCAATCGGTTCGATGGAGTTGATATCGTTCGTATAGCCGTCGATCTGCATGCCGTTGTTGTCGCAGAAAGCGGTGATGTTGGCGAGCTTGCGGTTTCCGGCGAGCATTGCCGCTTCCCAGATCTGGCCTTCCTGGCTTTCGCCGTCGCCGATGATCGTATAGATGCGGTTCGACTTCTTGTCGAGCTGGCAGGCAAGCGCCATGCCGACGGCGGCGGAGAAGCCCTGCGCCAGGGAACCGGCCGTCATATCGATGCCGATCGTCTTGCGCATGTCGCAGTGGCTGGGGAGATTCGTCCCCGGCTGGTTCAGCGTCAGGCATTCTTCCTCCGGGAAGTAGCCGCGCAGCGCGAGCGCCGCATACAGCGCCGGACCGGCATGACCCTTGGAGAGCACCAGACGGTCGCGATCCGCCCACTGCGGGTTCTTCGGGTCGATGTTCATGCGTTTGAAGTAGAGAACGCTGAGCAAATCGGCGATCGACATGGCGCCGCCGACGTGGCCTTTGCCGATCTTCTGGAACATTCTGAGCGCCAGCGCGCGGATATCGTCCGCCTTGTTCTGGAGCATGACTGCTTCGTTGTTGTCCATTCGTGTCATTCCTTTTTTGTTTTTCTGGGTTCGTTACTTGATCTTCGACAGACCGTCTTCGATTCTCGTCAGCGGATACGTCGTCTTCAGACTTTCGGTATAGTCCGTATACCGTTCGCTGCGGATCGCGTCTTCAACCAGAACGTCGCGGTACGGTCTCGTTTCGCCGACGTAGTACATGATGTGATAGCCGAAGTCTTCGGTGAAGACGATGCCCGTGTCACCCGGCTTGCGGTCGGCGTCGAAGAGCCACTCGTCAAATTCCGCCACCATCGTGCCGCGGCCGACGTCCTCATACAGACCGCCGTTGTCCTTGGAACCGGCGTCTTCGGAGTGTTCCTTCGCCAGCTCGCCGAAGGATTCCGCCGTTTTATCGCCGGCAAGCCACTGGTTGAGGATTTCTTCCGCCTTGGCCTTGACCGTTTCGTCTTCTTCGTCGGACTTCAGGAGAATGTGGCGGACGCTGCGCGCCAGCTCAGAACGGTCGCTGCGTTCCAGGAAATAGTATGCCGTCAGCGAGGACGAGTTTTCGATGATGTTGGTGTCGCCCGCTTTGCGATCGGCGTCGAACATCCATTTCTGGAGATCTTCGCTCAGCGACGAATAGGAGGCGCCCTCTTTCAGCGTATCTTCCGGGGTAACGCCGGCAACTTCCTTGCCGTCTTTATCGGTGGAGCGCGTCAGCTCTTCCGCCAGCTTGTTGAAGCCGTCTTCGCTGGTGACGGCGTCGAGGCGTTTTTTCAGCTCTGCGAGCTTCTCGGCGATGACTTCGGCGTCTTCGGCCTTGGTCTTATCGTCGGAGTAGACTTTGCCGTCGGCGTCGAGGTGTTCCGGCAGTTCGACCTTCAAAACGAAGCTGCGGTAGTTGACAACGTCAAAGTCGTTCTTGTTGTCGTTGTAATGCGTATCGATGTCGCTCTGGGTCACTTCAAAGCCGTCGCGGATGCTCTTGCCGTAGTAGGAGGCATACGCCTCGCGTTCGGCGAATTCACGGAATTTTTCCATGGTGATGCCCGTGCCGTAGTTGGCCTTCAGCAGATATTCCACAGAGACACCATTCGTCTTGGCGGAAGATTCCATGCCGGCGACCGTTTCATCGATCGCGGCATACGCCTCTTCCGGCAAGACATAGCCCGCCGCTTTGCCCGCGGCTTCCAGCGCCAGATAGTTGTAGAACGTGTCCACGGCCTGATCGAGCAGGTAGTCGCCCCAGCTCAGGCCGGTATCTTTGTCATAGGTCTGTTCGAACAGCGATTTGGTGAAATCGACGTTATAAATGTGGAATCCGTACGCCGAATAAATCTGCTGATCGTAGCTTGCATACTGATTTTTGAAGACGTTGTAGTAGAAACTCACGTCGGTGGCTTTGTAGTTTTTGCCGTTGAATGTAATGGCGTCAGCATGTTTCATGGCCGTGCCGCTGGTACGGCGCGTATTGATGATGACAACGGCGACCATCGCCACCACAAGGACGACGCAGAGAACGGAAATGAGAATCCGTTTGAGCTTCGGGCTCATCTGCTTCTGCTTGGGTTGGTTGGCGGATGCTTCCACCAGACGGGTCTGTCTTTCTTCTCGAATTCTGTCAGCTTTTCCCACTTTGATAACCTCCGAATGACCTCGCGCCGACGGCAGCGACCGCTGCGCCGGTTTCCGTTCGCAGCGAACCTCGGTCTGCTGCTTGTCCGCGCGGACCGCGGACGTTTTCAGCGAGGCTGTTTGCTCGGCGCCCGGCCTTTCTGCCAGACGCCTCTTTATATTTTACACCATTTCCGGCCAATAGTAAAGTGTTTTTGCGCATGTCGGAAAGTTTTTACATTTTCCACAGGTTCCGCCCGGCTTTTGTCCGGCGGTTCTGTCCGCCGTCAGCCCCAAAACAGCCGTACAAGCGCCGTTGAAGCGAAGAAAGCCGCCGCCTCTGCGGCAAACGCCGCCGCCAGCGCATAGCGCGTGCGCCGGATCCCGGCGGCGCCGAAATAAACGCTTGCCGTATAGAGCGTCGTTTCGCTGGACGCGAGCATCACAGCCGCCATCCGTCCTGCCAAGCTGTCCGCGCCGGCCGTCTGCATGACGTCGGCGGCGGCCGCAAGCGCCCCGCTGCCGGAGAACGGGCGCAGCAGCACCAGCTGCGTCAGGGATGCCGGGACACCGAGCGCATCCATCAGCGGCTGCACCAGCGATTCCAGCGCGTCAAACGCGCCGGACGCCCGCAGCATGGCGACGGCGCTGAGAAGGCCGACCAGCGTCGGGACCAGCTTTGCAATCGTTTTCAATCCGTCCGCCGCGCCGCCGGTCAGCGCGCCGAAGACATCCTGTTTTTTCCGCAGTGCTGCGATGCCTGCCGCCGCAATCAGCAGCGGCATGATCAGTGCGCTGAGGCGCGTCAGCCATGCGATCGGCATATTCTGCGCCTCCCGATGATCCCGGCCAGCAGCGCCGTCCCCAACCCAACCGCCAGCGACGCGAGCGACGCCAGCCAAACGGCCGGCAGAATGTCAAACGGCGACGCTGCGCCCAATCCCGCCCGGACGGACGCGATGGTAGACGGAATCAGCTGAAGCGAAGCCGTGTTCAGCACGACCAGACGGCACAGCTCGTCGGAAGCCTTTCCGCCGGTGCAGTGACGGCCAAGCGCCTCTGCCGCAGCCATGCCGAGCGGTGTCGCGGCGTTGCCCAGCCCCAGCAGATTGGCGCTGACGTTGGCACCGATTTTTTCCAGCGTGTCCGGTTCTTCGGCCGCTTTTGGAAACAGCCGTTTCAGCACTGGGCGCAGCAGGCGGCTCAGACGCGCCGCACCGCCGCCCGCCCGCAGCAGCGCCATGACGCCCGACCACAGGCAGATTGGCCCGGCAATGGCCAGACAGAGCCGGACGGCCTCCGAAGCGCCGGTCAGCGCCGCGGCGCCGACCGCTTCCAGCCGGCCGTTGACGGCGCCGGTGATCAGCGCCGTACAGACCATGATAACCCAGATTACAGACAACATCCGGCATCCCTCCTCTTGAGGGATATGTTTATGCGCGGGCTGTCCGCTTCATGCGTCCGGGGTCTGTCGTTTCTCCGGCGGAATCAGCGCCGGATCATAATAGACGCGCGCATGGTTTCTGCGGATGCACGTCCGGCCGACAACCTGCCCCGTGCGGCGGTCGATCTGTTTGCGCCAGACTTCCCCGCAGCGGTACCAGACGCCGTCTTCACAGGTGAAGCATTCGTTTTCCGTGCGGATGTGATATTTTTCCGGCTGCGGGCGGTCGCTGCGGATTTCGCCGCGCAGATATTCGCCGTCAACCCAGACGATCAGCTGATAGACGCGGTCCGTCGGATTCCGGAAGCGGTAATCCAGGTAGTTGTATGCTATCGACGTCCCGGTGCCGAACGGCACCTGACGGCCGTAATCCGGAAAGAAATCGGCGCTGTCGTGATGATGATGTTCGCAGATCTCCAGCGGCGTGTGAAGCACCATCCAGTGAATCAGATTGGTAAACTGGCACATGCCGCCGCCGACGGCCTGACCCGTCTCCCCGTTTCGAAAAACAAGCCCTTCCAGATACCCCTTTTTCCGCGTGCAGGCGCCGACCAGCGCCCAGAAGGAAAACGTCTGCCCCGGGCGGATGACGATGCCGCTGATTTTCGGTGCGGCCAGGGCCAGATTGACAGCTTTGTTTTCCTGCAGTTCGGGCGACACATTGCCCAGCCTGCGCCGGATCAGGGCGCTGTGGCGGTAAATGACTTCCGGCAGGGGCGCCTGTTTTTCACGCGCCAGTCTGCCCAGCATACAGGCGTTTTTCAGATGGCGCAGCGTCCGGCATTTCCACGCGGAAATCCGGTATGCCGTTGGAGAAAGGTCGCAGAACAGTCTGCGCGGTTGATCTTGGCGCATATTGGCCGCCTCCCGGTTCGATTAAGCGTCATTCCGATGGTTTGACGCATATTTTCGGCGATGATTATAGCACGTTCTCCGGCGCTTGTCAAATGCAGCCCAAATCAAAACGGCCTGTCATCTGCTGGATGCAGACGGCAGGCCGTTGCTGTTTTCGTTTGGATGCTGGGCTGTTTGCCGGATCAGAGAACGCGGCGGGCGCCCTTATAGGTGCGGTAGTAGTATGTGCCGGGCTGCATGGAGACAATCTTCACGCGGGAGCGGGAGTTCGGCGCGTGAATCATCTGACCGTTGCCGACGTAGATGCCGACATGGGTGATGCCGCCGCGGCCGACGGTATCGAAGAAGACGAGATCGCCCGGCTGGAGCTCTGCATATTTGACGCGCGTACCGTCCAGATAGAGGCTGGTGCGGCTCTTGAAGGTGAAGCCGTTGTATTTTTTGTAAACGTAGGTGACAAGACCGGAGCAGTCAAAGCCGACGGACGGCGACGACGCACCGTAGACGTAACGGTAGCCGATGTAGGTTTTGGCCAGTTCGACGAGCTCTTCGCCCGACGTTTTTGCCGGCGGTTCGCCCAGCGCGATGTAGTCCGCGCTCATGTAGCCGACGGTTTCGCCTCTTGTGATGCGGTACCAGCCGTTTTCAACAGCGGAGACCATGACCTTGGCGCCCTTGCTCAGGCCGCTCAGAATCTTGCCGTCGCTTGCGGCGGTTTCGCGGATGTAAACGTAGGAGCCGGTGACATATCCGGCCACGTCTGTTTCTTCGGATGCTTCCACGGCGACGTATTCGGCTGACAGATAGCCGACGGTGCCGTTGTAATTCGCCTGATACCAGCCGTCTTCTGCTTCGCCGAGCAGAGCGACGGTTTCACCCTGTGCGACGCTCGTCAGAACGGCTGCGTCGGTGTCCGGTTCTTCACGCAGATTGACCGCAGAAGCCGTGACAGATGCGGCGCGGACTTCATCCGCGTAGGCAGAAACGCCGATGCCGATGATGAGCATTAGGAGCAGGCCGGTTGTAACAAGCAGTTTCATGCACTTCTGCATGAAGAATCACCTCGATCTGATTGGAAATGGTAAGTTGAAGCGGGAAGATGCGTCAGGCAATCCGGCGGGCGCAGACAAACGTCCTTGCGTAGTAGCTGCCGGAGGCCATGGATTCGATCCGGACGGAAGTGCCCGGCTTCGGTGCGTGGATGAACTGTCCGCCGCCGACGTAGATGCCGACGTGGGTGATGTTGCCGCGGCCCGCCGTGTCGAAGAAGACGAGGTCGCCGGCCGTCAGGTTGGCGTATTTGATGCTGGTGCCGTTCAGGTAGAGGCGCGTCCGCATTTTGAACTTGTAACCGGCCCATTCGTTGAAGACGTAGGTCACAAGACCGGAGCAGTCAAAGCCGCTCGGTGTGGAGCCGCCCCAGACATAACGGACGCCGATGTACTTTTTCGCGATGTTGACGATCTTCTGACCTTCCGTGATGGTCGTTCTTGCAACGGTCGTCGTTGTGGCGACTTTGATCGGCTCCACATAGTCCGGATGCATATAGCCCTCGAACTTGCCGTAGCTGACGCAGTACCAGCCGTCTTTGACGCCCTTGATTTTGACGTTCAGACCTTCGCTCAGCGTCGCACGCGCCATGGAAGCCGCCGAGGTATCTGCGCGGAGATAAACAAACGACCCGGTGACCACGCCGGAGCCGTAGGCGCCGTCATCGTCGCAGACCGGCTCGACGTAATCGGCCGTCATGTAGCCGACCGTGCCGTTGTAGCCGACTTTGAACCAGTTGTTCGTCTGGTCCATGATGATGACCTTGCCGCCCTTCGGCACGCTCATCAGCCATTTGCCGCTGGCGGACGGGGTCTCGCGGATGTTGACGACGTTTCCGGTCACGGTGCCGGATCGAACTTCCGTCGCGTACGCCCCTGTCGTCAGCAGGACGGCCGCGAACATCATGACTGCTGTTGTCAGCAGGTATTTCAGCGTTTTGCTCATGTTGGATATCCTCCGTCGGATGCCGGCCGCCCGCTTGAATTACAATTCGGTAACAGCCGATGACAGTAGTATACCACCCTGTTACCGGTTTGTCAACGTCCAAACGCCGATTTTTTTTGGCAGTTCTGTTTTTTTGGTACTATTGACCAAATTGTGACCATGTTTTTTGTGCAATCTGCCAATTGTATTTTGGCGTTCATTCATCCTTTCCTGCCTGTCAAGCGTTTTTCATCGGTTACAGACGCCGGGAAACGGTTACAAACGGTGACACCGGAACCGCTTTCAGCCCGCCGATTGACACAGCCGGGCGTGTGTGGTATACTATCAGCAAGTTCAGAAAACAAAGGAGTGCTGTTTGATGATGCAGCTGAAAATGCGGCGGCCAGCGTCCTGCCCTGTGCCGTCCATCCCCGTCCCCGAAGGATTTACCATCCGCTCGATGCGCCCCGGCGAGGAAGCCGCATGGGCAAACTGCTGTATCGGAGAATTCGGCATTCAGGAGGCCAGCCCTGAAATGTTCCGTGCCCGCGGGATGGATCAAATTCCGCCGGAGCGGATCTTCTTTATTTGTAAAGACGATGTGCCCGTCGCTACGGCGACCGCACGCGATCTGGACGGCGAACCGTACCTGCATTACATCGCCGTTCATCCGGACTGGCGCGGCCGGAAGCTGTCCAAGCCGCTGATCGCCAAAGTTTTGCAGATGCATGCCGAAAACGGCCTGCAAGGCTGCTGGCTGACGACCGACGATTTTCGCGTTCCGGCGGTTTCGACCTATCTTTCGCTCGGCTACCGCCCGCTGCTCTGGACGGACGATGCCCGTGCCCGCTGGGAAAAGCTGCTCGCCATCCTCGTAATCGACTCGACGCCCGCCTACAACCTGCCCTGCGAACCCGCGCCGGATGTCACTGCGAAGCGCTGAGCAGTGCTGCACGCGGAAAACAATTCCATTTAAAACAACAAAGCGGCCCGCTTGATCGGGCCGCTTTTCATATTTTCACGCCTGTCCGAATAGCATGAAGCAAACGTACAAAAGGACGGAGGAAAAAACGCCATGGCGGAAAAGAAAGGACTCACCAGCGCCGAGGTGGCTGCGCGGCTTGCGCAGGACGGGCACAATACGCTGTCTGCCAAGCAGAAATCGCGGCTCGGCGCCATCATTCTGGAGCAATTCAAAGATTATATGGTTCTAGTGCTCATTGGCGCCGCCATCGTCAGCGCGCTGATGCGCCAGTTCACAGAGGCATTTTCCGTGCTGGCAATCGTTTTGATCAACGCGCTGCTGGGCGTCGTGCAGGAATACCGGACGGAAAAAGCGCTCGACCGGCTGAAAGCCATGAGCGCGCCGACGGCGCGTGTCTTCCGTGACGGCGCCGAACGGCTGATTCCGTCGGCAGAGCTGGTGGCGGGCGACCGTCTGCTGTTGGAGGAAGGCGACCGGATCGGGGCCGACGGCGCGCTGGTTGTCTGCAATGGTCTCGCCTGCGACGAGTCGATGCTGACCGGCGAATCCATACCGGTCCGCAAGAGCCTGTCCGCCAAAGCCGTGTACATGGGCACGCTGGTTACCGCAGGCCGCGGCGAAGCCGTCGTCACTGCGACCGGCATGCGCACGGAGATGGGCAAGATCGCCTCGCTGCTCGGCTCCGCCGCAGTCGAGCAGACGCCGCTGCAAAAGCGGCTCAAGAGCCTCGGCAAAGTCATCCTCGTCTGCTGCCTGCTCATCTGCGCATGCGTGACGGTCACCGGGATTCTGCGCGGCGAAGACGTCCTTGAAATGCTGCTCTCCGGCATCAGTCTGGCCGTCGCCGCCATTCCGGAAGGGCTGCCCGCCGTCGTCACCGTTTCGCTGGCGATGGGCATTTCGCGGATGTCAAAGCAGTCGGCTGTGATCCGGCGGTTCCCTGCGGTGGAAACGCTCGGCTGCGTCGATGTCATTTGTTCCGACAAAACGGGAACGCTGACGGAAAACCGGATGACGGCGACTCGTTTCTGGGTGGACGGCGATCTGCGTGACACGGGCGGTGCGCCTTCACCGGCGCTTTTGCAGATGATGGAATCCGGCGTGCTCTGCTCCAACGCGCGCCTCGTCCGGCGCGGACGCCGTACGGAGCTCGTCGGCGACCCGACCGAAGGCGCCATCCTGTCCGCTGCGGCGTCGTTTAACGTTACGGCGGCATCACTCGCCGGGCAATGCACGCGGGTGCGGGAGTTTCCGTTTTCCTCCGAGCGGCGCCGGATGAGCGTCGCCGTGCAGACTTCCGGCGGGCTGACCGGCCATCTGAAAGGCGCGCCGGACGAATTGCTGCGGCGCTGCGACCGAATCATGCTGAACGGCCGGATCGAACCGCTGACGCCCGCACTGCGCACGCAGGCGGAAGCGGCCAGCCGAACGCTCGCCGAAGAGGCACTGCGCGTATTGGCTGTGGCGTTCCGCCCGTCGCTGCCTGCGGCGGACATCAGCCATACGGAATCCGGCTGTGTGCTGCTCGGTTTGATCGGCATGATGGACCCGCCGCGGCGCGAAGCGTTCGGTGCGGTGGAAGAGTGCAAGCGCGCCGGAATCCGCCCCGTGATGATCACCGGCGACCACCGTGCGACTGCCCGCGCCATCGCGGAGCGGCTCGGCATCGCCAAAAGCGGCGACCGCATTTTGACCGGCGCAGAGCTGGATGCGCTCAGTGAAAGCGAGCTGGCCGCCGTTTCCGGCGACGTCAGCGTCTATGCGCGCGTTTCGCCGCGCCACAAGCTGATGATCGTCCGGGCGCTGAAGCGGCGCGGGCTTGTTACGGCGATGACCGGCGACGGCGTCAACGACGCGCCCGCCGTCAAAGAAGCCGATATCGGCATCTGCATGGGCAAAACCGGCGCAGACGTCACAAAGGAATCTTCCGACGTCATGCTGCTGGACGACAACTTCGCTTCCATTGTCAGCATTGTCCGGCAGGGGCGGATGATTTACGACAACATCCGGAAATTCATCCGGTATATGCTCTCCTCCAACCTCGGCGAAGTGCTGACCATGTTTGCCGCCATTCTGTTTGCGCTGCCGCTGCCGCTGCTGCCGGTTCACATTCTGCTCGTGAATCTGGCGACGGACGGTCTGCCCGCCATGGCGCTTAGCATGGATCCGGCCTCTGACGATGTGATGTCCCGGCCGCCGCGGGGCCGCGGCGAAAGCATCTTTGCCCACGGTCTCGGTCTGCACATTCTGCTGCGCGGGTTCTTCATCGGCGCCTGCACCGTCGGTATGTTCTGGGTCACGCTGCGTCAATGCGGCGACGTCATGCCGGCGCGGACAGCTGCTTTCCTGACGCTGGCCGCCAGTCAGCTGATCTTTGTCTTTGAGTGCAAATCCGAGCAAAAGGGTATGTTTTCCCGGCGGATTTTCAACAACCCGTATCTGATTCTCGCCGTCGTCTCCTCGTTTGCGCTGATGGGATGCGCCGTCTACATCCCCGCGCTGGCCGCTTTCTTCTCGCTGACGCCGCTCAGCCTCCGGATGCTGGGGCGCTGCCTCGGCGTTTCCGTTCTCGGCGCCGTGCTCTCTTCGCTTGCAACGTGTCTGACGCGGCGCAGACACTCCTCCGGGCGTCGGACGGCACACTGACCCCTGCAAAAGCAAGTGCGGCGTTTCCGATTTTGGAAACGCCGCACTGTTTGAAATCATTTTTTTCGGGATTGCTGCCCGCTCCATTTCCGGCTGAGGAACAGACCGATCGTCAGCAGGATCGGGAAGATGATGGCCGCCGCCAGTCCGCGTTTCAGGTCGCCCCCGGCGGCATCGGAAACCGCGCCGACGAGCGTCGGGCCGGTGGAACAGCCCAAGTCGCCCGCAAGCGCCAGCAGCGCGAACATCGCCGTACCGCCGGACGGACATTCCGCCGCCGCAAGGCTCAGCGTCCCCGGCCACATAATGCCGGCCGCGATGCCGCAGCAGGCGCAGCCCACAAGCGACAGCACCGGCACAGGCGCCAGCGACGCCAGCAGAAAGCCCGCAACACTCAGGACGCCGCATCCAGCCATAAAGAGCGTCAGGTTGATTTTCTCGCTGTATTTGGCGTACAGAATCCGCATGACGCCCATCAGCACCGCAAACAGGCAGGGTCCCGTCAGGTCGCCGATCGTTTTGGAAACCTTCAGACCCGCTTCGGCAAACGACGACGCCCACTGCGCCATGGCCTGCTCTGAAGCGCCGGAACAGACCATCAGCACCGCGAACAGCCAGAAGATCCGGATGGAAAGCAGCCGCCGGACGGGCATCGGTGCTTCGCCGTCATTCAGGCGCGCAATCGGCACCTGGGTGAAATAAAACGCATTGACAAACGGGATCGCCGCCCAGATATAGGTCAGAATCCGCCAGTTTTCAACGCCGAACGCAGCAAAAAAGAGCGTGGACGCCAGAACAACAAAAACGTGACCCCAGCAGTAAAACGAATGCAGCAGGCTCATGGACGCCGACTTTTGGTCGGTCGGGCAGGCTTCAATGATGGGGCTGATCAGCACCTCATTCAGGCCGCTGCCGATGGCGTAGAGCGCCGTCGCCGTGACGAGCCCGGCATAAGCGTTCGGTAGAATCACCGGCAGCGTCGCCAGCGCGACCAGACCGGCCGCCGAAAACAGCTGTGCCGCAACGATGGAAATGCGGTAACCGATCCGGTCGACAAATTTGGCCGACAGCAAATCAACGATCAGCTGGATGCCGAAATTCATCGTGACCAGCAGCGTAATCTTATCGAGGGAAATCCCGAAGGAGGACTGGAACGTCAGAAACAGCAGGGGCGCGTAATTGTTGATGATGGCGCTGCCGATGTAGCCCAGGTAGCAGGCTTTCATCGTATGCCGGTAATTGTTTCGGATATGCAAGGTGTTCTCTCTCCTGCGGCGCTGTGCGGGACTGCATTGCGCCTGTTCATTTTTCAGCAGGGCATTTACGGTTTCATCAATGCGCCGGTTTGGGCGGCGGTCTTCGATGGCACCGGAAGATCGCCATATATTACCATATAATATATGGAAGGTCCGGTCGGACCGCTGGATGTCTGCGCTTTTGATTACAGGCCGAAGGCTGCCGCTTTTTCGCGGATCAGCGCCAGCGCCTCCGGGAGCGTTTCGCGGTAATCGCCGAGACTGCCCTCGATGCTCATGCGGCCGTGATAGCCGCAGTCGGCCAGCCCTGCAAAGAACGCGTCGTAATCGGCAGCGTCGCTGTGCTTCATGGCAACCCGGCCGTCCGGGTTGGCGATATGCGTATGTTTCAGGCGTTTGCCGCAGGCGGCCACTTCGGCGCGGCCTTCTCCGGCGAGCGAAAGGTGGTAGAAATCGGACAGAATGTCAAAGCCGGGGCGTTCGATATCCTGCATCAGGCGCAGCCCCTGCATTTGCGTGTTGATGATGTTGGTTTCTTCTTTTCTGAGCGGCTCCAGCACAATGGTCAGACCGTGCTGAACGGCTTTTTCCGCCGCCAGCCGGCCAAACTGAATCAGCTGATGCCATGCCTCCGCGCGGTCAAATCCATCCGGAACGCGTCTGGCGCCGCCGCTGCCAAAGACAACCGGGCCGACGCCGAGCCTTTCCAGACGGGCAAATGCGCGTTCCAGATAAGCGGCCTGCGCCTCCGGATCGACTTCCGCCCCCGTTACGCGGATGCTGCCCGGCAGCAGCACGCATGCCGCCTCGATTTTGACGGCGGCCGTATCGTTTTCTTCGGCCAGCGCCGCAAACGCCGCATCGTCCATCCCAGCAATCGCCGTCACGCAGCATTCGAGATAATCAAACCCCAGCGTTTCCAGCAGGGTCCTGTTCTGAACATCGGTTACAACGCCAAATCTCATGGTAATTCCTCCGTATTTTTGATTCGATTCTTTTGATGATTCTCACCGGTACCGCAGCAGCCGGATGAATGTCCGGCCTTTGCGCGTTTCTCCGCCGGTTTCTGTGAAGCGGACGCGCCCGCGCCCTTTGAATGAAAGCAGATCGCCCGGCTGAACCAGCCGTTCCGGTTTGAGCACGGGCTGATGGTTGACGCTGCAAAGCCCGACCGCAACTGCCGCCTTGGCTTCCTCGCGCGAGAGGCCGAATCCGGCCGCCAGAACGGCATCCAGCCGCAGCGACAGCACCGTCGCTGTGACGGGTTCCCCCGCCGGCGCTTCAATCGCCGGAACATCCGCGCGGCAAAGCTGTGTAGTCGTCACCCGCTCGCGGCCCGCCTGCGTCATGTTTTGCAGCAGATAAGGCGCAAGTTCCGCCAGACAGAAGCAATAAGCGATACCGTCCTGCACCAGAATATCGCCGACGGCCTCCCGCTGGATCCCGGCGCCCATCAGTGCGCCCAGATAATCCCGGTGCGAAAGCGCCGTATCACCGTGCGGCTTCATACACAGCACAGCCAGCGGGTCATCCGGCGTGTCGAAGATGTGGATCGTTTCCCAGCCGTCCGGCAGAAAAAGCGCCGTGCGGCGTTCTGCGCCTTCATACCCGCCGTCCAGCGTGAGCTGAAATCCGGCGCGCGTGCAAAGCGTTTCCGCGAACGCAGCCTCTGCCGGGGTCAGAAATTTGGTTGCCGAAACCCGGCCGGTTTTTTCGGTGAAAACGGCCTTGTCCCACAGCTGCCCGGCCAGCAGCCTTTCTTCCGGCGTCGCCGCCAGGTCAAGCGCGCCGTCTCTTTTCAGCATTCTTCAGCGCCTCCAGCGCTTTTTTGACGGATTCCGCCAGCATGGAATAGGCGTGCGCATTGAGATGCACCCCATCCGCCTCGTAGCAGTCCGGTCTTGGGTCGCCGTATTGGTTATGCACCAGCCCCGGCAGATCGACATACTGCGCAAACGTCCGCTGCGAGGCGTACCGGCGCAGATAACGATTGTAGTCCCGGCGCATGGCGTTGGCGTCGCGCTGCCCTTCGCTGTATTTCACGCCGATGAGCAGCAGGCGGATGCCCGGAAAATCGGACCGCGCCGTCCGCAGCAGGCGTTCCGTGAAGACGTATGCGCGGTCCGGCGGATAGCCGGCCAGCGGATCGTTGTCGCCCACATACAGCGCCAGCACCTCCGGCGCGCACGGGCGGACGAGCCGCGGATAAAAGAAGAAGGCTTCCTCCGCCGTGCTGCCGCCAAAGCCGCGCGCCGTCACATGATATGGCTGAAGCTCCCGCTCCATCTGCTCCCGCGGCCAATGCGAAATGGTCGAGCTGCCGTAAAAAACCACGCCGCCCGGCGTCATCTCCTGCGCCTCCAGCGCGGCAATTTCCGGTTCATAGCGTTCGATGTCTTTCTTTTTCACGCCACGCGTCACTCCTTCAGGTTTCCGGCCGCAGAAGGCCGGTCGAATCGCATTTTCACGAATATCATTATAGCACAATCCGGCGTTTTTTTCCACTCTCTGCGTTTTTTCCCCGGACGTTTTTTGTTGAATCAATTGTGTACAGTATTTTTACGATATTTTTAGTCTTTTGTCGTGTCAAAACTTCCGTCCGCCGACGTTTTTCGACCCAGCGGCCGGTCAGCACTCCGGTATCGCTGAAAAACTCCACACTTTTTTTCTGCCAATCTTTAAAAAATCGCGTTTTGATTTTCGAGCGTTGAAAACGCCAAAAATCATTTTTGGCGGCATCTCGATTTTCGGCGTTATTCGGCCAATTTCAGTTTGTCGCATCGAACCGCAACGGTTTGCACGGCGCCCTGTCGCTCAAACGTCATGTGTGTTGTTTCTCCTGCACACTGTTTTCTCGACATTCCGGCCATTTATTCTGTCTGATTTTGTCGAATCCTGTCGAAGCAGCGTCTGTTCTTGTCGAATGGTGTCGAGTGAAAAGCCTGTTTTTTTGGGGTTCCTGCTTGATTATTGTTGTTGCAATATGTTACAATATAGCCGTTGAAAACGTTCACGTTTCCCGCCGGCGCCGGGCGCATACCCCGTCCGCCTGCGGCCGATAGAATGTTTCGCGGAAAGTAGGAGGTTTCGATTATCATGGAAAAATATCAGGGCAAAAAGCATCGATTATTCTTGGTGGACGGCGACAGCGATTTTCGCGCACTCCTCTGCTCCATTCTGGAAGAGGAAAAGGATTTTGAAATCGTCGGATCCTGCGGCAACGGCGCCGAAGCCGTTGGTCAGATTCTCGCCACGAGGCCGGACATCATCATCACCGAACTCATTCTCCCGGATTTGGACGGGCTTGGTCTCATCCGCCGGATCAACGAAAAAATGGGCAGCGCACGCCCTGCCGTCGTTGTTCTGACTGCCTACTCCAGCACATCTGTCATCCGAGAGGCATCCGCCCTTTCGACCGATTATTTCGCACTGAAACCAATCCCGCGGAACGTCCTTGTCGAGCGGCTGCGCAGCATCCGAAGCGAGCACGCCGCGGAGGGCGCTGTCCAGACGCCTTCCGACTTCAATCTGGTTCTCGAAATCACATCCATGCTGCACGACGTCGGCGTTCCGGCGCATATCAAAGGCTATCAGTATCTGCGTGAGGCGATTGCCATGGCCGTCCACGAACCGGAGAACATCAGCGCCATCACCAAAATTCTCTACCCAGCCGTCGCCAAACGGTTTCAAACCACCTCTTCCCGTGTGGAACGCGCCATTCGGCACGCCATCGAAGTAGCATGGGATCGCGGCGACGTCGAAGAAATCCAAAACATTTTCGGCTATACCGTTTCAAGCATCAAGGGCAAACCGACGAATTCCGAATTCATCGCGATGATTGCCGACAACATCGCCCTGAGAAGCAGGAGCCACCGGGAAGCCGCCCTGATATAAGGAGGATCTGATCCATCTAACATTCTGTTGGTGAAACAGCCGTTTCCAATCGGACGAAACGGCTGTTTTTTGTTGCCCGTTTTCTGCGTTTGTTTGACTTTTCGGCGCTTATGTCGTATAATAAGCCTATCAACCCGGTTTGGCAGGTGTTTTTTGATGGTTCGATTGATTCTTGGCCGCGCAGGCAGCGGCAAAACGACGCGCCTGTTGGAGGGCGTCCGCGCCCGTGCAGCATCCGGCGTCACCGGTCAGATTTTTCTGGTGCCGGAGCAGTTTTCACTGAATGCGGAACGGGCGCTCTGCCGCGCCTGCGGCAACGCCGTTTCGCTGAGCGCCGAAGTGCTGACCTTCCGCAGTCTGGCGACGCGCGTTTTTACGGAGGTCGGCGGCTGCGCCGGCACGCCGCTCGACAAGGGCGGGCGCATTTTGACGATGTATCTGGCCGTTCAGAACGTCCGGGACCGTCTGCGCGTCTACGGGGAAACGATCCTCCGGCCGGAATTTCTGACAAAGCTGATCGCGCTTTCTGACGAGCTGAAAGCCTATCATGTGACGCCGGCTGATCTCCTGCTGCTGGACGGTTCGACCGGAACGCTGCCGGACAAACTGCACGACATCGCCTGCATCGCCGGTGCGTATGACGCTTTGATGACGGCGGAGCTGAACGACCCGGCCGACCGGATGAACACGCTGGCACACGTTTTGGATGGGCGCGGCTATTTCCGCGGGCGGTTCGTCTGCATCGACGGGTTCAACGGGTTTACCGGCGCAGAGCTGGACGTTTTGGCGCCGATGTTTGCCGAGGCGGCGCAGGTTGAAATCGCGCTCTGCGCCGACAGCGTCTCGGATTCATCCGGCGGCGCCGGTCTGTTTTCCCATGTGCAGGAAACCATCTCTGCCATCTTCAAGCTGTGCAGCCGCATCAACGTCCCCTGCGAGGCGGACACCGCATCGACGGCATGCCGCCGGTTTGTCCATCCGGACGGCGATCTGGCCGCCGTGGAACGCGGCTTGTTTGACTATGTCCTTCCGCCGAAGGCAGCACCTTCCGACGGTTCCATCTGCCTCTATGAGGCGGAATCTTTATACAGTGAATGCGAGGCCGCCGCGGCGACGGCCAAAGAGCTGCTGATGCGCGGCTGGCGTCAGCGCGATATCGCCGTCGTCACGCGGGATTTTGCCGGTTACGGCCGGACGGCGCAGGCCGTTTTTGAAAAATACGGTCTGACGGTCTTCCTCGACGCCGCAGGCGATGTGGCGCAGACGCTGCCCTTCCGCTTTCTCTGCACGGCCCTCGACATTGCCGCCAACGGCTGCACGCTCGCCCGGATGATGCGGCTTTTGAAGACGGGGCTGGCCGGGATTTCCCGCCCGGAGGCCGACATTTTGGAGCGCTATGCGTCGCTTTGGAATCTCAACGGCCCTGTCTGGCTCTCTGAAGCCGGGTTCACGGCGAACCCGGCGGGATACGGCGTACCGATGGACGACGATGCGCAGGCCAGCCTGCAAACCGTCAACGAGATCCGCCGACGTGCCGCGGAGCCGCTGATCCGCTTCATCGACGCGAGCCATGACCAGCCTGCGCGCCGCCGCGCAGAGGCGCTGTACGCCTATGCGGAAGCGGTCGGGCTGGCGGAAGCGCTGGATGCGCTGGAAGACGGTCCTTCGCTCTGGGATGTCTTCTGCGCCTGTCTCGATCAATGCGTCCTGATTCTGGGGGACGCGCCGTTGAAGGACGCGGTCTTTGCCGAGCTGTTCCGTCTGCTTGTCACGCAGTATGCAGTCGGTCAGATTCCGACCGGCGCCGACGCCATCTCCATCGGCGATGCGCTCCGCAGCCGGGCTGACCACCCGCGCGCCGTTTTTGTTTTGGGCGCCTCCGACGGCGTTTTTCCGCCGAAACCGGCGGACGACGGCATTTTGTCGCAGGCCGACCGGCGCCGTTTGGCGGATGATCTGGGCATTACGCTTGCCCCCGCCAACGAATCCCGCGTCGCGTGGGAACAGCTCATCGCCTATCAGACGCTTGCATCGCCGAGCGAATACCTCTGGCTCTCCTATGCGAAGCCGAATACGCCCTCTTATCTCTTGGACCGCATCCGCGTCATTCTGCCCGATCTGCCGTTGACGATGGAATCATCCGTCGGCCCGCTCTTTCGGACGTTTGCGGAAGCCCCCTGCGAAGAGCTGGCGGCCGCAGCGCTGCGCCCGTCCGGGGCAGACGTTCTGTCATCGTCGGCGTACCATGTCCTGCGCGGCGCAGGCGCCGGATATGACGTTTTGTCGCGTGCGGCGGCGGCCGCTTCCGGCGACCGGGGCACACTGCGTGCGCCGGAAACGACGCAGAAGCTCTACGGCCGGGATCCGGTTCTGACAGCTTCCCGCGTGGAGCGCTTTCAAACCTGCCGGTTTGCCCATTTTGCACAGTATGGGCTGAAGCTGCGCTCAGACCGTCCGGCATCATTTGCCGCCGCCGAGACGGGCAGCTTTCTCCACGATGTGCTGGAAAAAACCGCCAAGGACATCGCAGCCGCCGGTGGGTTTTCCATCGACCGCAGCACGCTCATTGAATGCATCGACACCTCTGCCCGGCGCCACATCGACGAATATATCGAAACATGCCTCGGCGGTCTGGCGTCGCTCTCCCCGCGCCTGCGCAATCTGATCGACCGTCTTTCCAAAACGGTGCTGGAGGTGCTGTACGGGCTGGTGGAGGAATTTTCCGTCAGCAAGTTCATCCCCGTCGGCTTTGAAGTTCCGCTGGAAAAAGACGGCCGCCCGATCTCCTTCGACGCAGGCGGCGAAACCGTCCGGCTGTCCGGCAAGGTCGACCGCATCGATATGTGGGAAGTCGACGGCAAGCGCTATATCCGCGTCGTCGACTACAAATCCGGCAGCCGGAACTTTTCCTACGCCGATGTGGAAAACGGCGTCGGCATCCAGCTGCTGCTTTATCTCTTCGCCGTCGCCGCACGGGATCAGTCCATGCGCCCTGCCGGCGTGCTCTACAAGCCGATCGGCAACCGGTTCGTCTCTCTGACGCCCGGCATGCCGCCGGAAGCGGTTGCCGACGAATGCCGCAAGGCGCGCCGCTGCCGCGGAATCGTGCTCGACGACGACGAGGTCATTCTGGCGATGGAGGCCGTCGGCGAAGGGGAAAAGGAACAGTTTCTGCCCGTTTCCATCGAGGGCGGCGTCGTTTCCCGGCGGTCGCGCTCCGCGCTGGTCAGCCCGCGCCAGTTCGCCATTCTGAAAGGGCACATCGCCCGGCTCATGCGGGAGACGAAAGCGGCGCTTTCCGGCGGCAGCATCACCTGCAACCCGATGGATCGCACCTGTACCTATTGCGATTTTCACCGGCTCTGCCGGTTTGACCCGTCGAACGGTCTGGACGAAATCCGAAAGCCGTTCTCGCTCAGCAGCGCGGATTTCTTCGCCCTGCATGAAGCGGACGCCCCGCCGGATGATGCAGAGCCGCCCGCGCCCGGCCAGGAAGCCGGTCAAACACCGATTGCAAAGGAGAATCGCGCATGAACTGGACCGAACAGCAGCAGCAGGCCATCACATGCCGTAGCCGCCGGACGCTTGTCTCCGCAGCCGCCGGTTCCGGAAAGACAGCCGTTCTGGTGGAGCGCGTCTTCCGGCGGCTGACCGATGAAAAAGACCCCTGCGATATCTCCCGCTTTCTGATTGTCACGTTTACAAACGCCGCTGCCGCAGAAATGCGTTCCCGCATTTTGAAGCGGCTGACCGAGGCGCTGGCCGCAGACCCGCAGAACCGGCACCTGCGCCGTCAGATGAATCTCGTTCACACCGCGCAGATCATGACCGTGCACGCGTTCTGCCTCTCGCTGATCCGCGAAAATTTCCACACGCTGCACCTGCGCCCCGATTTCCGGCTGCCGGACGACGATGAAACGCTCCTGCTGCTCGACGAAGCGGCGGAGCAGCTGATGGAGGAAGCGCACGCACAGCACAGCCCGGATTTTTCAGCCCTGCTGGACATCGTCTCCAATACCGCCGACAAGGGAGACGGCCGCCTATGCGAGCTCATCAAAAAGGCATATATCTGGCTGGAAAGCGAAGCCGACAGCGAAGCATACATCGCCGCACGCCGGTCGGACAGCGCCGATTCCAACCTCGTCAACCTGGGCGCGACGCCATGGGGGCGGATGCACCTGTCCGTCATCGCGCAGCAGGCCGAATCCCTTGCCGCCGGGTATGAACGCGGCATTGCCGACCTGCTCCTGCTGGACGTCAACGATAAGGTCACGCGGGCGATCGAAACGGCGGAAATCGAACAGCGGCTGATGGAAAACATCCGGCTGACCGCTTCCGAAGGCAACTGGAGCGCCTGCCGCCGGAATTTTGAGATGTTTGACGCGATTGACCGCAAGCCGACCATCCGCGCCTCCAAAGACCTGCCCGCGGAAGCGCTGGCGTTTCTGGCCGGCGTGCGCGACGAGGCATACGACTGGCGCAAGAAGATGCGCGGCGACGTGCTGCGCGAATCGACGGAGATGACCGCCGCCGCGTTTCACAACGCCGCGCCGCTGCAGCAGGAATTTTTCCGGCTGGTCGTCCGGCTGGGCGAACTGTTTACCGCTTTGAAAACCGACGCGAACGTCCTCGATTTCGCCGATCTGGAGCATCTCGCCGTCCGCCTGCTCGCCGAAAAAGACGCGTCCGGCGCATTCCAGCCGACGCAGCTCGCCTTAGAAAAGAGCCAGGCGCTCGTTGAAATCATGGTGGATGAATATCAGGACACCAACGGTCTTCAGGATCTGATTTTCCGGATGCTCGCAGCCGATTGCAGCCTGTTTATGGTCGGCGACGTCAAGCAGTCCATCTATCGTTTCCGCCGGGCTGACCCGACGATTTTCCTGCGGCGGCGGGATGCATACGCCAACGCCGCAGACCCGGACTGTCAGGCCATCGTCCTCTCCGACAATTTCCGCTCCCGCCCCGAGGTGCTCAGCAGCGCGAACCTCGTCTTTGAGCATCTGATGAGTCAGGCGCTCGGCGAAATGGCATACAGCGAAGCGGAACGGCTGCGCTGCGGCCGCGGCGACGAACCGAATGCGCTTTACCGGACGGAGCTGCACATTCTGAATCTGGCCGGAGAAGACGACGGCGGCGACGAAGACGGGATTCTGCTCAGCGCAACCGAGCGGGAAGCCGTTTACGTCGCTTCCGCCATTCAGTCGATGATCGACGAAGGATTCCCTGTCTCCGGGAAAGACGGCGATACGCGCCCCTGCCGCTGCGGCGATTTTGCCATTCTGCTCCGCAATATGAAAAACCGTGCACCGATTTACTGCCGTGCACTGCAGGCGCACGGTCTGGCCACGGATGCCGACAAGCGGGAAGCGTTTTTTGAAACGTCGGAAATCACGGCGCTCGTCGCGCTGCTCCGCGCAGTAGACAACCCCGTGGGCGGGCTGGATCTGCCCGCCTGCATGGCGTCGCCGCTCTTTGGGTTTTCCTTTGACGATCTGGCGCAGATCCGCGCCGCCAACGAACGGGCCGGATGTTTTCTGGATTCGCTGATCGCCTGCGCCGACGGCGAAACCGCGCTTTCTGCGCGCGCCGCCGGGTTCCTGCGCCGGTTTGACGCGATGCGCCTGACCGTCGCAAGCCGCTCGGCCGGGGACGCCGTCGCCTATTTGATCGAAGAGACATCTGCCGCCGCCGTGTTTTCCGCGATGGCGGGCGGTTCATCGCGGAGCGCTAACATCCGCCTGCTGCTCGGCATGGCGCAGCGGTATGAGCGCCTCGGCGGATTCGGCGATTTTGTCCGGTATCTCCGCCGTTTAGAGGAACGCGGCGCCGCGCCGCGTCAGCCCGCGTCCGCCGACAGCGATAGTGTCCGGCTGATGAGCGTACACGGTTCCAAAGGGCTGGAATTCCCGATCGTGCTGCTCGCGGGGCTTTCGGAATCGATCCGTTTTGACCGTTCGGACGCCGCCGTGCTGCATCCGACGCTCGGTCTCGGTCTCCCCGCGCGGGACTGGCTGACGAGCGTGGAACAAACCACCTTGCAGCGGGAAGCGATTTACGACGCGCTGCTTTCGGAGCAGCTTTCGGAAGAGCTGCGCATTCTCTACGTCGCGATGACGCGCGCGCGGGAGAAGCTGATTCTCATCACGCGCCACAACGATATGGAAAAGGCGCTGCGCCCGCTCGAAGCCGGTCTGCCGCCGGTTCCGGCCGCCTATTGCCGGAATCACCGGTCGTTTGCCGCATGGGTGGAAGCGGTCGCCATTCCGGCCGGCGAAGGGGTATTCGCCATTCACCGCGTGGCGGCGCCGCCGGCTGTGGTTCCCGCTGCGCCGCGCCCGGAGATGCCCGCGCCCGATGAAGCGCTCTGCGCCGAAATCCGAGAGCAGCTGGCTTTCGTCTATCCGCACGCCGCCGCTGCGTCGCTGCCCGCCAAGCTGACGGCGACCATCTATAAGCGGCTCTGCGCCGATGATACCGAGACCGCCGCACTGCGCACCCCACCGGCTGCCGATGCGCCGAAAACGCATACCGTACCGCGTTTCCTGTCGGAGCGCACCGCGCTGAGCGCCGCAGAACGCGGGACGGCGACGCACCTCGCCATGCAGCTGCTGCCGGTGCGCGCCTATCAGAGCGAAGCGGAAATCGACGCCGGCATCGAAACGCTGCGGAAAAACAATCAGATGACGCCGGCGCAGGCGTCTGCCATCCGTCGCCGCGACCTGCTGCGCTTCTATCAGTCGCCGCTCGGCCGTGAGATTGCCGCTTTGCCGCCGGAGCGCGTTCACCGCGAGTTCAAGTTCTCGATTCTGACCGACGCCGCCCGCTATTTCCCGGCAAACGGCGCGGGCGAATCCATGCTGCTGCAAGGCGTCATTGACCTGTATACGGAGCTGGACGACGGTTCGCTGGCGATTCTCGATTTCAAAACGGACGCCGTCACGAAAGCGACTTCCCCCGCCCGCGCCGCGGCCTATGCGCCGCAGCTTGCGATCTATGCCGACGCGCTGACCGAGATGACCGGCCGGAACATCGCCGCGCGGCGCGTGTATTTCTTTGCAACCGGCGAAGTGATCGACGTTTGACCCATAGAATCATTCCCGGCGCTCTGCATACCCTGCATACAGGAGGGGTTTTGAATGACGTTTTCGCTGCGCTGCCGGCCGGACGGCCGGTTCACCATTTTGCAGGTCAGCGACGCGCAGGATCTGCACTTTGTCCGCCGGGCAATGTTCCGGATGCTTGACGCCGCGTATGACCGCGTCCGGCCCGATCTCGTCGTTTTCACGGGGGACAACATTCTGGGCAACCATCTGGGCGATGCGCGGTTCGGCCGTCGGCAGAGCGCGCACCGGCCGGCCGCCATCTTCCGGCGGATGCGGCGCGCCATCCGCCATCTGCTTCGCCCGCTCGAACAGAGAAGGATCCCGTTCGCCTTTCTCTTCGGCAACCACGACGATATGAACGTCATCTCCAAGGCGGAACAGGCGGCGATTTATGCCTCGTCGCCCTGCTTTGCCGGGCCGGTGCCGGATGATCCCCGGCTGACGCCCGGTTCCGGGCTGATCCGAATTCAGAGTGCCGACGGAACCCGGACGGCGTTCGCGCTCTGGCTGCTCAATTCGGCGGGTTCCGACGATTCCGGCAGACCCGTTTACACGCACGTTCCCCCGGAATCGATTGCATGGTTTTCGGGACGCGCCGAACAACTGCGCGCCGAAAACGGTGGTGTGCCTGTGCCGTCGCTCGTTTTCCAGCACATCCCCATCCCGGAAACGCTTTTGCTGCTGGAAGAGGCGCCTGCCGGAAGCCCCGGCGCCGTCCCGCATGAAGGGCGGTTCTGGCGGCTGAATCCCGCCTGCGCCGCCGGCGTGCTGGGCGCTTATCCGCACCCGTGCAGCATCAACACCGGCGAACTGGACGCCTTTGAACTTCAGGGCGGCGTGCTGGCCGTCGTCTCCGGGCATGACCACCGGAACTGTTTTGTCGGGCGTCTCCGCGGGATCGACCTTGTGCAGACGCCGTGCGCATCGTTCCGCTGCTACGGCGGGCCGATGCGGGGCGTGCGCGTCTTCCGCCTCGATGCAGCCGCACCGGAGCGATATGAAACGGAGACGCTCACCTACGGCGATCTGATGGGCGGCGGTCTGCTCGCGCGGCTGCGGTTTTTCTGGGATGCCGACGAAACGGAGCAAAAAAAGGCGCGGCTGCTGCGCGCTTTGGGCCTGCTGGCCGGTCTGGCGGCTGCGCTTTTGGTGCTGGCGGCACTGTTCTGACGGCCGTTTGCCATTTTTCAAATCAAAAACAGCGGGACAGATTGCTGTCCCGCTGTTTTTCTTATGATTTTCGGCGTGTGCCGGTATACATACCGCTCGCGATCTGCTGGATGGACGCCGGACCGGCGCCGTCTTTCGGCGGCACCCAAAAGATCGTCAGCTGCTCCATCTCCGTCCAGTCTTTCACATAGAGCCGGATGAAAACGCAGACCGCCGAGCCGTCTAATGGTTGATCGGAGAAAAGATCCTGATCATAAATCCAGTAGGGCCACCCTTCGCCCCCGCTTTTCACCTGCTTCCATTTGCGCCGGATGCCCGCCGCCGTCGGCAGATTATAGGTACCGACGTCCAATTTGTGCCAGTCATACCAGTAATTCTGATAGGTGACGCCCGCGACGTCTACCCTGCACAGAATGACCGTCGCGTCAAAAAAGGACCGTTGGATTCGGAAGCGGGCAGAAACCGTCAGCGTTTCGCCCGTTTCGCTTTGCAGGTCATACGTCCCTTCACGGTAGATGGGTTTGTAATACCATCGGGCGTAGAAAATGAAACCGATCACAAGTGCCAGAATGCCTGCCGCGACCGACAGCCGAATGACTCCCTTTTTCGTCATTGCAAATCTGCCCCTTCCATCTGATTTTTGATGACTGTTTTTTTCTGATTTTTGAGTCTGACTGATTCTTCTGCTCCTCTGCCGTTTCTTGTCTGCGTTCTTTTTGTTCGGTTTTCGGTTTGTAATTGAATGATACCATATTGCGCGTTTTATGTCAAGCGTTTTCGACTTTTTGATACAAAAAAGCCCTTTGACGTTTTATCAGAGGGCTTTTTTTGTTTATTCAAGTTCAAATGCGCCGGTATAGAGCTGATAGTAGGTGCCCTTTTCGGCGATGAGTTTTTCGTGGCTGCCGCGTTCGATGATGCGGCCGTGGTCGAGCACCATGATGACGTCGGCGTTCTGCACGGTGGACAGCCGGTGCGCGATGACGAAAACCGTCCGGCCTTTCATCAGCTTATCCATCCCGTCCTGCACGAGCGCCTCGGTGCGGGTATCGATGGAGCTGGTCGCCTCGTCGAGGATCATGACCGGCGGATCGGAGACGGCGGCGCGGGCGATGGAGAGCAGCTGGCGCTGTCCCTGCGAGAGGCCGCTGCCGTCGCCTTTGAGCACGGTGTTGTACCCCTCCGGCAGCATGCGGATGAAATTGTCGGCGTTGGCGAGTTTGGCGGCGGCGATGCACGCCTCATCCGACGCAGCCGGGTTGCCGTAGCGGATGTTCTCCATGACCGTCCCGGTGAAGAGGTTGACATCCTGCAGGACGATGCCGAGGCTCCGGCGGAGGTCGGCCTTTTTGATCTTGTTGATGTTGATGCCGTCATAGCGGATTTTACCGTCGGCGATGTCGTAGAAACGGTTGATGAGGTTCGTAATCGTCGTCTTCCCGGCGCCGGTCGCGCCGACAAACGCGACTTTCTGCCCCGGTTCGGCGTACAGCGTGATGTCGTGCAGGACTTCTTTTTCCGGCACATAGCCGAAATCGACGTGGTCAAAGACGACGCGCCCTTCGAGCTTCGTATACGTCAGCGTGCCGTCGCCGTGCGGATGCTTCCACGCCCACAGGCCGGTATGATGGTCGGTTTCGACCAGCTGTCCGTCTTTCTCTTCGGCGTTCACCAGCGTGACATAGCCGTCGTCTGCTTCGGGCGGTTCATCCATGAAGGCAAAGATGCGCGCGGCGCCGGCCAGCGCGGTGACGATGGCGTTGAACTGGTTGGAAATCTGCGAGACCGGGTTGACGAAGTTCCGGGACAGCGTGAGGAAGGAGGCGAGCATGCCGAGCGTCAGCGTGTTGGCGCCGGTCAGGGCGACGTTGGTCACGCCGGAGACGGCCATATAGCCGCCGACGATGGCGACCAGCACATAGAGGAAATAACCCATCGCGTTCATGAGCGGCATCAGGGAGAACGCCTGACCGTTGGCGCGGGTTGCGTTTTCCTGCCAGATGCGGTTTTTTTCACCGAGTTCCCGTTTGGCGGCTTCTTCATGGTTGAAAACCTTGACGACCTTCTGGCCGTTGACCATCTCTTCGATATAGCCGTTCAGGTCGGCAAGCGATTTCTGCTGCGCCATGAAGTAGACGCCGATTTTGCCGGCGGCCGTTTTGGCGATTTTCAGCACGCCGGCCATCGCCGCGCAGACGAGCAGCGTCAGCCAGACGCTTGTGAGCAGCATACAGACAAACACGGCCGCAATCGTGAAGAACGACGACATCAGCTGCGCCAGCGACTGTGCAATCATCTGCCGGAGCGTATCCGTATCGTTGGTGTAGAGACTCATCGTATCGCCGTGGGTATGCGTGTCGAAGTACCGGATGGGCAGACGCTGCATTTTTTCAAACATATCGTCGCGGATCTGCCGGAGCGTCTGCT
Source organism: uncultured Eubacteriales bacterium (assembly GCA_905205975.1). Taxonomy (GTDB): domain Bacteria; phylum Bacillota; class Clostridia; order Oscillospirales; family QAMX01; genus QAMX01. Next base: position 5,038 of record CAJLFQ010000001.1, on the reverse strand, counting down.
GGGCGACCTTGACCATCAGCCGGCTGGAGAGCCAGTTGGACAGAATCCCCGCCAGATAGACAAGGCCGATCGTGATCAGCGCGTGTATCAGGCCGGTATAGACCGGGTGCGCCTCCGCCAGCAGCGGCGTGATGTAATCGTCTATGAGCGTCTGGAGGAACATGGAGGAAGCCGCCCCGGCGACTGCGCTGAGCAGGATGAACAGCGCCACCAGCGCCAGCGTGAACCGATAGGGCTTCATATAGCCGAGCAGCCGTTTGGCGGCGTTCCAGTCGGGTTTGCGGGCCGGCGGCTTGCCGCCGGGCATTCTTTCAGCCGTTTCCGGTTTACGCATGTTCGGCATCCCCTTTCTGCTGCGATTCAAAGACTTCGCGGTAAATTCTGCACGAACGGAGCAGTTCCTCATGCGTACCGACGGCGTCTATCCGCCCGTCTTCCAGGACGATGACCCGGTCGGCGTGCTGCACGGAGCTGATGCGCTGTGCGATGATGATTTTCGTCGTTTCCGGGATATCCTCGGCAAACGCCTTGCGGATCATGGCGTCCGTTTTCGTATCGACGGCGCTTGTGGAGTCGTCGAGAATCAGAACCTTCGGCTTCTTCAGCAGGGCGCGCGCGATGCAGAGGCGCTGTTTCTGACCGCCGGAAACGTTGGCGCCGCCCTGTTCGATGTGCGTTTCGTAGCCGTCCGGCATGGCTTCGATGAATTCTGCGGCGCACGCCAGTTTGCAGACATGGCGCAGGTCTTCGTCGGTGGCCGATTCGTTGCCCCAGCGGAGATTTTCGGCAATCGTGCCGGAGAAAAGCTCATTCTTTTGCAGCACCATGGCGACGGCTTCGCGGAGCGATTCGATGTCGTATTGCCGGACGTCGACGCCGCCGAGCTTCAGGCTTCCGCCGGTCACATCGTACAGCCGCGGGATCAGCTGCACCAGCGACGACTTCGACGCGCCGGTTGCGCCGATGATGCCGATCGTTTCGCCGGAACGAATCGTCAGGCTGATATCGTCCAGCACCTTTTTGTCGGCCTTGGAGGCATAGACGAAATCGACGTGGTCAAAGATGATTTCGCCGTTCTGGACGTCATAAACCGGGTGTTCCGGATTTTGGATGTCCGTTTTTTCTTCCAGCAGCTCCGCGATGCGCTGTGCGGAGGAGTTGGCGATCGTGATCATGGCGAACACCATCGACAGCATCATCAGGCTCATGAGAATCTGCATGGCGTAGGTAAACAGCGCCGTGAGGCTGCCGGTCGTCAGGCCGAGCGCCGCATGGTTGCCGCTGGCGACGACGGCCTTGGCGCCGAACCACGAAATCAGGATCAGGCAGGTGTAGACGCATGTCTGCATGACGGGGCCGTTCAGCGTGATGATCTGCTCCGCCTTGACGAACCCGCGGTAGATGCGTTCGGAGACGCTGCGGAACTTTTCTGTTTCATGCGCTTCCTGGTTGAAGGATTTGACGACGCGGATGCCGCGGACGTTTTCCTGCACGACGTTGTTCAGCTCGTCATACGTTTTGAAGACCCGGACAAAAACCGGATGCACGCAGCGGACGATCAGCCCCAGCAGCACCGCCAGAACCGGAACGACATAGAGAAAAATCATCGAAATCTCCCGGCTGATGCGGAAGGAGACGATCATGGCGAAAATCAGCATGAACGGTGCGCGGATCGCCATGCGGATCAGCATTTGATAGGCATTCTGCACGTTGGTCACGTCGGTGGTCAGACGGGTGACAATCGACGCCGTTGAGAATTTGTCGATGTTGGAGAAAGCAAACGTCTGGACGTTGGCGTACATATCCTGCCGGAGGTTTGCAGCAAAGCCGACCGAGGCTTTTGCCCCGAAGCGCGCCGCTAAAATGCCGGTCACCATCTGCATCAGCGCAAGCGCAATCAGGACGGCGCCGTATTTCCAGACGCATGTCATCACGCCCTGCTCGATGCCGCTGTCCAGCAGTTTTGAAATGCTGAGCGGAATCAGGATCTCAAAAACGACTTCTATCATGGCGCACAGCATGGTCAGCAGCGATGTTTTTTTGTATTGCCGTTGGCTTTTGGCCAGTGTTCGTAGGATCATGGTGGGACTTTCTTCCTTTCTGGCGGGTCTGCAGCGCGGATGGGTCTGAATCGGATCGCGCCGCAGCTTTGCCTGTCAGCCGCTGCATTCAGCAAAGGGCGCCCGGCACGCCGTCTGCGGTATTTGCCGGGACGAAACACGCTGCATGCGCGTCATTCCGCCGGTTCTGCGCTCAAAAACACCGGTCCGAGCAGGCCGGAAGGCTCTAAAAGCAGATATTTTGAAAGCTCATCCCGCTGTTCATAGCCCAATGTGTTGGTGACGACAACTTTCAGCTGATTCTCCCCTGTTTTCAGGCATCCGGCGCATTCGAACCGGTACGGAGGCGTCAGGCAAACGCCGGCGAAATTTCCGTTGAGCCAGACTTCTGCCGTTTCACCGACCTGTCCCAGATCGATTTGGCACCGCCCGGCGTCCGGCTGTTCCCATACAAACGACGTTTCATACTGCATGACGCCGCCGAACCGCGGGAACCGGGCGGGCGCGGTGACATTTTCGAGCGCCGAAAGCGGCATGACTGTCATCGGCTGACCGTTCGGGTAATCCTCCGCCCGGTAAAGCGTCAGCTGCCACGGCGCATTCAGCGGAACGGTTTTTTCCGCGGCAAACGGTTTCGGCGCATCCGGAATCGCTTCCGGCAGGTCGCCGAACAGATAGACGCGTGACGCATACGGCGCCAGATGAACCGGGATTTCAGCCGTTTCCGCGCAGCAGCGGACGGCGCGGTTCTCCATCGCGTCGTAAACGGCGTATGCTCCGCCTGAAAACGGCGCAAACACCGCCGTCGCATCGACTGCATCATGAATCGATTCGTTTGTGAGCAGGTAGGCGTGCAGACCGCCTGACGCGAAATGGCTGACGCGCAGGAAGCGGTTTGCCGGCTGAACCGTCAGGCCTGCCATTCCGTTTGCACGGAGCCACCCGGCAATTTCCGCCTGCGGGACGGTATGAAACCGTCCGCCGGAGGGCCATTCAAGGCGAACCTGCGGCGATTCGCACGCTGTTTCCGTCGGTTTGTCTGCAAAAAGAATCTCGGCGCCGGATTCGGCTGCAGCGGTCAGCGCACGGATTGCCGCCTCCGGCAGGCACGCCGCCATCGGCGCGACAACGGCGCGATAGGCATCCGGTGCAGCCGCCAGCGTGTCAAACGGCACGACGTCAAAATCAATCTGCGCTTCCGTCAGCAGGCGCGCCAGCTGTTCAAACGGCTGGAACGGCTGTCCGGACCAATCGGCCTCGGCGGAATAGCAGACCGCGCACGGCGCACAGCGCTGCCGGTTGTCGCCAAACAGCGTCGCCAGCCGGCTCATATACGCCATCAGATGGCGGAACAGGCGCGTCTGCGGATTGTGCTTCTGACCGAGCTGCGGCGGACTTTCATCCGGGAAACGCACCGAATAGGAATGCGGCACAAAGACGTTCAGCCCGCGAACCAGCATATGGTCCGTCAGGTACTTCATCATTTTCAGGCCCTCCGCCCAGCCGTAGGCGCCGAAAATCTCGCAGAGCGCCTGCCCGTGCTTGCGCGGCTCCGTCCGCGCAGCGGATGCGGCCAGCTTTGCCAGCCCAAAGTGGAAGAAATCCGGGTCGGCGACGTCATACCAGCAGGCACACACGTTGGCGTGATCCGACATGCCCGGGACGATCTGGTGCAGCACGACGTCAATTCCCGCCATGTCCTGCCCGGACAGCGCGCGGAAATAGTGTCCGCCGCCGCCCATGTTGGCGTGCTGCCCTGCGTCCTCCACGATGTGGCCGATGGATTCGACCCCGTGTGCGCGGCACCAATCGCCCAGCCGTTCGCTGAAATTCTGCTGGAACAGCCGGCTGACAATTTCCATGTAGGCGGTGCGGCATGCCGGCGAAACCCCGGTCATCGGAAACCAGAGCGACGGGAGCCGGGTTCGCCAGTCTGCCCCGACTGCTTCGGCAAACGCCGACTCAATGAAGCGGTTCCACGGATAGCTGCCGTAGGGATTGGCTTTCCCGCCGGCTGGAAAAGACGCACTGTTCATGATGTACGGTTCATCGCTGAAAAAACCGCGGAGCGGATGTCCGAAATAGGCGCCCAGATGCTCCGCATGCGGCTCGTAGACCGTTTCTACCAGCAGTGATGCTGAATCCGGGCTGGTAAAATCGACGTGCCCGTCTCTGACGGGGCGCTCAAAGAAAAAGAAAATCCGCCAGACACCTTCCGGCAGGTGCAGCGGCACCAGACCGTCCTGCACGGCTTCGGTCAGATCCATCCGGTCGCCTGTCAGCGTATCTCCCGCCCCGCATCGGCACGCAATCACGGCAAACAGCCGATCCTCCTGCTTCGGATCGCCCCAGCCCTCCGCAAGAACGGCGCCGTCCTCGATCGGACCGCTGACATCCATGTGTTTCTCCGTCAGCGCGCGTTTGCAGAGCGCCGGATGCGCCGTCAGCGCGCCGTTGGCATAGCCGGTCGGAAAGCATTTGTCGTCTAAAATCCACGCCTCCATGCCCAATCGCCCGCATGCGTCGAGCAGAAGCCTCATGTCGTCCCACCAGGCGTCGGTCAGAAAACCCTCATGCGGGCGGGACTCGAAGCAGACGGAGCGGATACCGGCTTCATAAATCGTATGCAGCTCCGTCAGCAGTGTTTGGTCGTCTTCGCCGTGCTGCCAGAAAAACGGGAGAATGCGGTTTTCGGTTTCTCCGTTCAGAATGTTCATCAGCCGTTCTTTCATCTGGTTTGTCTCCTTTGATTGTTTGATTCGGCATGCGGCGTTTTCAAAAAAAGCCGAAGACATCGTCTTCGGCTTTTGGTGGGAGAGGGTGGATTCGAACCACCGAAGTCATAGACAGCAGATTTACAGTCTGTCCCCTTTGGCCACTCGGGAACTCTCCCATATGAAATTGTTTCGCCGGAGCAGCCAGCGAAAATGGAGCTGGTGGACGGACTCGAACCCCCGACCTGCTGATTACAAATCAGC